>NZ_JARCCY010000032.1:0-56931 GCF_039907775.1 Arthrobacter sp. CC3
AGACTCAATCCTCAAAAAAGTCGCCCGCGGCCGCGTCGCTCTCGAAGCCATCAAACAAAACTGAGACACACCACTAGTTGGGTAAGGGCTACTTGGCCGGGCGGCCGTGGATGCGGACGGAAAGTTCGTCCGCCACTTTCCGGACGCGGGCAGCGAGCGCCGGCCATTGGTCCGCGGGCAGTTTGTCCTCGAGGAACGTGACGGCGACGGCCGCCGTCGGCCATCCCACATGGTCCGTGACCGCGGCGGCAATCGAGCCGAACCCGGGTGTCACCTCGCCGTGTTCGGTGGCATAGCCGCGTTGCCGGACCTGGTCGAGATGCGAGGACAGCGCCGAATACTTCATGATGGCCCCCTCCACGTCGTGCCGGGCCGTGAAGGCGGCCGCATTCGGGTACAGCGCACGGACCTGCGACTTGGGCAGGGCCGCGAGGATGGCCCGCCCGCTAGCCGTGAGGTGGCTGGGCAGCCGGACGCCGACGTCGGTCACCAGGGACGGCCTGTTCTTGGCGCGTTCCTCGACGATGTACAGCACATCGCGGCCGTGCAGCACTGCTAGGTGAGCGCTTTCGCCCACGACGTCCACCAGCGAGGCGAGCATCGGCCGGCCGATCCGGGACAGCGGCTCCTGCCGCGAATACGCGGAGCTGAGTTCGAAGGCGCTGATGCCCAGTCCGTACCGCTGCTCCTCATGCAGGTGCATCACGAAGCCGTTGGCCTCCATGACGCCGAGCAGGTGGTAGACGCTTGAGCGCGGCAACCCCAGGGCCGTGGCAATGTTCGACGCCGCCATCGGCCCGCGCTTGGAGGCCAGGAGTTTGAGGATACGCAAGGTATTTTCCGCCGCCGGGACTTTCGACGCCACCTTCGCAGGCGCCTTTGCCGCCGTCCGTGCGGGCGATTCGCCGTCCGCCATGTTTCCTCCATCGTTCGCGCCGGATCAAGGGGTGTCCGGTATCCCGTACTTAAGCGTGTTCCCTGCGCGGCACCGAATACGGCCATCGAACCACTTTGCCGTCCGGGATACCAGACATACATGAGGACGGGGACCGGCCGGGGACTTCCGCCCCTATGCCGCTTCTCCCGTCCGGTGCTTCGATGGAGGTCACAGACTGTTGCGAGGAGGCCACCATGGTCTGGATTGCCGGGCTCTTCCTGGTTGCCCACGGCTTGATCCACCTCGCCATCTGGCTGCCGAAGGCCGATCCGAAGGCACCCTTCGACGCCGGCCACTCCCCTTTCGCCGGCAATGTCAGGCGCGCCGCGGCCGCCCTGGCCGTTGCGGCCGCAGTGGTGTTGGCAGCCGGCGGCCTGGGACTCATTGGAGGGGCATCCTGGTGGCAGCCGGCAACCATCACCGGGGCAGCCCTCTCAACCGCGCTGCTCCTGCTGACCTTCAACAAGTGGTGGCTCATTGCCCTCGGCATCAACGCTGCGATCATCGTGCTGAGCGTGCAGCAGGATGCCTAGGAACGCAGCCATGACCAAACCGCTGGCAGGAAAAGTCGCGCTGGTGGCCGGGGCACCGCCGTCGCCCTTGGCGAAGCAGGCGCCACCGTGTACTGCACCGGCCGCAGCGCCGGAGGCCGCAGGTCCGACTACAACCGGCCGGAGACCCTCGAGGAAACGGCCGTGCAGGTCAATGCCGCCGGTGGAGTCGGCATTCCCGTAGCGGTGGATCACCTGGACCCGGAGGCCGTACAGTCGCTGGTGCAGCGGATCGACGACGAACACGGGCGCCTGGAAATTCTGGTCAACGACATCTGGGGCGGTGAAAACCTCATCGAATGGGACGCTCCGGTGTGGTCCCACCATTTGGAGTCCGGCCTGCGGATGCTGCACACCGCCGTCGATACGCACCTGATCACCAGCCATTTCGCGCTACCGCTGCTCATCCGGAACCCCGGCGGCCTGGTGGTGGAAATGACCGACGGCACCCGCGAGTACAACGCCGGGCACTACCGGGTGTCGGCGTTCTACGACCTCGCCAAGAATGCGGTGCTGCGGCTCGCTTTCAGCCAGGCGGACGAACTGAAGCGGTTCGGCTGTACCGCCGTGGCGCTCACGCCGGGCTGGATGCGCTCCGAAATGATGCTGGAGCACTTCGGCGTCACCGAGGAGAACTGGCGGGACGCTGCGGACACCCAGCCCCATTTCGCCGCTATCTCCGAAAGCCCGCGCTTTGTGGGACGCGCCGTTGCCTCTTTGGCCGCGGACCCTGACGTGCAGGGTCGCACCGGTGGGTCGTTCTCTTCCGGAGGCCTGGCGCTGGAGTATGGCTTCACCGATATCGACGGCTCACGGCCCGACTGCTGGCGCTATCTGGTTGAGGTCCAGGAAGCGGGGCGCCCGGCGAGCGGGCTCCGTTCCGCTGCCGCGACACCCTATCGAGCGTCTCCCGATGTTGTCTGAGGGAAGTTTACCTGAGGTCTTTCCGCCGAGAATCCAGGGCCGCAAGGGTGTGAATCCATCACCCAATTCAGGGCAAGACAAAGGAGGCCAACTGCGCTTCCCCATGCAGAACTTCCAGTGCGACACTTGCCTATCTATGCAGCCGCGTAGGAGTCGTAGGCCAGGAAGAGCTCCCAGTCCTTGAAAGGGTCCTCGGCTAGCGGATGGTCCGTCAGATCGAATTCGGGTGGGGGTTCGTCCAAATAGTCGGGCATGCCTGAACCAAGCAGGCCCGGCTCCAATGTACCCGGGTCGGGTTCGCCTGGATCACGACTAGTAGTCATAGCCAGGATCTCTACTGGCAAGACGGGTGGTTCCCAGTCGGGTTGTTCGCTGGCGTAATGGCGGCCTGCGGGTGAAGTCCAGCCGGGCGGTTCAGTGGGGCTGGCGCCGGCGGGTTTCCACCCGGAGGTGTGTTTGAGGCGGTGGTGTTTGCGGCACGGTTGGCCGAGGTTGCTGATCCCCGTGCTCCCGCCGTCAGCCCAGGCGAGGAGGTGGTCGGCGTCATTGTCCAGCGACTGGTTGTTACAGCCAGGGAACGGACACTTCCCGTCCCTCAGCCGGAGCCACTGCCGCAGCGCTGTGGAAATGCGGTAGCTGGTCCGTCCTACCTCCAACGGCGCACCGTCGCGGGGGTCCGTCAACACCCTCAGGAATGAAGATGCGCCGTCAGCGACAAGGGCGCGCCCCATGGACGGCGGGATCGGGCCGTACCCGTCCAACATGGCCGGCTCCTCGGATAAGCCGAGCAACGAGAGCGCCGGAACGGTGATGAGCACCTGCGCCGCAGGGGAAGGCACGTCTCCAGCCGTTGCGTTGCCTGCCGTTTCGCGCCCCGAAGTGAGGAGCCAGGTCGCGGCGACGTCGGCGCGGAGCTGGGTAAGGGTCCTGGCCTCGTCAGCTCCTTGGAGGGATCTTGCAGCTGTGGTGATGCGGTCCCAGACCCCTGCTGCCTGACTGGCGGGCAGGTACGCGGAGAGCCAGGCCATGCCGTCGCGGTCCGGTGTGTATTCCACCCGCCGCTCGGCGGCGCTTCGATTATGGCGCTTTTCGATGCTGACCGGATGGTGCCGTTCCCGCCAGGTACGTGCCTTAGCCCGGAACCGGGCCGGGACGAGGTCGCCGGCAGGGCAGCCGCGCGCAGCGGATGGCGCATCCGGGTCAAGGAAGTGAGCCTCTAATCCGGCAGCCCCCGCTTTGTCGAGGTTGTCGGTTTCGTCCACCATGATCCGGGCATGCTGCCACGAAATGTTCCCCGCCTGCAGCGCGGACAACGTCAGCGGCAGGGTAGTGCTCAGTGCCTGGGCTTCGGCCAGGAGGGCACCGGCGGTGCGTTCGCTGACCGTCAGGACACACGCCACCTCAGCGGTCAGGGCCATGTCCTGTGCGGTGTGTTCTTGCGGGGACCGAGCCGGTGCCGCCGAGGCCATGGCGGCGCGCGCGTAGCCGGCGGCGAAGTGCACTTTCAGGGCAGCCATTCGGGCTTCCGTCCGCGCCAGCTCTGCCAGTCCGTCCAGGCACGCATCCGCCTGGTCACGAAGCGGGTCGGTACTGGCCGTGCCCATGCTTCCCACCGCGTGGCGAACCAGACCAGACAACGCAGAGACGGAGGCCTCGACGGCCTCCATCGTCTCCACAACGGCTCTGCTTTCCATACCCAAAGTATCTCCGGAGGCCCTGACATTATTGGCGGCGTCACTGCTGGCGCCTCCGAGGGGCCGCAAGTGTCCGTTCGCGCCGGGTGCGCAGCGGGGTCACAGCGGCGGCGGGGCCGCAAGTGTCCGTTCGCGCCGAGTGCCTGGAAGCCAGGTGACTGGAAGCCGCCCGGACAGTCTGAAATGAAAGACACCAAACCTCCGTGAGGCTCATCACGTAGGGCGCGAAAATGGTCTGCTGGATAGCGATCCCCCTCCCAATGACGAGAAGGTATTCGCATGCAACAAGCCCCAACAGCAAGCAAAACTGCAGGACAAACCGCGCCCGAAGACACCGCAGCGTCCTCCGGCGCCGCCGGAAGCACTGCCCGCGCCGCCGCCGGCACCGCCGTCGACACCGCCGTCGGCACCGTCCTGAACCGCGGACTGAACATCCGCCACATCCGCTTCATGGCTTTGGGGTCGGCCATCGGCACAGGGCTGTTCTACGGCTCTGCCTCCGCGATCCAGAAGGCCGGGCCGGCGGTCCTCCTGGCGTACATGATCGGCGGAGCGGCCGTGTTCATGGTGATGCGGGCCCTGGGCGAGATGGCCGTGCGGCACCCCGTGTCCGGCTCGTTCGGCCAGTACGCCAGCCGCTACCTCGGCCCGCTGGCCGGATTCGTGACCGGCTGGACGTATGTGTTCGAGATGGCCATCGTGGCCATCGCGGACGTCACCGCCTTCAGTATCTACATGGGGTTCTGGTTCCCCGACGTCGAGCGCTGGATCTGGGTCCTGGCCATCATCTTCTTCCTGGCAGCCCTGAACCTGCTCAGCGTCAAGGTGTTCGGCGAGCTGGAGTTCTGGTTCTCGCTGATCAAAGTCGTGGCCATCATCGCCATGATCGCTGGCGGCGCAGCCATCATCCTCTTCGGTTTCCAGGCCGGCGGGGCCACGGTCGCTCCGGGAATCGGCAACCTCGTGGAGCACGGGGGCCTGTTCCCCAACGGCTTCGAAGGGCTCCTGGCCTCGTTCGCCGTCGTGATGTTCGCCTTTGGCGGGATCGAAACCATCGGCGTCACGGCCGGTGAAGCGGCCGACCCCAAGAAGGTCATTCCCAAGGCCGTCAACACCGTACCCGTGCGGGTTCTGCTGTTCTACGTGCTGACCCTCGCCGTGCTGATGAGCCTGTTTCCGTGGAACGAGGTAGGCGCCAACGGCAGTCCGTTCGTCCAGATCTTCAGCGGCCTGGGTATTCCCGCCGCACCGCACATCCTCAACGCCGTGGTGATTACAGCTGCCCTCTCCGCCATCAACAGCGACATTTTCGGAGCCGGCCGCATCCTCTTCGGACTGGCCCGGCAAGGCCATGCGCCGGCAAGCTTCGGCAAGGTATCCCGCCACGGGGTGCCGTGGATGACCGTTGTGATGATGGCCGGCGTCCTGCTGGTGGGCGTGATCCTGAACGCCGTCATGCCCGAGGACGTGTTCCTGCTGATCGCTTCGATCGCCACCTTTGCCACCGTCTGGGTCTGGGTCATGATCCTGGCGTCCCATGTGGCCATGAAACGGGAGATCGCCCGCAAGGGGCTCCCGGCGTCGGAATTCCCTTCTCCGTGGTGGCCGGCGGCCTCCATCCTGACCATCGCGTTCATGGCCCTGGTGATCGCGATCCTGGGTGCGTTCGAGGATTCCCGGGTTGCCCTCTACGTGGGTGCAGTGTGGCTGGGGCTGCTGATGGTGGCCTACCGCCTGTGGGTCCGCGGCCATGGGCGCGCCCGCGCCGAACTTGTCGACGAGACGGCTCAGGGCGCTTGAACACCGGGCAAGTAGTGCCCAATAAATTTCGAGTGTTGGACGGTACAGAAGGGGTAAGAGTTACGCAAGCGACGGGTGGGATTTGGCCTTAGGTTGGACCCCAGGCGCAGACCGGACGTGGACCACTTGCCGCAGCATCCGGACCGCCTGCGAGTCCTGCTGGTTCAGGCACTGCAAAGGAGTGGTTTTGATGAAGGATCATCCAGCCTCCCGGCCTCCCTTCCCCCGCGCCCGGCGCCGCTTGATCTCATGGCTGAAGGCCGCAGCGCAGAAAATCCGCACGGCCGCCGTACCGTTCAAGATCGGGGACGTAGTCCTTGCCGACGACCCCTTCAACGGCCGCCGGCTTGGCGTGGTGACGGTCATCCACGGCTCGTCGCTGGGCCTGCGGACGGCGGCTGACGCCCACCCCGACCTGGTACCCGAAGTGATCTACTACGACTATCGGCAGGTTCGAACGCCGGAGTAACCGTACTGGCCGGGCCACCCAGGGCTTCCCAGGGCTTCCCCGGCGCTAAAATCAGTCATGGTTCCACTGAGCAATCTGCTGACTTTTGCCCTAGCCGCCGCCGTCCTGATTGCCGTCCCCGGGCCCAGCGTGCTGTTCGTGATCGGACGCAGCCTGGCCCTGGGCCGCAAGGGCGGGCTGCTCAGTGTCCTGGGAAACGCGCTGGGAATGGTCCCGCAGATCGTTGCGGTGGCGCTCGGTGTGGGTGTTGCCCTGGCGCAGTCGGTCCTGCTCTTCACGATCGTGAAGTTCGCCGGCGCAGCCTACCTAGTGTTCCTCGGCATCCAGGCGATCCGGCACCGTGGAACAAGTACGACGGCGGCCGATCCTTCGCGTTCCGGCTCCACTTTCCGGGTCCTCCGGCAAGGATTCGTTGTGGGCGCCACCAACCCGAAGTCGCTGGTGTTCTTCGTGGCGGTGCTGCCCCAGTTCGTGGAGTACTCCGCCGGCGGAATCCCGCTGCAGCTTGCCAGTCTGGGGGCGGTGTTCCTGCTGATCGCCCTCGTCTCGGACAGCATCTGGGCGCTGGCAGCAGGAACCGCCCGCCAGTGGTTCGCCCGCTCCCCGCGGCGCATCTCCACGCTGAGCACCACAGGAGGAGCAATGATGATCGCCCTCGGAGGCACCCTCGCCTTAACAGGTGCAAAGCCATAGTTTGGGCCGCGCAGTTGGAGGCGGGCGGCGTCGGGCATGTGGAAGCGTGCGTCTAAGCGAGGAACGAGCGAGCACGCGGAACATGTCCGTGCCGCCCGCATCTGCGGGCGGACCGGAACTAACGAGCCGACCAGCCGCCGTCCATGGTGTAGCTGGCGCCGGTGACCATGCCGGCGTCGTTCGAGGCGAGCCAGGCAACCAGCGACGCGACTTCTTCCGGCTCCACGAGCCGCTTGATGGCGGACTCGGTCAGCATGATTTTCGCCAGCACCTCGGATTCGGGGATGCCGTGGACCTTGGCCTGGTCGGCGATCTGCGACTCCACCAGGGGCGTGCGCACGTAGCCGGGATTGATGCAGTTGGAGGTGACACCGTGGTCCCCGCCTTCCAGCGCCGTCACCTTGCTGAGCCCTTCCAGTCCGTGTTTGGCCGAAACGTACGCGCTCTTGAACGGGGAGGCACGGATTCCGTGTACCGACGAGAGGTTGATGATCCGGCCGAAGTTGTTCGCGTACATGTGGGGCAGCGCCGCCCGGATCAGCAGGAACGGCGCCTCGAGCATGAGGGTGATGAGCCGGCGGAAGTCGGCCGGATCGTATTCCTCAATGGGGCTGATGCGCTGGATCCCGGCGTTGTTGACCAGGATGTCGCAGTCCAGGCTGAGGGTTGCCAAGGCATCCACATCCAGCAGGTCCACTGCCCAGGCGGTGCCGCCCACTTCATCGGCAAGTGCTGCCGCGGCGGCCTCGTCGACGTCGGCGATCACCACTTTGGCGCCCCGTGCGGCGAGGGCCCGCACACTGGCAGCGCCGATGCCGCCGGCGCCTCCGGTGACCAGGGCCTTGCGGCCGTTCAGCGTGTTTTCCATAACCCAGCCTTCCAGTTCAAAGATTTTTTCAGCGAGCCGGCCGGCTCCAGCGGGGCTGGAGCCGGCCAAAACTCAGGCAGCTCAGCGTGTGGCTGCTACAGGCAGGCCTTCGCGTTCGGCGTCGGCCCGGTCCACATCCTCCAGGGCAATGCCCTTGGTTTCCTTGAGGCTCAACACTGCCACCGTGGTGATGGCGCACGCCACCACCAGGTAAATGGCGGTGGGCACCCATGATCCGGTGTCCTTGAGCCACTGGGTGGCCAGGAGCGGCGCCAGCGAACCGGCGAAGATCGAGGTGACCTGCGAGCCCAGGGATACCCCGGCGTAGCGCATCCGGGTGGGGAAGAGCTCAGCCATGATGGCGGGCTGGCCGGCGTACATAAAGGCGTGAAGGCACAGGCCGATGGTGACGGCGAGGACGATCACCACTGCATTCCTGGTGTCGAACATGGGGAAGGCGAAGAACGGCCAGGTGGCTCCGGTAATGGCGCCGACCAGGTACACGGGCTTCCTGCCCCAGCTGTCCACGAGGCGTCCCACCTGCGGGATGACCAGGAAGTGGATGACGTGGGCGATCAGCAGCGCCAGCAGAAGCGAGGACGTGTCGTACTTGTGGACGCTCTTGAGGTACACGATGGCGAAGCTGACCACGAGGTAGTACATGATGTTTTCCGCGAAGCGGAGGCCCATGGCCTGCAGGATGCCCTTGGGGTACTTGCGGATGACCTCGCCGACGCCGTAGCTGACAGCCTGCTCCTGCTCCAGCTGTGCCTTCGCTTCCAGGAAGATCGGCGACTCGGAGACGTTGGTGCGGATGTAGTAGCCGACGAACACGATCACGGCGGAGAGCCAGAACGCCACGCGCCAGCCCCAGCTGAGGAAGTCCGCGCTGCTCAGGACGTTGGACATGATGAACAGGACCAGCGTGGCCAGCAGGTTGCCCACCGGAACGGCGGACTGGGGCCAGCTGGACCAGAATCCGCGTGACTTGTTGGGGCTGTGCTCTGCGACGAGGAGCACCGCGCCGCCCCATTCGCCGCCCAGCGCAAAGCCCTGGATGAAGCGCAGGAACACCAGGAGTGCCGGTGCGAGGTAGCCGATCTCGGCAAAGCCGGGGAGGCAGCCCATCAGGAAGGTGGACACACCGATGATCACGATGGTGAGCTGCAGGGTGGGCTTGCGGCCCAGCTTGTCGCCGATCTGGCCGAAGACGATGCCGCCGAGCGGGCGGGCCACGAAGCCAACGGCGTACGTGATGAAGGCCTGGATGATGCCGTCCAGCTCGTTACCGGTGGCCGGGAAGAAGTACTTCCCGAACACCAGGGTCGCTGCTGTGGCGTAGAGGAAGAATTCGTACCATTCCACCACGGTGCCGACCATGGATGCTGCGACGATCTTTTTCAGGCCCGCGCCCTTTGGGGCGGAATCGGCCGGTGTTGCCGAGCGTTGTTCTACGCTCATGTTTGTTCTCCTTAGTGTCCACGATGACACGCACTGTGATCCACAGCACTGAATGGGCTCAGATGAGTATTGCCGCAGAAACTCTGCACTTCAATGGCCAAACCAGCACCCCTTGTGTGCAGAATTGCAGATATGGACACTAATCCCGATGACCTTCTGGTCCTGCTGGCCGTCTCGCGCTCAGCTAAATTCACGACGGCGGCGCAGGCCCTGGGACTGAACCACACCACCGTTTCGCGCCGGATAGCGGCCTTGGAGAAGACGCTGGGCGGGCGGGTCCTCTCCCGGGCGGCCGGCGCCTGGGAGCTCACCGAACTCGGCGCGGAGGCCGTGCTGGTGGCCGAGCAGGTTGAACAGGCCGTGCGCAGCCTGGGCCAGCCAGGCAAAGCACCTGACCCCATCACGGGGGTTGTCCGAATGACTGCCACTGACGGCTTCAGCGCCTACATCGCCGCCCCGGCGGTGGCACGGCTGCGCCGCCAGCACCCCGGGCTCAGCGTGGAGATCGTGACCGTCACCCGGCGGGCCCTGCAGCAGCGCTCCGGACTGGACATCGAGGTGGTGGTGGGTGAGCCCCAGGTGCACCGTGCCGAGGCCTTCAAGCTGGGCGAATACGTGTTGGGAATGTACGCCTCCCGGGCCTACCTGGCCGAAAACGGAACGCCGGCAACGGTGGAGGAACTGACGGAACATCCACTGGTCTACTTCGTGGACTCGATGCTCCAGGTGGACGATCTCGACGCCCCGCGCCGGCTCGTCCCCGCCATGAAGGACGGCCTGAGCTCCACCAACGTTTTTGTCCACGTGGAGGCGACCCGCGCCGGCGCAGGCATCGGCTTCCTGCCATGCTTCATGGGAGACCTGCACCAGGACCTGGTCAGGCTGCTTCCGGATGCCTTCTCCGAGCGGCTTCCCTACTGGATGGTGCTGCGGCCGGACTCCATGCGGCGGCCGGCGGTGGCCGCCGTGGTGCAGGCGCTACGGGACCAGACCGTCGAGCACGGGGAGGCCCTCCTGGGCAGGCGCTGAGCCCTATGTTCGGGCCTCTACACAGCGTAGTGTCAGAGGTAGGAGATGTCGGAGAGCCTTCGCTGGTGACAGTGCGTCGAATCTGTCCATATCCACCACCGTGGTTGCGGGCGATCAAGAGTCCGCGGCCTCCGACCGGCCCCAAGTGGCCCGGCTTTCAAGGATCGAGGCCGCCATGGCTCCCGAGACACACGACGCACCCACGGCCGAGCAACTCCAGGACCTGCTGCTCGACAGCCCGGGATTCACCGAGTTCCTTCTGGGCCTGACCACCATCTCCGCTTCCCGCCTGGGCGGGCGCGATCCGATGCTGTGCGCCATCACAGTTGAGCGGAACGGCAGCCCGGCAACCGTGGCCAGCAGCGACGACGAGGCCCTGCGGATGGACGAGAAGCAATACGACTACGACGACGGTCCTTGCCTGACGGCCCTCCGGCAACAGCACACGGTGCTGGTCCCGGATCTGCTCAATGACAGCCGGTGGGAGCACTATGCGGAGGCCGTCTCGGGAGAGGGCATCCGGTCAGTCCTCGCCGTTCCGATCCGCACCGACCAAGGCGCCGCTGCTGCGCTCAACTGTTATGCCCGCAGCACCGACGCGTTCGACGCCGCCACGATCGCTTCGGTCGAGGAGCACACCGACTCGATCTCCCGGATCCTCCGGCTCGCGCTGCGTGTCCATCCGGCGGAGATCTATCCCGAGCACCTCCGCTCAGCCCTCAAATCGCGGGCTGTCATTGACGCCGCCGTGTCCCTGGTGATGCTGCAGAACCGCTGCAGCCGGGACCAGGCCATGGACCTCCTGCACCTGGCGGCACGGGCCAACGACAGCAAGCTTCACGCCATCGCCGCGGATATCCTGTCCGGCGCCGAACTTCCCGGTACCGAGCTTCCGGGCACCGAACTTCCGGGTACCGAACTTCCGGGTACCGGGGGCCGGTCGCACTAAAGGTAGAAATGAAGGAAGCCCCTGCGCGAGTCAGTGGACTCAAGCGCGGGGGCTTCCTGCCCTCCGGTCTTGGGGGAAAGCGGAGAGCTTCCACAAACTTACAGCGCGCACAGCGCCCGGATGGCGAAAAACGGCACAAAAGCCGATTCTTGAGCCAACTTTGCGGCTGCCGGGGCTTTTGTTGCACCGGTCTTGCGCCTACGTTGTGCGGCCGCTATAGAGGTGGCGGCTACGCAGCCGATGAGCCGCGCGACGGCGGTTCAGGGTCATGGCGGACGGCTGCGCCGGCTGCAAAGGCCCGAACTTTGGCGTCATTCCAGATGTGGGCGGGGACGCCGCCGCCCAGGAGCCTGCGGGCCAGTTGGGGGTCGTCGTCGAACGGCTGGTCGCTGCCGGCCATCACCATGTTGCCGTAGCGCCTGCCTTTGAGCATGGCGGGATCGGCAATGATCAGGGTGTGCTCGAAGACGGCCGCGATGGTGGCGGCATCCTCACGGGCATTCTTCAGGTCCGGAGCGTCGCCGGAATTCACCACATAGATCCCGCCGGGAGCCAGCACCCGCTTGGCGTGCCCGTTGAACTCGGCAGTGGTCAGCGGCCGGGGCGTCAGGGCACCGGCAAACACATCGCGGATGATCACGTCACGGGTCTGGGGCGTCAGCGACTCCGTCACCTCACGCGCTTCGCCCACGCGCAGCCGCAGCAACGGGGCCTTGGGCAGATCGAACCAGCCGCGGACGTACTCGGCGAGCTTGCCGTCCAACTCCACCACCACCTGGCGGGCTTCCGGGTACGCGGCGTGGAAGTAGCGCGCCAGCGAGCACGCACCGCCGCCCAGGTGCAGGGCGCGCAGCTTGGGCCTGGCCTCCCGGGGCCACCGTGATTCCACCAGCGCGGACATCCAGCGCATGTACTCGAAATCAAGGAAGAGGGGGTCCGCAAGGTCGATGTGCGAGCTCATGACGCCGTTGATCCGCAGGAGCCAGCCGTTTGAGTTGTCCTGGTCCGCGATCAGCTCGCAGTCCCCGGTATCGATGTAATACACGCCCTCAACCGGCCCGTCAGGGCGGGTTCCCTTCGGCACTTCCACAACTCCCGGCGTCGAACGTTCAGGGTTCCTGCCGGCAGCCCGGCCCTTACGTGCCATTTAGCCGGCCACCGTGTTGCTCATGCATCAACCCTAGTTGACCCGCCCCCCGACGGCGGCAGCGTCACGGTTGCTCATTAAGCGGTGGCCGGTAGCGTTAATTCCGAACCAAACACGCTGGCCGGCCCGACCGGTACGTCGGTCGGTGCTTTCCAGCCATTCGGAAGGGCGGACGGGCATGCGGATCGTCATCACTGGCGCCAGCGGAAATGTGGGCACGGCCCTGTTGCGGCGCCTCCAGCAGGAGCGGTCGGCGCGGCACGGTACCGAACGGCCAAACACAGACGGGCCGGGCGAGCTGGAACTTGCGGGAATCGGCCGCCGCACGCCGGACCTCACGGTGGCGCCCTACTCGGGCGTGGAATGGCACGCCCTGGACATAGCGGACGACGACGGCGGGCAGCTGCGCGCGGCGCTCGCCGGGGCGGATGCGGTGGTGCACCTGGCGTGGATCCTCCAGCCGAACCGCGACGAGGCGGTCCTGCATCGGACGAACGTGACGGGGACTGCGAACGTCCTCCGCGCAGCCAGGGAAGCCGGTGTGCGGCACGTGGTGTGCGCGTCCTCCATGGGGGCTTACAGCCGCTCCGGCAAGGAAACGCGGCGGCACGAGGACTGGCCGGTCACCGGCATCCAGGAATCACACTACAGCCGGCATAAGGCCGAACAGGAAGCCCTGCTGGACAGGTTTGCAGCAGAAAATCCTGGCATCACCGTTTCAAGGCTGCGTCCGGCGCTCTCCTTCCAGGCTGAGGCAGGCAGCGAGATCGGCCGGTACTTCCTCGGCCGCCTGATTCCCCGGCTGCTGCCGCGGAATCCCAGCCTGCCGATCATTCCGTTGCCCCGCGGCCTGGCCTTCCAGGCGGTCCATGCCGACGACCTCGCTGACGCGTACTGGCGCGTTCTCGACCGCCGTGCGGCCGGCGCGTTCAACATTGCCGCCGAGCCCGTGATCGGGCCGGTGGAACTCGCACGGATTTTCCATGCCAAGAGGTGGCTGCCTGTTCCGTTCCCGCTGGTCCGAGCGGCCGTGGACCTAAGCTGGCGGCTTCACCTGCAGCCAACGGACGCAGGCTGGATTGCGATGGCCGAAGGCGCCCCGGTAATGGACACCAGCCGCGCGCGCGAGGTGCTCGGGTGGGAGCCCCACACGTCCTCGGTGGATGCGATCCGTGAGGTGATCGACGGGCTGACAGGCGGGCGCGGGACGGCGGGCTCTCCCCTGCTGCAGCCGCGCCTCTAGCCTGCGGAGCCGCCGGGACAGTCTGCCTGGACTAGCCTGCGGAGCCGCCGGGCGGCTGGGCACCGGAAGATTCGTGCTGCGAAAACTAATACACCAAGGGCACTTACTATCTGATAGTAATCATGCTTACTATTTAACGGCCAGTTCTTACTGGTTCTTGATCAGTAGCCGACCTTCTTGGAAAGAGAGTGCGAAGATGACAGAGAACCGATGGCCACAGGACGGTAGCTACGGCACCCCTGGGGTTGCAGAGCAAACCGCATACCCGGCGACTCCGGAAAATGACGCTGCCTACCCGGCAACTCAGGTAACCAACGACGCTTACGCGGCGGCTCCGGCAACCCAAGCCATGCCGTCGAAGACGGAGACGGCAAAGCACGAGGCCGGGGACCTCGCCCACCAGGCCACCGATTCCGCCCAGCACGTAGCGGAAACCGCCAAGGCCGAGGCAGCCAATGTCGCCGGAGAGGTCAAGGCAAACGCCAAGGATCTGCTTTATCAGGCCAAGACGGACCTCACGGACCAGGCAGGCCTCCAGCAGCAAAAGGTAGCGCAGGGTCTCCACTCCATTTCCGGGGAACTCCGCACCATGGCTGACGCGTCCGAGCAGCCCGGCGTAGCCACGGACCTGATCCGGCAGGCCGCTGACCGGTCTGCCTCGGTGGCATCATGGCTGGAAGGCCGCGACCCCGGCTCACTGCTGAACGAGGTGAAGACGTTCGCCCGGCAGCGCCCGGGAACGTTCCTCGTGCTGGCGGCGGGAGCGGGCATCCTTGCTGGCCGGCTGACACGCAGCTTGGCCGCGGGGGCACCGGATTCATCGGGCGCCGTTCAAAGCGGGCGCACCACCACGGCTCCTATTTCAAGTGTGCCGGGCTATGTTCCCGATACCGGAACCGCAGTTCCGCCGCCGCCGGTGCAGATGCCGGCCCCGAACGCGACCACTGCCGGTATGGCCGGCACCGGAGCGGGCACGGGCGCCTACGCCGACAGCGATTATGGCGACAGCGCCTACGCTGACAGCCCCCAAGCCGGTACCGGAGACTATCCGGCGGACACCTACCCGCCCAATCCACTGGACGGTGAGGGAACGCGCCGTGACGAGACGGACCAGTGGGCAGCAGATCCGCTGGCCAAGGATCCCTTGGCCACGGACCCCCTGGCCGACGATCCGTACCGTGAGGATCCGTATCGTGAGGATCCCCCGCGCGGAGGGCAGCGATGAGCAGCCAGTATCCTGAAACGCCCCCTTCGGCGGCCCACGCAAAAGCTGACAACACCTCCCTCGGTGACCTGCTGGGCGACGTGACGCGGGACCTCTCCACGCTGATGCGCCAGGAGGTGGATCTCGCCAAGGCCGAACTGAAGCAGTCAGCCTCCCGTGCCGGGAAGGGCGGCGGAATGCTCGCCGGGGCCGGCGTGGCCGGCCACTTCGTCCTCCTGTTCCTGTCCCTGGCCCTCTGGTGGGCGCTGGGAACGGTCATGGGCCTCGGCTGGTCCGCCGTCGTCCTCGCCGTTCTCTGGGGCATCATCGCCGCCGTCCTGGCGTCCGTTGGCCGCAAGGCGCTCAACGCGATCAAGGGCATGCCGCAGACGGCGGAGACGCTCCAGGAAATCCCCCCCACCCTCAAACCCAGTCATTAGACCCAGGTACACAGAGAGCTCGAGGTACACACGATGAGTGAAAACCCGGACGCCATCCGCGCCGACATCGAAGCAACCCGCGCGCGGCTCGGCACCAATGTCGACGCCGTGGCGGACAAAGTTACCCCGTCCAACATCGTCCACCGGCAGACGGACAAAGTTAAGGACGCCGTGTTCGGAGTGAAGGAGAAAGTCATGGGAGCAGCGGATCACACCACTGACCGGATGCATTCGGGCACCAGCGGTGGCGGGGCCCACCTGTCGGACGCCGGCACGGCCATCGGGGACGCTCCCCGCCAGGTCCGCACCAAGACGCAAGGCAATCCACTCGCGGCAGGGCTCATCGCCTTCGGTGCCGGGATGCTGTTCTCGTCGCTGATCCCGGCGAGCGAGAAGGAGCGCGAGGCTGCCGAGGCGCTCAAGGTCAAGGCAGAGCCTCTGACGACGGAGCTGACCGAGGCCGCGAAGGACGTCGCCGAAGGGCTGAAGGCCCCCGCGCAGGAAGCCATGGAAAACGTCAAGGCTACTGCCGCCGACGCCACTGACCACGTCAAGGCCGAAGGCCAGGGCGCAGTGGACGACGTGAAATACCGCGCCGCGGACGCCAAGGACAACGTCCAGCAGGTGTAACGACACCGGATCCTGGCCGGGCTGCTCCACCCTTGCGGCGGGGCGGCCCGGCCCCGGCAGATTTGAGGATATTTCCATGGCAATGAACCCCGCCACCCGGAACGGCACCGCAGCCCGTCCCGACGCCGAGACGCAGGAGAGCAGCACCGCCAAGGCCCGCACGGCGCCCGCACCGGATGATTCGCGCAAACCCGACAGCCCGCGTGATGTCACCAAACCTTCCTGGCAGTACATCGCAAAGACGACCTTCCGGGAATTCACCAAGGACCAGTGCCCGGACCTCGCCGCCGCCCTCACCTACTACGGCGTCCTTTCCATGTTCCCGGCCCTGCTGGCCCTCGTGTCGCTTCTCGGGATCTTCGGACAGGCGGAGAAGACCACAGCGGCGATGCTGGAGATCGCCCAGGGCATAGCCCCGGGCTCCACACTGGACATCATCCGGCAACCCGTCGAAGAGCTCACCAGTTCCTCCACCGCCGGCTTCGCCCTGATCGTCGGCATCCTGACGGCCCTGTGGTCCGCGTCCGGGTACGTGGGCGCCTTCGGACGGGCCATGAACCGGATCTACGAAGTGGACGAAGGCCGCCCCTTCATCAAGCTCCGCGGAACCATGCTGGCCGTCACTTTGTGCACCGTGATCATCGTGGCGCTGACGGCAGCCATGCTGGTGCTCAGCGGCCCCGTGGCCGAAGCCGTCGGTAATGCCATCGGCCTGGGCGGCGCGTTCCTCACCGCCTGGAATATCGCCAAGTGGCCCGTGATCGTGGTGCTGGTGGTGGTGGTCATCGCCATCCTCTACTACGCCACCCCGAACGTGAAGCAGCCCAAATTCCGCTGGATGAGCATGGGCTCCTTGATCGCACTGACGATCTTCGTCCTGGCTTCGCTGGGCTTCGGCTTCTACGTCGCCAACTTCAGCAACTACAACAAGACCTACGGCGCAATCGGCGGCGTCGTTGTGATGCTGCTGTGGCTGTGGATCCTGAACATGTCCCTGCTGTTCGGCGCCGAGTTCGACGCCGAGATGGAACGCGGCCGCCAACTCCAGGCCGGCATTGAAGCCGAGGAAACAATCCAGCTGCCGCCCCGGGACACCAAGCAAAGCGACAAGCTGCAGGTCAAGGAAGAAGAGGACATCCGGCGCGGACGCGACCTCCGCGAACGCCATGAGCGTGAACGCCGGAACGACGAACGGGACCAAAGCCCCTAGCGCGGAGGGGTACTCCGGACTCTACTGGGTGGACGTTGCGCCGCTGCCTATGGAGGGGAGGTCCCATGCCGACGGCTTCACCGAGGAATGCGCCGAACCCGGACGGACCGGTCGCTGTGGGCTACGACGGGTCCGAACCGGCACAGCTTGCCGTCCGCTGGGCCGCCGGGTATGCCGCCGCCACGAACCGACGGCTGAAGGTGATCCATGCCTGGGTCTGGCCCGTCTTCACCAAGAACCTTGGTCCCGTAAAAGGCGTTGAGGGCAGCGGGCTCAGGCACGCCGCCGAAGCTACCCTCCAGGAAGGCCTGGACCTCGCCCGCTCAGTTGCGGCCGAGGTTGAAACCGCAGCGGCCGCCCGGCGCGAGGGCGTCGAACCCGAGGCCGCCGAACCTGAGGCAGCCGAAGGCAGGGCGCACCCCTTGGAAATCGACGGTGTCATCGAGCCGGGGCTGCCCGGGCAGGTTCTCCGCGCCGCGGCGGAGGGCGCCAGTGTCCTGGCAGTGGGCCACCGCGGCATGGGCCGCTTCCTGGGACAGCTGGTGGGTTCCGCCTGCCTCGACCTTGCCGTCCACGCGCCGTGCCCCCTGATGGTGGTCCGCTACCCGAACCGTCCCGGCCAGCCCGTCGCGGCCGGAATAGATGACAAACCCCGGCGTGACCAGGTGGTGGCGGAAGCGGCCGGCCTGGCGTCCGCCCTGAACGTGCCGCTGCAATTGATCCATGTGGCCGGCGACCAGCACCACGCAACACACGGGCGCCATGCACCGCTGCACGGTAAGGAGCTCCTGGACCAGGCCGTGGAACTCGCCAGGAGCCTCGCCCCCGACGTTCCCGTGGAAGGCATCCTGCTGGAGAGCCATCCCCTGCAAAAGGAGCTCTTGACCGCTGCGGCGCAGGCCGACGTCCTGGTTCTGGGCGCCCATCACCGGGAAGGCCATCCGGGGAGCACCGTGTCCTCGGCCCTGGAGCGGGCGCTGTGCAACCTGCTGATCACGCGGTGAGCCCCGCGCCCCCAACGAGAGCCGTGCCGGAATAGCAGGACAGGAAGTGTGCCGTGCGTGCTTGGTGGGTTGGCAAACCGGGCCCCGTGGCGGGGCATCCGCTGGTGTTCGGCGAACGCCCCGATCCGAGCCCCGGACCGGGAGAAGTCCTGCTTGACGTGCGTGTGTGCGGCGTGTGCCGCACCGACCTCCACCTGGCCGAAGGCGACCTGCCGCCCCGCCAGCCCGGCATCATTCCGGGCCATGAGGTGGTGGGGGAAGTGGTGGAGCTCGGTGAAGGCGCCGCCAGGTTCCGGATCGGGGAGCGCGTGGGCGTCGCCTGGCTGGGGGGCACCTGCGGACGCTGCCGCTTCTGCCTCCGTTCGCAGGAAAACCTGTGCCTTTCCCCCACCTTTACGGGCTGGGACCGGGATGGCGGTTACGCGGACCGGGTGACGGTCAACGAGGACTACGCCTATCGGATCCCGGAGGTTTTTTCGGACGAGCAGGCCGCTCCCCTGCTGTGCGCGGGGATCATCGGCTACCGCGCCCTGAGCCGGGCCCAGGTGCCGGACGGCGGCCGCCTCGGCATCTACGGTTTCGGCGGTTCCGCCCACCTGGCCGCCCAGGTGGCCATGCACCGCGGAGCCAGCGTGTACGTCATGACCCGCTCCGAGGAGGCCCGGCGCCTCGCCCTGGAGCTCGGGGCGGCTTTCGCCGGGGACGCCGACGACGAACCTCCCGTGCCGCTCGACTCGGCCATTCTTTTTGCCCCGGTGGGCTGGTTGGTGCCGCAGGCGCTGCGTGCCCTGGACCGAGGGGGCACTCTTGCCGTGGCCGGCATCCACCTGAGCGACATCCCGCCGATCCATTACGGATCCGAGCTCTTCCAGGAACGGCAGCTGCGCAGCGTCACCGCAAATACCAGGGCAGACGGCGAGGAGTTCCTCCGCGTCGCGGCGGACATTCCGCTCCGGCCCACCACGGTGCCCTACCGGATGGAGGCGGCAGGCCAGGCCCTGCAGGACCTCGCCGCAGACCGCATTACCGGGGCCGCCGTCCTGCATATGGACTAGCCACAAACCCGCCTTAGGTTCCGGCGCCCAGCCGGAATTCGTGGTCCTGCCCGGCGTGCAGCAGGACCTGCTGGGTGCCCAGCCTGACCTGCACCGGAGAGGCGTCTCCAGGGGCCGCGCTAACCTTCAGCCGGTCCTTCTCCAGGTGCACTGCCAGGAGCTGGTCCCGGTACCGGACGTTGAACGTCACCCTGCGGAGTTCCTTCGGAAGGCTGGGCGCGAAATTCAGGGCGTCCCTCGTGATGCGCAGCCCGGCGAAGCTCCGTTGCACCACGTCGATGGATCCGGCCATGGCGCCCAGGTGGATTCCCGCGCTGGTGGTGCCGCCCTGGGTATCGTCCAGGTCCGCATCGAGCGCCTCGCGGAACGTGTCCCACGCCTGCTCCGGATCCAGCTGCGCCAGCACCGAGGCGTGCGCCACCCGGCTCAGGGTGGATCCGTGTGCGGTCCGGGCCAGGTAGAAGTCAACAGTCCGTGCGATCTGCTCGGGCGTCACGGCATACCCGAGGCGGTCCAGGAAGGTGATGAGCTGGTCTTGGCCGAGGACGTAGAGCAGCATGAGGACGTCCGCCTGCTTGGCCAGCTGGTAGTGGTTGGTGCTGGTGCCCTCGGCTTCGAGGATGAGGTCCAGGCGCTGGACGTTCCGGTAGGTGCGGCGGTAGTGCTCCCAGTCCAGCTCCTTGAGATTCTCATATCCGGCGAACTGGCTCACGATGCCGTCGGCGTGAAATGGCACGAATACCCTTCGGCCAAGCTGTGCCCAAGCCCCGATTTCGCCTTCGGTGACGCGTAGTCGATCGCGGAAATCGTCCACGTCGAAACCGTGCAGGGAAGTCATGATCCACACCGCCAGATCGCACACCCAGGCCGCCATGACATTGGTATAGGCGTTGTCGTCCAGGCCTCCCCCGGGGTTGTCGGGGTAGCCGGTGTGGTATTCGTCCGGGCCCACCACGGCCCGGATGTGGAATCTGTCGTCCGCGGGGTCGTGGTCGGCCATCGAGGTGAACAGCCGGGCCACTTCCACAATGATTTCCGCGCCATGGTGCATCAGCCAGGCCCGGTCCTGGGTGGCTTCAAAATACTGCCAGGCGTTGTACGCCACCGTGAGGCCAGAGTGGCGCTGCAGGTGGGAGTAGTCCGGGACCCAGTGGGCGGAACGGGCGTTGAACAGCAGCTTTGGTGTTTCCTCCCGCCCATCGCTTCCGCTCTGCCACGGAATCAGGGCCCCCTTGAGCCCTGCCGCCCTGGCGGCGTCCCGGGCGGTCCCCAGCCGGCGCCACCGGTAATCGAGGAGCGCCCGCGTCACGGCGGGAAGCCTGGATGTCAGGAGGGGCAGGACAAAGAGTTCATCCCAAAAAATGTGCCCCCGGTAGCCTTCGCCATGCAGGCCGCGGGCGGGAACGCCGGCGTCCAGCTCCGCGGTATGCGCGGAGATGGTCTGGAGCAGGTGGAAGACATGCAGGTTCAGGATCAGCTGTGCCTCGTTGGATGCGTCGAACTCAATCATGAAGGGCGTGAGCAGTCCCCGCCATGCCGCCTCGTGACGGGCCAGCAGCTGCTCGAAGCCGCCCCTGGCGCGGTTCAGGACGTCCAAGGCGGCGGTCCGGGGCGAAGAAATGGCGTGGTCGCGGGACGTCACCACTGCCACGGTTTTGGTGACGGTTACGGGCTCGCCGTCGCGGAGGTCCGCGTCAAAGCGATGCGCGAAGAGTCCGCCGAGCTGTTCAGGCGTGGCGGGATGCAGGCTGGCGGGCACTTCGGTCCGGCTGGCCAGTGCAATTCCGATCCTGCTCTGGCTTGTCCGCGCCAGAACCACCTGGGTGGCAGAGCCTGGCCCGTCGTCGGCACCGGAGACCGTGATGCCCGCCAGGTGGCGGTTGGACAGGAGGGCTTCCACCGGCACGTTCGAGTTGGTGATGTCCGTGTCGCAGCCGCTGCGGATGGCCACCCGGCCGTCCCATCCCAGGGCGGTCACCGTCATCTCGAGCGCGGCAAGGTGCGGTTCCGCCATGGACACCAGCCGGCGCTGAACAACGTGAAGCTGCCGGCCGGCGTTGTCCTCCAACACGGCCTCCCGCCTCAGCAGGGCACGCTTCAAGTCAAGGGTGCGCCGCTCGCTGCGGAGCTGCAGGCCGCCGTCGGACCACCACCGGCCGTCCTCCACGGAAAGGTCCAGCGGCAGCCAGTCCGGCATGTTGACCATGTGTTCGTCTTCGGTTTCCTGCCCCTGGATCACGCTGGTGAGCCGGTTGTAGACACCGGCGAGGTAGGTTCCCGGGTAGTGCACGCCGTCCCGGCGGTGTTCCGGGGCCGCGCCCCGCGTGGCCATGTATCCGTTGCCGAGCGTGGTCAGGGCTTCCCGGTGGCCTTCGTGCGCGGGATCGAATCCCTCGTAGACCAGTTGCCAGGGGTCCGCGATGACCAGGCCGAGGTCCAGTTCGCTGACGTCTTCAAGCACGACGTCGGCGCCCGCGGCTTCCAGCTCCGCCCGGTGCCCGGCACGGTCAATCCCCACCACCAGACCGAACCCGCCGCGGCGTCCCGCTGCCACGCCGGCCACGGCGTCCTCGATGACCACCGCACGTCCTGGCTCCACCCCCAACTCCCTGACGGCATGGAGGAACAGGGCGGGGTCGGGTTTGCCGGCCAGCCCCAGCCGGGCTGCCGTGTTTCCGTCCACCACGAGGTCGAAGGCATCCTGGAGTCCGGCGGCTGCCAGCACGGCGCGGGCGTTCCGGCTGGCGGTCGCGAGCGCCACCGGGACCTTTCCTGCCCTGAGCCGTTCCAGCAGGGCCACCGTTCCAGGGAAAACGGGCACGGGCCGGCGGCCCAGCAGTTCTCCGAAGATGCCGTTCTTACGGGCGCCCAGCCCCACCGCGGTCCACTCTTCCGGGCCGTCGGCGTGCCCGCCGGCCGGCAGTGGGACCCCCCGCGACTGCAGGAACGCCGTTACGCCGTCCTCCCGGGTGCGGCCGTCCACAAAGCGCAGGTAGTCAGTGTCCGTGAACGGATCGCGCCGGGCGTCCGCCGGAATCCGGGCGTCCTGGAGGACGGCGTCGAACATTTCCTTCCAGGCCGCGGCGTGGACTGCGGCGGTATCCGTGACCACTCCGTCAAGGTCGAAAACCACGGCGTCAACCGGCGCCAGCGCGGCAGCTACGGTTGGCGACTCAGTCATGGCTCAGTCCTACCAGCGATGGACGGCCCTGCACAGTGACATTGGACCCGTCTTCCGGTTGACTGGCCCGGCAGGCTCCCCGGCCGGCAACCCGGGCTGGTTATCCGGCTGGTTATCCGGCGACCAAGGTGTCCAGCGTGACGAAGCCGTAGCCGGCCTGGCGCATCCTCTCGATCATTCGCGGCAGGGCGTCAGCGTCCAGGACTGAGCCATCGTTCGGGTTGGACCCGATGTGCATCAGGACGATTTCGCCGGGCTGCAGGGCGGACAACGCACGGTCCGCCACCTGCTGCGCTGTGACGCCACCGCTGGTTCCCTTCCAGCCAAGCGTGTCCACGGACCAGCGCACCGGCAAATACCCCAGGTTGTTTACGGCGGCGATGGTGCGCGCATCACGGGCACCGAACGGGAACCGGAACAGCGGCCGGGGGTCGGCTCCCGCGGCCGTTATCGCCCGCTCCGCCGCACGGATCTGGTCCTCGATTGCGGCGTCCGGCAGGCCGGTGAAGTCCGGGTGGGTCTGGGAGTGGTTGCCCACGCGGTGGCCGCCCGCCACGATGGCGGCCACCCCGGCGGGGTTGGCCGCAGCCCAGGATCCCGTCAGGAAGAACGTCCCGCGGACCCCTGCGCCCGCCAGGGTCTGCAGGATCGAGGGGAGGCCGGCCGAGTTGGCGCCGGCGTCGAACGTCAACGCCACCGACGCACCGGCACCGGGAACCACCTCCACGTCCTGGCCGGCCAGGGCAGGGGGAAACGGGGCCACCGGCGGAGGCGGCTGCGGAACAGGCAGCGTTTCGGGCGGCGGCGTGGGGCCGGACGCCACAGGGGCCGGCGCGGGAGTTTCGCCCTGAGTCTCGGACGGCGCGGACGGGGAGTCGGACGGCTGTGGTCCCGAGGACTGGCTTCCCGACGGCGAGGCGGCCGGGCTTGAGGGGGCGGGCGTCGACGGCGAAGACGCCGAGGTCTGGCTTGCCGTCGGCTGGCCCGCCGACGGGCCCGATTCCCGCGGAGCACCGGCCAGGATCACGGCCACCACCACCGCCGTGATCGCAACCACCGCCACGACGGCAGCAGCCGCCAGCCTGCGGCGTCTGCGCGGATCGGCGGGCGGTTCGGTGGGCGGTTCCCCGACCATGTTCGACACCCTTCAACCATGGCAGGGGCAGCCCGGCCGCTGACAGGGCTGAAAGGCCTGCAGGCTCCAACCTGCCGGCTCAGCGCAGGCGCCGCATCAGGGACCTATTCCCCTTGTTCCGCAACGCGGGTTCAATGGAGTGTTACCCGTATGCATGCGTCCTGTGGGTGCGTCCTTTCAGTGCGTGCTCAGACGTGGCAGCTAACCAGACGAAGGCGGGTCTGCCTGTGAAACTTGTGCTCCGGTATCCGCTGGTTGCGGGCACGGTACTGGCCCTGATGGCTGTCGCCGTCCTGGTGATGTCCGGCCAGCCGGTGGTCGCCCAGCTTGCCGCGAGCGGCTATGCCCTGGCGGTGGCGGCCTACCTGTCCGTCGGCATGATCCGAAGGCTGCGCGGCGGGCACTGGGGCATCGATATCCTGGCCGTCACGGCGATTGTCAGCACGGTGCTGGTGGGCGAGTTCATTGCGTCCATGATCATCGTGCTCATGATGGCCGGCGGCACGGCCCTTGAGGACTACGCGGCAGGCCGGGCCAAGAGCGAACTCAGTGCCCTGCTGGCGCGCGTCCCGCAGACGGCCCACCGGGAGCGGACCGGCGGTGCAGGGAACGCCGCCACGCAGAGCGGCGCCAGCAACGGCACGGCGGAAAACGGCGCGGCCGAGGACGTTGCGGCCACGGACGTCCTGGTGGGTGACATCCTGCTGGTCAAACCGGGCGAAGTGGTCCCGCTGGACGGTGTGCTGCTCTCCGATACCGGCACGTTCGATGAATCCTCCCTCACCGGCGAAAGCCTGCCCGTGGAGCGCACGGCGGGCGAGGGCATTATGAGCGGCTCCGTCAACGGCGAGGCCGCCGTCCGGATCCGGGTTACCGCCGTCATGAAGGATTCCCAGTACAGCCGGATCGTGGCACTCGTTAAGGAAGCCTCGGAAAGCCGCGCCCCCATGGTGCGCCTCGCCGACCGGTACGCCATCCCGTTCACGGCCTTTGCCTATGCGCTGGGTGCCATCGCCTGGATCGTCAGCGGCAGCCCCACCCGCTTCGCCGAAGTCCTGGTGGTGGCCACACCCTGCCCGCTGCTCATCGCGGCGCCGGTGGCGTTCCTGGGCGGCATGAGCCAGGCGGCCAAGTCCGGCATCATCGTCAAGTACGCGGGTGTCCTGGAACAGCTTGGCAGGGTGCGCACCGCAGCCTTCGACAAGACCGGCACGCTCACCTACGGCCGGCCCTCACTGGTGGCCATCGTCACCGCCGATTCCATGGGCCAGGACGAACTCCTCCGGCTGGCGGGCTCCGCGGAACAGTACTCCTCCCACGTCCTGGCAGCGTCCGTAATGGAGGCCGCCGCCTCTCGCGACCTTCGTTTCGAGACCGCCAGTGAGGCGATGGAGCATGCCACGCACGGGGTGCGGGCGGTGTTCGACGGACGGGAAGTGGTGGTGGGCAAGCCGTCCTTCGTGGCCGAATTTGCGCCAGGCGTCGTGGAAGCGGACCTGGCCAGCGGCCAGCTGGCCATCTACGTGGGCATCGGCGGGGTGTACGTCGGGGCCCTGGTCATGAGCGACCCGCTGCGCGCCGAGGCGCACCGGACCTTGGCCGAGCTTTCCGCGCTCGGGGTCACTGAAACGGTAATGCTGACCGGCGACGCCCTCGCCACAGCCAGGCACATCGCGGCCGAAGCCGGGCTCACGGATGTCCGGGCCGAGTGCCTTCCGCCGGACAAAGTGGAAGCAGTGAAGTCCCTGCCGCACCGCCCCGTGATGATGGTGGGCGACGGCGTCAACGACGCCCCCGTGCTGGCAGTGGCCGACGTCGGAATCGCCATGGGCGCGCGCGGTTCCACCGCGGCAGGCGAGTCTGCCGACGTCGTGATCATCCTGGACGATCTGTCCAAAGCGGCGCATGCCGTGCGGATAGGGCAGCGCACCGTCAGGGTGGCGATGGAGAGCATCTGGATCGGCATCGTGCTGAGCGTCGGGCTCATGGTGGCGGCAGCCGCGGGCTACGTACCCGCCATCGCCGGGGCACTCTCGCAGGAACTGGTGGACCTGGCCACCATCCTCAACGCGCTGCGCGCCCTGAGCCCCGGCCGGAACGTGGCACCGGCCAGGGATCAGGCCGAGCCTTCCACGTCCGCGATCACCCGCACCGTTTTGAGGTAACTGTCCGGGTTGAGCGAGATGGAGTCGATGCCCTCGCCCACCAGGAAGGCCGCGAAATCCGGATGGTTGCTGGGCCCCTGGCCGCAGATCCCGATCTTGATTCCGGCCGCGTGCGCCTTGCGGATGGCTTCGCTGATCATCGCCGTGACGGCGCCGTCGCGTTCATCGAACAGCGCGGCCAGCTGCTCCGAATCCCGGTCCACGCCCAGGACCAGCTGGGTGAGGTCGTTGGAACCGATGGAGAAGCCGTCGAACTTCGGCGCGAACTTTTCGGCCAGGACCACGTTGGAAGGGATCTCGCACATCATGTACACCTGCAGGCCGTTTTCGCCGCGCACCAGGCCGTTCTGGTCCATGACCGCCAGCACCCGGTCCGCTTCGTCCGGGGTGCGGCAGAAGGGGATCATCACAATGACGTTGCGGAAGCCGATGGTTTCCCGGACCCGTTTGAGCGCGGCGCACTCCAGCGCGAAACCCTCCCGGTAGCGCTCGTCGTAGTACCGCGACGCGCCGCGGAAGCCCAGCATGGGGTTCTCTTCGGACTGCTCGAACGAGCCGCCGCCGATCAGGTGCGCGTACTCGTTGGTCTTGAAATCGCTGAGCCGGACGATCACCGGGTTCGGGTGGTAGGGCGCGGCGATCTTGGCGATCCCCAGCGCCAACGCCTCCACGAAATACTCCCGGGGGTCCGCGTAGCCGCTGGTCAGTTCCTTGATCCGCCGGGCGTCGTCCGGGTCCGTGACCCGCTCCGGATGCACCAGGGCCATCGGATGGACCTGGATCAGGTTGCTGATGATGAATTCCATCCGGGCCAGGCCAACCCCCGCCGCGGGCAGCCGCCACCACTGGAAGGCGGCTCCCGGGCTGGCGATGTTCACCATCACGGCGGTGCGGGTGGCGGGAAGGGCGCCCAAGTCCACGTCCTCGGTATCGAACGGGACCGTGCCCTCGTAGACCCGGCCCTGGTCGCCTTCCGCGCAGCTGAGCGTCACCGCCTGGCCCTCACCCAGGACGCTGGTTCCGTTTCCGGTGCCGACGACGGCGGGAACCCCCAGTTCGCGGCTCACGATGGCCGCGTGGCTGGTGGTGCCGCCGTGGTCCGTGACAATCCCCGAGGCCCGTTTCATCACCGGGACCCAGTCCGGGTCCGTCATCTCCGTGACCAGGATGGCGCCGTCGCGGAAGGTGTCGATGTCCCGGGTGCTCCGGATGACGCACGCCGTGCCGTGCGCGATGGAATCCCCGATCGCGGCACCGGAGGCCAGGACCTTGCCCGTCCCGCGGAGGTGGTGGATGGTGAAGCGCGTCCCGCTCTTGAGCGCCTGGACGGTTTCGGGCCGCGCCTGCACCATGAACAGCTCCCCGGTGGCGCCGTCGCGGGCCCACTCCATGTCCATCGGGCGGCCGTAGTGGTCCTCCACCGTCACTGCCCAGCGCGCCAGGTCCAGGATCTCGGCGTCGGCCAGCACGAATGAGCTCCGTTCCTCCGCTGAGGTATCTACCATCCGGGTCCGCGCGTGGCCGCCCCGGCTGTAGACCATCTTGCGGGCCTTGGAGCCGAGCGTCTTCTCGATGATCGGGGCCAGGCCGGTGTCCGCCAGCAGCGGCTTGAACACCACGTACTTGTCCGGGTTGATGCTGCCCTGGACCACGGTTTCGCCCAGGCCCCAGGCCGCGCTGATCACTGCCGCGCGGGGAAAGCCCGAATCGGTGTCGATGGAGAACATCACACCGGACGCCCCGACGTCGGACCTCACCATCCGCTGCACACCGATGGAGAGGGCCACGTCCAGGTGCTCGAATCCCTTCACCTCCCGGTAGCTGATGGCCCGGTCCGTGAACAGCGATGCGTAGCAGCGCCGGCAGGCGTCCAGGAGCTCGCGTTCGCCGGAAATGTTCAGGAATGTCTCCTGTTGCCCGGCGAAGCTGGCGTCCGGGAGGTCCTCCGCGGTGGCGCTGCTGCGGACGGCAACGGAGGGCCGGTCCACTCCGGCCCTGTCGGCGAGGGCGCGGTAGTGGCTGCGGATTGATTCGGCGATGTCCGCCGGGAATTCGCTGTCCAGGAAGAGCTCCCGGATGGCCTCGCCCGTGGAGCGCAGCGACGTCTCGCCGGCCCGGTACTCCCCGATCCGGGCGCGCATGGCGGCGTCGATGCCGTTGGCTTCGACGAACGTGCGGTAGGCGGCGGCCGTGGTGGCGAAGCCGTCCGGCACCCGCACGCCCCGGGACTTGAGGGAGCGCGTCATTTCCCCCAGCGACGCGTTCTTGCCGCCCACCTGGGGCACATCCGCCATCCCGATTTCGTCGAACCACACCACGTGGCTTTCAGTCATGGCCTCTCCCGCCGCTTGGTCCTCCATGGATTGATCCTCGTTCGCCGGACCCCCGCGGGTCAGAGGCTTTGGACCTGCGGTGCCGGACCACTTTGTACAGCCAGTCCGCGATGATGACGGCGGGAATGGCGGCGAGCGCCACGGCAAGGCCCCCGGGCGACGGCGGTGCGTGGCCCAGCAATGCGGCGATGGGGCCGACGAACAGGAAGACCAGCAGCAGCCCGACTTCCGCCAGCACCGCCCAGACCAGCAGCCTGTTGGTGGCCCAGCCCAGCCGCCACGGCGGGGTGCTGGCGCTGCGGCAGGCGAACGCGTTGGCCAGTTGCGCCAGCACCACGGTGGTGAAGGCCGCCCCGGAGGCCGCCATGAGCACGTCCGACACGGGTAGTTCCGCGCCCGGCCGCCAGCCGGCACCGAGGAGCACTGCGGTGTAGGCGGTCATTTCGAAGAGGGCCTCCACCGGACCCAGCAGGCCGAAAACCCGGAACATCAGGGCGCGGTCCATCAGGTGCCTCCGCTCCGGCGGCCGTTTCAGCGTGCCCTTGCTGGGGGCTTCGCTGCCCAGGGCGAGCGCCGGGAGCAGGTCGGTGCCGATGTCGAGGGCCAGGATCTGGAGCACGCTGAGCGCCAGCGGGAAGCGTCCGCCGGAGAGTGCCCAGATCACGAAGGGGGTGAGCTCGGCGACGTTGTCCGTCAGATGGTAGGTCAGGAACCGCCGGATGTTCGCGTACGTGGCGCGGCCCTGCTCCACGGCGGCGATGATGGTGGCGAAGTCGTCGTCCAGCAGCACAAGGTCCGCCGCTTCGCGGGCCACGTCGGTACCGCTCAGTCCCATGGCAATGCCGATGTCGGCCTGCTGGAGGGCGGGGCCGTCGTTGACGCCGTCGCCGGTCATCGCCACCACGTGGCCGCGGTGCTGGAGAAGGCGTGCCACGCGGAGTTTCTGTTCCGGGGTGACCCGGCTGATGACCACGCCGTCGCGGTCCAGCAGGGCGGTCAGGACGGCGTCGTCCTCAGGGAGGGTGTGGCCCTCCAGCACCAGCTCGGGTGAACCGATCAGCCCGGTTTCCCGGGCGATGGCGGCCGCGGTGAAGGCATGGTCGCCGGTGACCATGGCCACCTTGATTCCAGCCTCGCGGGCCGCCTCGAGCGCCAGGCGCACTTCGGCCCGGGGCGGATCGTGGAGGCCGATCAGCCCCAGCAGCGTCAGCCCCGCTTCAACCTCCTCCAGCTTGACGCTTTCGCCCGGCAGTCCGGGCAGGCTCCGCTCGGCCACGGCCAGTACCCGCAGCCCGTGCGAGGCCATCTGGTCAACCATCTGCAGGGCGCGTTCGGCGCCGCTTTCGCCACACAGCGGAATCACGGATTCCGGGGCACCCTTGACGTACAGCATGGTGCCGACGATCGCGGATTCGCGCAGCCGGCGCGGGTCGAAGGCGAAGCGGTGCGACACCTCGGGGTCATCGGGCTTGTTCCCCGGGCCGGCCAGCCGGATGGCAAGCGCATCAATGGCGGCCTCCATCGGGTCACCCTCGGCGATCCACTGCCCGTTGTGGAGCACGGCACGCCCCGCGGAGGCGGCCAGCGCAGCGGTGCTGAGGTGCCGGGCTTCCCCGGTTCCCTTCCCGGTGACTTCGGCCTCGGGCCCGTAGCCCGCACCGATGATGCTGAGCAGCCCTGCCGGGGTCCAGACCTCGACGGCGTTCATCCGGTTCTGGGTGAGTGTGCCGGTCTTGTCCGTGCAAATGAAGGTGGTGGAGCCGAGGGTTTCCACCGCCTCCAGGTTCCGGACCAGCGCGTTGCGCTGCGCCATCCGCTGCGCCCCGACGGCCAGCGAAAGCGTCACCGTGGGCAGCAGGCCCTCGGGCACCAGCGCCACCGCCACCCCGATCGCGAAGAGGAACGCGTCGCGCCAGGAAATACCCACCAGCAACGAGAGGATAAAAAACAGCACGCCGATCCCCAGCGCCACCGTGGCCGTGATGCGGACAATCCGCTGCAGCTCCAAGGCCAGCGGGGTTGGAGGCGCCTCCACCTTGCCGGTCAGCGCGGCGATTTCGGCGAGACGGGTGCCTCCGCCGGTGACCGTGACAATTCCTTCAGCCTCGCCGTTAACCAGGAACGTGCCACCGAGGACGGCGTCGCCCGGGACCTTGGCTACGGCTTCGCTTTCGCCGGTCAGCATCGACTCGTCCACCGAGCAGCCGGCGGCAAGCACCAGCCGGAGATCCGCGGGGACCCTGTCGCCGGCAACCATCACCACCACGTCGTCCGGCACCAGCTCGGTGGTGTGGACCTTGACAATGCGGCCGTCCCGGCGGACCGACACGATGGCGGGAAGCAGCTCACGGAGCCTGGCGGCAGCCCGCTGTGCACGTTCCTGCTGGATGTAGGCGAAGAGGCCGTTGACCAGGATCACCACGACGATCGCGACGGCCAGCTGCGGCATGCCGGCCACGTAGGCAAGTCCGGCCGCCACCCAGAGCATGATGGCAAAGAAGTGGGTCATTTCGGCCAGCAGTTTGCGCCAGCGCGGCACCGGGCGGACTTGCGGCAGCCGGTTGGGACCGACCTTCCGCAGCCGGAGGGCAGCCTCCTCCGAGCTGAGGCCCAGAGCGCGTGGCAATGCACCAGCTCCGGAGCCGGCAGCAGGAATCACGGCCGCAGCCCGCTGTTCACGGGCAGCGCCGAGCACACGACACCACGGCCCTCAGGAGGAACCCCATGGGTCGAGGATGCGGTCTAGGAGTTCAGGCTCCTAGGGTCAAAGGTCACCACTGTCCCGGTCCAGCGCGGGGAGCTCCAGCGCGGGGAGCTCCAGCGCCCGGAGGTAGGCAGCGAACCCCTGCGGTGCGCGGGCATGGGTGCGGCCCGACGTCAGCACCCGGATGGTGTCGGTGGCCAGCACGCTGTAAGCCTGCTTGCGCAGGTTCTCCACCAGGATCCGGTCCTCGTGGGCGCGCGTGCGGGGAAACCCGCCGGCCGCAAGGTACGCGGAGGCCCGCACGCCGAAATTCGCGCCGTAGATGTGCGGATGGTCCTCCCTGAACGGGTGCCGCTCCAGCCAGCGCCGCAGGACGGCAGGATCGGTCCCGGCCGGATCCGGCTCGACGGATCCCAGGACAGCGTCAGCCCCGGCATCGGCCAGTTCGACCTGGCGCACCAGCCAGTTCTCCGGGACGGCGGAGTCCGCGTCGGTATTGGCCAGCCAGACATGCCCCGGCCACTGCCCGGTCCACGGCCCGCTGTCTGTCAACCGCCCCGCGCCTGTCCACTGCCCGGCGGCAGCCACGACCCCGGCGGCGCGGCTGGCCCCGGTACTTCCCAGCCGGACCTGCACGGCCGCGAACCGCGGGTCTGAGGCGACATAGCCGGCCGTGATGTCCGCCGACCGGTCCGTGCAGCTGTCCAGCACCACCGTGATGGACAGCCGCATACCGGGCCGTTCCCGCTCCAACGCGGCAGCGGCGGCACGCAGCGCCGAGAGCGCCCGGTCAAGGTGCTGGTCCTCGTTGTGTGCCGGCACCACCACTGCCACCCGGTCGATGCCGGGACGGGACCGGACTTCCTCCGCGGGACAGCCGCCTGCCCGTTCGGTGGTCCCGCTGGTCATCTCAGGGCCGCTCCGGCCCCGGCGAAACAAACACCTCCAGGACGAAGTCCTTTTCCCGGTAAAGCCCTGCCGTTGGCCACCGGAGCTGCTGCCGGGCCAGAGCGTGCACGGTGTCCCCGTCCAGTTCCCAGCCGGTGACCGGGTGGCGCCAATGGCAGAGCAGCAGGGTTCCCCCGGGGTTCAGCGAGCCTTTCACCCGCGCGAACAGTTCCGCCAGCTCCTCCGCCGTCAGGTAGTACCCGGTCTCGGACACCACCACCAGGTCGAAGCGGCCATCCGGCCAGTACTGCGGGACCGTCAGGTGCAGGGTCCGGGCGGAGGGATGGGACCCCAGCCGCTCACCGGCCTGGACCAGGGCGGCGCTGCTGGCGTCCACCGCCACAAACTCCCGGCAGCGGGCCGCGAGCTCCACACTGAGCGTGCCGATGGAACAGCCGATTTCCAGTCCGGAACCGTACCCGGCGTCCGGCAGGACGGCCACGGTGAGCGCCCTCTTGCGCCTTTCGTACCAGCTGGTGGCGTAGCTCCAGGGATCGGTGGCCCCGGCGTGCACTTCGTCGAAGATCCGCTCGGCGTCGCCCGCGGTGTTGGCCCCGCCGGCGGGCCGGTGCCATGCGAACGTTTCCCAGGGGCGGGAGAAGTGATCGACAAAGCTGGCGGCAAGAAGCGCCTCGTCACCGGGCTGGTCGGACAGCGGCTGGATCTGCGAGGTGTGCGCCAGGAGGGCTGCCGCCTTGGCCCGCTGCTCATCCGCCGTCAGCGGCACGCGGACCCACGACGCCCAGGCGCCGTCCGCCGGGGACGCCCACAACCAGTACCAGACGGGGTACTCCAACAGCCCGTGCCCGCCCTGCGCGGCCACCTCGGCAGCCACGGAGCCCAGGACGTCGTGGTCCGTGTGGCCGTCCGAGCGGTACGGCGCAACGATAACCACCCGGTCCGCCGGGCGCCCGGACGCTGCGATCGATTCCCTGACGGCGGCGGCGATCCGGTCCCGGTCCGCGTCAAGGTGGCCGTCCCGGAAATGCAGGAACTCCCGGGCGGCTCCGGGGGCCAGCCCGGACACCGCCGCCCTGAACTCAGCGAGCCGGACGGCAGCCAGCTGGTCCGGCGTCGTGCTCGGGGAGTCCGGGTGGGAGGCCTCCCCCGCCGTGCACAGCAGCACGTCTATCGCCGCGCCGGCGGCGTTCAGGCGCGCGAGGAACCCTCCGGCGCCCAGGGTCTCGTCATCCGGATGCGCAGCCAGCACAACGAAGGCCATGCCCGCGAGTTCGCCCAGGTCCAGGGGGAGTTCCGGGAGGACGGCCAGGCCGCTTCCCTCCCATTCGGACTCGGCGGTGCCGGTATCGGCGTGTGAGAAGCTCACCACGAGCGGTCCCCCTTCAGGGTCAGGGCGCCTAGTTGCGCGTCGTCCCGCATGGCGTGGTGCTGGCGGAGGTACAGCGACAGGTCCGCCATGCGTTTTCCGTACTCTTCGTTGAAGGCCAGGGGGCCGGGGCCCAGGTTTTGGGCCACTACAGCCTGGATGCGTTCGACGGCGGCGGCGACGGTTCCGCGGACGCGCAGCGCCTCGCTCCACGCACCGGGGCCGGACAGCTCACCGGCGTCAATCCGCTCGGCCGTTCGCGCCAGGTAGCCGGACACGGAGGCGAGGAGGCGGTCCGTTTCGCCCAAATGGGCCAGCGCGATCTGGTCCGGTTCACGCCCGTTGACCGCAGCGGCGGTCAGCGCGGAGCTGAAATCGCGGGCCACGGCAACGGAGCCCCCGAACCAGCAGGCTGCAACGCCCATGCCTCCCCAGGCGAAGCCCGGCCGCTGGAAGTACCAGCCGGATCCACCCACAGGAACGGCGCTGACGCCGTCGAAGTGCACGGTGCCGCTGGGGATTTCCCGCAGGCCCCGGCTGGTCCACAGCGGCGTCTCGCAGGACACCCCGGGAGCATGCAGGTCCACTGCGAAAGCGGCCCGGCCGCCGTCTGCACGATGCGCGGTCAGCACGGCGCCGTCCAGGTGGGCGGCGAGCGAGCACCACGGCTTGGATCCGTTGAGGAGGTAATTCCCGGCGCCGTCCGGTGTTGCCTCGAGCAGCAGCCCGGGCCCCTCCGCAGCGAAAACGCCCCAGGCCCTGTCCGTTGATGAGTCCGCGAGAGGTGAACCCGCCTGGGTGAGGATGGCCAGCGCATCGAGGTGCGGTTCGAGCACCCGGCCTGCGGCGACATCCACGGAAGCCACCGACGCGAGAAGTTCCCAGAGCCGCGCCGTGCTGCCCTCGCCGGGCCGGGGCGCTGTCCGTCCGATCTCCCGCGCCAGGGCAAGAAGCGCCGGCACGTCTCCTGCCGCATCGCGCACGGCCCCAAGCAGCATGGCAAGGGTTTCGGGCGGCTCCGCTGCGGAACCGATGCGCACCGGGCGCGGTTTTGCCTCAGGATCCATTCCGCTGGCCGCTGCGCCGGCTCAGCCGTGGTCCGGTGCCGTGACGGAGGCCCCCGCGGACATGGTCTCGGCGTTCACCATCCACGCCAGCTGTTCCAGCCGCGCAATGCCGGCGTGGAGCAGGTCTGCGCTGGTGGGATCTTCCTCATCCACCTCGTCATGGACGTCGCGCATGGTCTTCACGGTGCGCTCCAGCCGGGCCGTGATCAGTTTGACGGCGTCCTTGGTGGAGGTGAGCCCTTCGGGGAACTGTTCCAGCCGGGTGTCGGCGGACACCGTGGTGCTCCTGCCGTCCGGCAGCGCGTGCAGGGCGCGCATCCGCTCCGCTGTTTCATCCGCGAAAAGCCTCACGCTAGTGACGATTTCATCGAGCTGCAGGTGGAGGTCGCGGAAGTTCGTACCCACGATGTTCCAGTGCGCCTGCTTGCCCTGGACGTGAAGTTCGATCAGGTCCGTGAGGACCATCTGGAGATTGCTGGCAAGGGTCGGTGAAGCCTTCATTTCTTCCTCCACTGCAGGCGGTGCGGGACGGGTTCGTGCCGCGTTAGCTTATTCTAAGCATACTTAGCATCTTGCCCGGGTGAAGTCACTTGACCAGGGCCAGCGCGAAGCCGTCCCAGCCCTTCGACCCCACGGTCTGCATGACCGTCGCGTCCAGCCGGGGATCCTCCCCCATCATTTCCAACGCGGTGACGATTCCCGGCGCGTTGACCTCGTCCAGGGTTGGATCCAGCAGCGCCCCCTCCCACACCACGTTGTCCATCACAATCGCGGTGCCCGGCCGGCCCAGCCTGACGGCCCAGTCCAGGTACTGCGGGTTGTTTTCCTTGTCGGCATCGATGAACACAAAATCGAACGGGCCGCGGCCGTCATCCTGCAGCCCCGGCAGGGTGTCCAGGGCTGCACCCACGCGGATGTCCACTTTGTGCCCCACTCCGGCAGCGTCCACGTTGGCGCGGGCCACGCCGGCATGTTTGGGGAGGTATTCGCACGTGATGAGTTCGCCGTCGTCGGGCAGTCCCTGGGCCATCCAGATGGTGCTGAACCCGGCCAGCGTGCCGATTTCGAGGATCCGCCGGGCGCCCGAAAGCTGCACCAGCAGCTTGAGCAGCTTCCCGGCGTTGGGCGCCACTTCGATGGCCGGCATCCCGGCGTCGACAGCGGACGTCACAGCCCGTTTCAGCGGGCTGCCGGGGCGGACGACGACGTCGGTCAGGTACTGCTCCACTGCCACCCACTGGGGCTCGGGCCGGTGCTCAATCATGGGCCCAGTCTCGCAGTTGCCCTTGCTGCGTGGGAAGCACCAAGGGCAGGCCGGAATTAGCCGGCGTCGGCGATGGCGCTTTCCAGCCGCTCCACTTTGGCGGTGAGCTCGCCGGAGTACCCGGGGCGGATATCAGCTTTGATGACCAGTGACACGCGGCTGCCGAAACGCCCTACAGCTTCGGTGGCCTGCTTCACCACGGCGAAGACCTCATCCCACTCACCCTCGATGGTGGTGAACATGGAGTCCGTGTGGTTGGGGAGGCCGGAATCCCGGACAATCTTCACGGCGGCAGCGACGGCGTCGTGGACCGAAGCGTCTGCGGATGCCGCGGCGGAAACGGCACCGGAATCAGAGGCGGATTCAGCGCTGAGGTGAGCCGGCTGGCCGGAGGGTGCAACTGAGAATGCGAGCAACATGGACCCAGTCTGCCACAGCGGAATTCCTCGATACATTCGTCATATAGGGAGTACATTCGCGGCTACCAATCAGTAACCCGGGCGCTCAGGCCCAGCGTTGCTAACCTTGAAAAATGAACCTCGCAGTGGAACGCAAGCCCCTCCGTGCGGATGCTGCGCGCAATGTGGACAAGATCATCACCGCCGCCCGCAACTGCTTCCGTGAGTACGGCCCGGAAGTGCCGTTGCAGACCATCGCCGTCACGGCCGGCGTCGGACCCGCAACCCTGTTCCGGAACTTTGCGGACAAGGAACAGCTGGTTCTTGCCGCGCTCAACCGCCAGCTCCGGCTGATGGTGGACCCCGTGATCGACGACGCCCTGGCCGGCCCCGATGCCGCCGACGGGCTGTTCCGCGTGATCGATGCGCTGATGGCAGCCGCCAGCGAGGATGCCAACCTGCTCGGCGCAGTGGCCGGACGCCGCGGCCTGCTGACCGGAATCACCGGCAGCCTCTTTGAGTCCGTGGCCGTCCTGCTGGGCCGCGGCCAGGGCCAGGGGACCCTGCGGACTGACATCTCCATGACTGACGTGATCCGCCTGCTGGCCATGCTGATCGGCGTCGTGGACACCATGGAACCCGGGTCCGATGCCTGGCGCCGCCCCGTAGCGCTGGTGGAGGACGCCATCCGCACGGAACGGCCCCACCGGCCGCTGCCTCCCCAGTCGCCGCTCCCGGGCACGGCCTTCGATTCGATCGTCCTGCCCTGAGTCTTCCTCGGGCGTAATTTCCGTCGGGCCGTAATTTCTATCGGGCCGCGGGCTCAGTCGTCCTGCCCTGAGTCTTCCTCGGGACGGTCCGTGTCGTCATGCGGCCGCTCGTCATGGAGCCGGCCGGCGTCCTCGGACCCGCGGCTGTAGGACGCCCTGCCGTCGGGGGCATGGATCTCGTCCAGGCGCTCGTTCAGGGCGTGCGCCAGGATATCCCGCTGCAACGCAGGCAAGGCGATGGCACCGTGGATGTAGGCTTCGACTTCAAATTGACCAGCGATGCCGCCAATGCTGAAATACCTCAGCCACAGCTCCTCGACCCGCAGGTCAGCGTTCCGGAGCATTTCCTCAAAGCGAAGCCTTTGCTCATCTTCGTCCTTGCCCAGGGCCAAAACGCACCCCCGCTCACCGGGGCAGCTGGGTGGAGGACACCAGCTCGACGGATATGTCACGGAGCGACCTTTTGGCCCGCCGAGACTCCATCAGCAGGTCCTGCATGGCCGTGTCCTCGTCAAGTCCGTGGCGGGCCATCAGGATTCCCTTGGCCACGGCAATAATTTCGCGGTGGGCCAGGGCGTCGCGAAGGTCCTCACTAATCATCCGGGCACTCTCGCGGGCCTGGGCATTGATCAGGAAGATGGTGGCCTGCGCGGCGAAGAGTTCCAACAGGCGCACGGTGGCGGGGCTGAAGCTGTTCTCATCACGGGCGTACAGCTTGACGGCGCCCAGCGCGGAATCTCCGGTGAGCAACGGTGCGCTGACGGAGGACCGCAACCCCAGCTCGGTGGCCGCACTGGCCCACGCCGGCCAGCGGTGGTCGTTGCGGACGTCGCTGACCAGCACCGGTTCGCAGCTCGCCCAGGCGAGGAGGCAGGGACCCTGGCCCAGGTCGTACTGGCGCGCGTCGGCAACCTCCACCAAGGTGTTGGAGGCACTCGCCGTATGTTTCCGGCCGTCGGCATCGATGAGTGTGACGCCCGCGCCCGCGGCGCCGGGCACGGCCGCTTCCGCAGCAGCGGTGATCAGCTCAAGGGCCCTGGATACCGTCTCGTCCGTCAGCAGGAGCTCGGAAGCACGGGCAAAGATTGCCGCCAGTTCGTCCGCGAGGGGTAGTTTTACCGCCATGGCCGCACCCACTCCACTGCTTTGCCGCCTTTCGCGAGTTGACCGGAACCCTTAAAAGCATAGCCTCAGGCGGGTCCGTTAGCCGGTGAAGTGGGTGGTGTCCGGCGCCGTATCGAATTTTCGCAGCAGGTCCTCGGCCACCACGCGGAGCTTGACGTTGCGGTTGCTGGAGACCTTGCTCAGGATGGCAAACGCTTCGGCCTGCGAGCAGCGGCTCTGTCCCATCACAATTCCCGAGGCAAGGTTGATGCTGGTGCGTGACTTCAAGGCCTCGAGAAGGTCGTCGTTGAGGTCCTTCGAGGCGCCGATGCGCACGGCCAGCCGCAGGGCTTTACCGGCCCGGGCCGCGAACGCTTCGCAAATGACGATTGCCTCGTCGTCGAACGCTCCTGCTTCCGGCGCGAAAAACGACACGGACGCCGCGGCCTCCGGATCCAACCGCAGCGGGAGTGACAGGACACTGAGCTGGCCGGCCCGCATCACGCCGCGGTTGTAGCGCGGCCAGCGGGAGTCGGTCCGGGCATCGGGCACGGAAACCGTAGCCCCGGACTCCACGGCGGCCAGCGGAGGGCTCTCGCCGGTAGCCTGCTGAATCTCCTCAAGCAGCCTCGCCCCAGGTCCGCTGCCGGCGGACGTCACGGACCGCCGGGAGCGCAGCAGGGTCACGGCGCACAGCACGGGAAGGCCCGTCGTCTTCCCGATGAAGCCCGCCGAGAACTCACACAGCTCCCGGAGGAAGTCCTGCACATCGGCACTCTCGAGGACCAGGTCCTGCAGCCGTTCCGCCAGGTACTGGCCCAGCCGGGCGCCCGTCACGGCCCGCCGCCGCTTCTCGAATCCCCTGCTCGACAGCCCGAGGCCGCGAGATTGTGGTGGCCGTCACACAATATTAGAATTGTGGAGGTTACGCAGTCAGCCACCGTTTCTCGTTTTGGAGTTCGACATGGACTACGGACTACGTTCACCTTCCCTTCCGGTACTGCCATGACCCGCCAGCAGCTTGCCTTGCTCATGAACGGCGACGCCGACCCGCTGCTGGTCATCTCGACGGCCAGCACGTCGGAACTGCAGGCACTCACAGACGCCCTGTTCAGGGACCTGGATACGTCCCACCCGGTGTTCGGGGCGCAGTTCTGGTACGACCTGGCGTTGGAAGAGTTGGACAACAGGAACAACGGAGCCTCCCCACAGGCCGACGACTTGGCTGTTTCAGATGAGTTTGGCGCGGCCTAGGCAACGCTGTTCGGCCTATGGGCAACGCTAATCGGCCCAGTCGCACCGTTCGGCCCAAGCAGCGTCACTCGGCCGGCCTGGTGCCAGCCTCCCGCTCGCCTTCCGCGGCGTGTTCGTCCGCGGTTTCCGGGGCGTGACCTTCGGGAGCAGCTTCCTCGTGCCCATGCGGCACCGGCACCTCCTTGTGGTGGGCCTTCATGTGCGCTTCGTGGAGCTGGTCCGCTTCCTGCAGATGCTGCTGGAGCTTCTCCTCGGCATCGCGGCGGCGGCGGGACATCTCGCGCATTTCACGGGTGGATTCGGATCCAGGCGATGGCACATAGGGCCTGGATTTGGGGTCCTTTGCGGCAGCAGGAACCGCAGGCGCTTGTTCTTCGCTCATGGTGGCATCCTGCCACAGCACGGGCGGACCTACTAGGGCCGAACGGCCGTCATCAGCTCCAGCCCAGCAGCCGCAACCCGGCCGCAGCTCCGGCTCCGGCCAGGACCACCACCAGGAAAGGAGCCCGGAGCCACAGGGCGATTCCGGCTGCGGCGAGGGCGCCCATCCGGGCGTCCAACGCCAGGGCCTGCCCCGATGCCACCGCGTTCACGATGGTGAGGGAAGCCAGCAGGCCGATGGTCATGGTGCCCGCAATCCGGGACATCCGCGGGTTGCGCAGCAGGCTGGCCGGGACCAGATAGCCAAGGAGCTTCCAGCCGTAGCCCAGGACGCAGGCCAGCAGCAGCCACATCCAGAGGTTCATCTGCCGGCCTCTTCTGAATACGGGTCCTGACGCGGGTGCTGGTGGTGCTCGGCATAGGGATCCACATCGGGCTCCAGCCCCTCATCGCTGCGGCCGTGGCTGAACCAGCCGATCGCCGCCGCCACGAATGCCGCGATCAGGATGGGAACCCCCGCGGGCACGAACGGCACGGCCAGCACCGTTGCCAGCGCGCACACCACTGCGATGGCCACCGGCTCGCGGCCCTTGAGCCGCGGCCAAAGCAGGCCGAGGAAGGCCGCCACCGCGGCGCCGTCGAGCCCCCATTGCCTGGGGTCCCCCAGCGCGCTGCCCGCCAGCGCCCCGACCGCAGTGAAAATGTTCCAGAGCACGAAAATGCCGATGCCGGCCGTCCAGAATCCCCGCTTCTGTTCGTCGGGGTCCGTCTGCCCGGTGCTGGTGGCCGTTGATTCGTCGATGGTGACGTGGGCGGCGGCGTATTTGCGCCACCCGCGCGGTTGCAGCAGCGCGTTGAGCTGCATGCCGTAGATGCCGTTGCGCATGCCCAGGAGCGTGGCCGCGCCCATCGCCGCCACTCCGGATCCGCCGCCGGCCACCACACCGATGAACGCGAACTGCGAACCGCCGCTGAACAGCAGCAGGCTGAGCGCCATGGTCTGCCAGAAATCAAGCCCCGATGTGACGCCGAGAGCCCCGAAGGAAACCCCGTAGAGGCCGGTGGCGATGCTGATGGACAGCCCCACCCGCACGGCCGGAGACTGAAGCAGCTTCACTGCCGCGCCCCGGGAACGCTCCGAGTCCCGGCGGGACGGAACGGCTTTCGCAGGCTCCAGGCCCAGAGGATCAGCGGCACCTGCAGCGGAAGCCGGGCGGTGTGCACCTTCCGCTGCCCCGGCGTTCCGGCCGGACCGTACGCGCGGCGCAGTGCGTCGGCATGCCCGGCGACGAAGGCTGTGAACATGGCAGTAACCCCCCACGCGGCCGGTTTGCGGGTGGCCGGGATCAGGAGCCCGACGGCGGCGCCCGCCTCGAGCAGGCCGCTGAGCGCCACCCATTCGTCCCGGGTCATCACCGCATACGGGCCGTTGGGCCGGGCGCCGGAGTCGTCACGGCACAGGAAATCGGGAACGACTTGGTAAAAGAATGCGGGTTCGCGGAAATGCTTCATGGCGCTGGCCAGCAGCAGGGCGCTCAGGGCAGTCGCTGAGAGGGTCTGGGTGGCCCGGCCGGACCAGGTGAATGGCATGGATCCATGCAACCACAGGCGCTGACGCCCCCGTTAACCGCGGGCGCGCCGCCCCTGCGCGAAAGGACAGGGTGGCAACGGGCGGACGGGACTTTCCGCCCGGGTCAGGACGCGCAGCGCGGCGTAGCTTATTGACTATGAGCAACGTGGTGGAAATGACCGGCGTCGTCAAGCGTTTCGGAACGGTAGCTGCCCTCGACGGCCTCGACTTCCAGGTCGCTGCCGGCGAGGTGCATGGCTTCCTGGGTCCCAACGGGGCCGGCAAGTCCACCACGCTGCGGCTGCTGCTGGGCATGCTGCGGGCCACCTCGGGGTCGGCCAGGGTGCTGGGCCTTGACCCGTGGCACGAAGTTGCCACGCTGCACCGCCGGCTGGCGTACGTACCCGGGGACGTGGCCCTGTGGCCCAACCTGACGGGCGGCGAGGTGATCGACCTGCTGGGGCGGCTCCAGGGCGGCCAGGACCGTGCCCGGCGTGACCGGCTGCTGCAGACTTTCGACCTTGACCCCACCAAGAAGTCCCGCACCTATTCGAAGGGGAACCGGCAGAAGGTCGCCCTGGTGGCCGCCCTGGCCACCGACGCCGAGCTCTTCCTCCTGGACGAGCCCACCAGCGGGCTGGACCCCTTGATGGAGGATGCCTTCCGCGGATGCGTCCGCGAGCTCCGCGATCAGGGCCGCACCATCCTGCTCAGCAGCCACATCCTCAGTGAGGCCGAGGCGCTCTCGGACCGGGTCAGCATCATCCGGGCCGGCCGCGTGGTGGAGTCCGGGCCGCTTGCGCAGCTGCGTCACCTGACCCGGACATCGGTCACTGCCGACGTCGCAAGCGTGCCCCCGGGCCTGGACCTCCTGCCCGGCGTCCACGACGTTGTGGTGACGGACCACCGGGTCAGCGCCCAGGTGGATCCGGCCGGGCTGGCCCCGTTCCTGCAGGCCCTGACGGCCGCGGGGCTGCACGCACTGACCAGCCAGCCGCCCACGCTGGAGGATCTGTTCCTGCGCCATTACGGGCCGGCCGGATCGCTCGAAACGGCACGGCGATGACCGGGACACTGGACCGAGGCGACGCGCCGGCCGGCAGGACGCGGACCCGGCCGGCGATGACCGGGACACTGGCCGGCACCGGCGTCCTGGTCCGGCTCGCGCTCCGGCGGGACCGCTGGCTGTTGCCGCTCTGGATCCTGGGCTTCGCCCTGATCGCTTACTCGACGGCGGCGGCCGGCGCCGAGTTGTACCCGGATGAGCCCAGCCGGGTGGCGGCCGCCACGGCACTGAACGCTACGGCGTCCATGGTGGCCCTCTTTGGGCGGATCTACGATCCGGCCTCGCTTGGCGCCCTGTCGCTCATCAAATACACCGCCTTCATGACCGCCATCCTCGCGGTGTTGATGGTCATCCTCACCATCCGGCACACCCGCGGAGACGAGGAAAGCGGGCGGCTGGAGCTCCTGGGCGGCGGACGGCTGGGCCGTGACGCGCCCCTGGTGTCCGCCCTGGCCATCAGCTTCGCCACGAGCATCCTGACCGGGCTGTTGTCGGCTGCAGCGCTTTCCCTCGGCGGCTTGCCGGGCCCCGGATCACTCGCCTTCGGGCTGGGCTGGGCTGCTACGGGGATGGCGTACAGCGCCGTGGCGGCCCTGGCTGCGCAGCTGACGGCCAGCGCCCGGGCCGCTACCGGGCTCAGCATCGGCGTCATTGCCGTCACGTACGGCATGCGGGCGGTGGGCGACCTCGCCGAGCCCGGACCGTCGGTGTGGTCCTGGCTTTCGCCGATCGGGTGGAACCAGCAGGTGCGGGCCTATGCCGGTGACCACTGGTGGGTGCTGTCACTGCCCCTTGCGCTCTGCGCCGTCCTTGTTCCCGCGGCGTTCGTCCTCCGCGCGCAGCGCGACCTCGGCGCCGGCCTGCGCGATGAGCGGCCGGGCCCCGCCCGCGGAAGACTCTCCGGGGTGCTGGGCCTCGCCGTCCGGCTGCAGTACCGGGTCCTGCTGGCATGGTGTGTGGCGTTTGTCCTCTTCGGAGTGGTGATCGGCTCCCTCGTCGGCAATGTGGCGGACTTCCTGAGCTCGCCCGGCGCCCAGGACCTGATGCGCGCCCTGGGCGGTCCGCGCGCCCTGACCGACGCTTTCCTCGCCGCCGAGATCAGCATCATGGGAGTCATCGCGGCCGCCTACGGAATTTCCGCCGCCAACCATCTGCGGAGCGAGGAAACGGCCGGGCACACCGAAGCCCTGCTGGGCACTGCCACCACCCGGCTCCGCTGGGCCAGCAGCCACTACGCCGTGGCGCTGGCAGGGGTGGCGCTGCTGCAGCTGCTGACCGGCCTCTCGATCGGCATCGGGGCCGCGTCCGCCATCAACGACGGGGAGCTGGTGCCCCGCTCCCTGGTGGCGGCACTGGCCCAGATCCCGGCTGCCTGGGTGCTCACCAGTGCCGCACTGGCGGTGTTCGGTTGGCTGCCGCGGCTGACCGGTGCCGTCTGGGTGCTCCTGCTGGGACTTATTGCCCTGGGTGAATTCGGGGTGCTGTGGAACGCACCGGAATGGCTGATGGAGCTCTCGCCGTTCCGGCACACCCCGCTGCTTCCGGTGGACGCTGAAGGAATTCCGGCGCTGGCGGCCCTCACGATTACCGCCGCGCTGCTCGGCGCGCTGGGCTACGCCGGCTGGCGCCGCCGGGACCTAGCGGCCTGAGGTTCCCCTTCCCGTTCAGCTGACGGAATGACTGCTTTCGCCGAGCCGGGCCAGCACCTCGGCTGGCCGGTTGGTGGTGATTTCGTGGATTCCCACGTCCCGGCACAGCGCCACATCTTGCTCCGAGTCCACGGTCCACACCCTGAACCTGCGGCCGGAATCCATCCAGCGCTTCACGGCGCGGGCGTGCTGGCGCACGTAGTCGATGCCCGGTCCCGCCAGCCGCACTTCGCAGTCGTTCAGGATCCGTTCGCCTTCCACCTGGGCGGCCCGCATAACGTTCGCCACGGCCCCGCCCGTGATAACGCCAAGCCCCAGTTCTTCCCGGACTTCCTCCACGTTGATGTCGTCCACCAGCTGGCAGATGAACTCAGCCGGAACAGTCTTGAGCAGGTGCTTGATGGCGTCCGGGCTGAAGCTCATGAAGGACACGGAAATGTTGTCCACCCGTGAAGTGCGGGGATCCCAGCCTTCCGATTCCAGCACCTCCAGCACCCGGTCCTCCAGCGCCAGCAGGTAGGGGCTGGGATGCTTGAGCTCAATGGCGAGCCCGATGTCCCGGCCGGCCGCCCGGAGGATGTCCAGCAGGTCCGGCAGCGTCAGCAACTGGTCGAACTTTCCGCCATATTCAAGGGGAATCCGGGCGCCCTTCCACGAGGAAAAATCCAGCAGCCGCAGTTCGTCGAGGGTCCGGTCAGCCACGGGGCCGGTGCCGTCCGAGGTGCGGTCCAGGTTCGCGTCGTGCAGCAGGACCACGTGCTGGTCCCGGCTGAGGTGGACGTCGCATTCCACGCCGTCGGCCCCGTCTGCAATGGCCTGGAGATAAGCGGCCCGCGTGTGCTCAGCGAAGGCCGCGCTGGATCCCCGGTGGGCGTAGACCAGCGGCCGGGTGGGGGCGGACTCGTCGGTAGTCATGGTGACACGTTAGCGGACGCCCGCAGCGGATGCGGGACTAGGCTGGGCACATGCAGGTGAACAGTGAACAAACCACCCGACCCGCTGCAACCAGACCCCCGCATGCCGGCACAGCAGGAGCCGGTTCCGGTGCCGGTGCCGCCGTCGACCGGGGCATGGGCAGTGATGCCGAAAAGGCCGCCGCGCTGCGGAAAATGAAACTCCTGGCGCTGGGGCTGTTGATTATCATGGCCGTGATCTTCGTCTTTGCCTTCGCGCTGCAGAAGCAGTACCCGTGGCTGGAATACGTCCGCGCCGCGGCCGAGGGCGGCATGGTCGGCGCCCTCGCCGACTGGTTCGCGGTGACCGCCCTGTTCAAGTACCCGATGGGAATCAAGATCCCGCACACAGCCATCATTCCCCGCCGCAAGGACCAGATCGGCGCCTCGCTGGGTGAATTCGTGGAGACCAACTTCCTCTCCGAACAAGTGGTCCAGGAAAAGCTCGCCTCCGTGGACATCGCCCGGAAGGCCGGTGCGTGGCTGTCCGGTCCCGGCGGTGCCGAGCGTGTGGCCAAGGAGGGTGCCGCCGTCATCCGCGGAGCGTTTAAGGTACTGAACGACGACGACGTCCAGGCCGTGATCGAGTCCATGGTCCGCAAGCACCTGCTCACTCCGCCGTGGGGGCCTCCGGTGGGCCGGCTCGCCGAGCGGATCTTCGCCGATGGGCACCACCACACCCTGGTGGACCTGCTGGTGGACCGGACCGTGGACTGGGTCCGCGACAACCACGAGACGGTCAGCAGGCTGGTTTCGGACCGGTCCCCGCAGTGGGTTCCACAGTTCGTGGACGGCCTCGTGGGAGACAAGGTGTATGTGGAGATCCTCAAGTTCACGAAGGCCGTGCAGGCCGATCCGCACCATCAGGTCCGGCAGTCGATCGATACGTACCTCACCTCGCTCGCGCAGGACCTGCAGCACGACCCCGTGATGATCGCCCGGGCCGAAGGGATCAAGGCGCAGGTGCTGGGCGACCCCGAGGTCCGCGAACTGGCCTCCCGCACGTGGGGCACCATCAAGGCGGCGCTGCTCGGCGCCGTCGACGATCCCCACAGCGAACTGACCGTCAAGTTCAAGGCGGCCGTGCACGACTTCGGCACCCGGCTGGTGGTGGACCCCGAACTGGCGGGCAAGGTCAACGCGTGGATCGGCGACGCCGCGGGCTACCTCGTGAGGACCTACCGCTCAGACATCGCGGGCGTGATCACGGATACCGTGGCACGCTGGGACGCCGAGGAGACCTCGCAGAAGATCGAACTGCAGGTGGGCAAGGACCTGCAGTTCATCCGGATCAACGGCACCGTGGTGGGCGCCCTGGCCGGACTGGCCATTTTCACGGCGGCGCACCTGGCCTTCGGCTGACCGCCCCAACCACCCAGCGCCCAGCGCGAACGGACACTTAAGCACCACTGCCCACCGCGAAAACCGTAAACACCAGTGCCACGAGCGCCGTGACCACCAGCAGGAGCAGGCCGATCGAGTAGCTGTGGGTCGCGGCGTCGTACGTTGCCCCCATGACGAGCGGCGGGAAGTAGCCGCCGAGGCCGCCCGCCGCGCTGACCACGCCGCTGATGCTGCCCACTTTCCCGTGCGGCGCCAGCACGCCCACCCAGGCGAAAACCCCGCCCGCGCCCAGGCCGAGGGCCGCTGCCATGGCGACGAATGTCAGGCCCGCCGGGACCTCGCCGTCGGGCTGCAGGTTCACCACCCACGCGAGGACCGCGACGGCGGCAAGCGAGACGATCACCACCGGTTTGGGCCCGAGCTTGTCCGCGAGCACTCCGCCCACCGGCCGTGCCAGCACCGCCGCGAGGGCGAACCCTGCCGTGCGCGCACCGGCGCCGCTCGGATCGAAGCTGTACACGTCGCGGAGGTACGTGGGCAGGTAGGTGGCAAAGGAGACGAAGCCGCCGAAGACGACGGCGTAGAGGAAGCACATCTTCCAGGTGACCGGCGTTTTGGCGGCGTCCAGGAGTTTGGGCAGCACCGGGGCGTTGCTGCGGGTCCAGCCCGGGGATTCCTTCATCAGGAACCAGACCAGGGCCGCCATGACGGCAAGGACCCCGGCGATCAGCAGGTGCGTCGGGAAGTATCCGATGGAGGCGACGAGCCGGGGGTTGAGGAAGGCGGCCAGCGCCGTTCCGCCCATGCCGGCACCGAAGACGCCGGTGGCGAAGCCCCGCCGGGACGGTTCGTACCATCCGCTGACAAAGGGGATTCCGACGGCGAACACGGTTCCGGCGACGCCGAGCAGCAGGCCGGCGCCCAGCACCAGCGCGAAGGAGCGCAGGGTTCCGCCGACTGCCACCAGCAGGATCGGCACGATGGCGGCAAGCAGCACGAAGGTGAACATCGCCCGGCCGCCGTACCGGTCCGTCAGGGTTCCGACGACGATCCGCCCCAGCGAGCCGACGAACACCGGCATGGCCACCAGGACGCCGGTGGTGGCCGGGTTGAGCTGCAGGTTCTGGGTGTAGAAGGCGCCGAGGGTGGCCACGGAGTTCCAGGCCCAGAAGCCTGCCACGGACGCCGCGGTGGCCAGCACCAGGTTCCGGGTCTGGCCCGTGGAAGCGGACGTTGGGGACGGTGCTGTTCCAGCCACTGTTCACTCCTTTGGATTCAGCCGGTTTTGGATGGGCCCGGCCACTTCAGCGGTTACGGGTGTCCCTGTCCCGGGTTCCCACGGGCGCCCAGCCGCGCCGGGTGGCTGCGTCCCGCGAGCGGTAGACGATGTAGGGGCGGAAAAGGTAGTGCAGCGGCGCCGTGAAGGCGTGGACCAGCCGGGTGAACGGCCAGATGACGAACAGGGCCATGCCCACGAGGGTGTGCAGGTGGAAGGAGAACGGCGCCGCCGCCATGGCCGCGATGTCCGGCTGTAGCACGAACAGCGAGCGGAACCAGGGCGCCACGGTCTCGCGGTAGTTGTGCCCGTGCTCGCCCTCGAAGACGCTGGCCAGGGTGGTCCAGAGGCCGAAAACAATGGCGGCGGTGAGGACCACGTACATGGTCTTGTCGTTTGTGGTGGTGGCCATGAACACCGGCCCGGTGGTGCGGCGCCGGTAGATCAGCAGGATGATCCCGCCCAGGGTGCCCACCCCCGCAATCCCGCCCACAAACAGGGCATTGAAGTGGTAGAAGTCCTGGCTCATGCCCACCGTCTGGGTCCACGCCATGGGGATCACCAGGCCGAAGAAGTGCCCGGCAATCACCGCCAGCAGGCCGAAATGGAACAGCGGGGACGCAATCCGGAGCATCTTCGATTCGTACAGCTGGGAGGACCTGGTGGTCCAGCCGAACTGGTCGTACTTGTAGCGCCACACCAGGCCGCCCACCAGCACCACCACCATGACGTACGGCAGGACGCCCCAGAGCGCGGTGTCCAGGGCGGTGATTTCGACGGCGGATCCGGGCTCGGCTTCGAAGGGCGCCGTTTCAAGAGTCACCATGGTCAGGCCCCCTTCACGGGCAGGAGTCGCGGATCGTAGGGGTCCAGCCCCACGGCCTCGGTGGGCGGGCCGTAACCGGCCATCCGCATCACGGCCTGCTCGTCCGCGGGCGATTTCCCGGGGAGCGTGGCGCAGACGGCCTGCAGGATCCGGGCGTGCGGCAACCCGTCCCGCAGCAGCCCGAACCGAAGCATCTCGAGGCTCGCCCGGAAGCGGGTGAGCAGTTCCCGCCCCGCTGCCAGGTCCACCACCGCGGCGTATTCCAAGACCATCGGCAGGTAGTCCGGCAGTTCGCCGCGGGTGTCCACCAGGATGTCGCTTTGCCGGTAGGTCTTCTTGAAGTTGCCCAGCACCTCGCCACGGCGCCGGGTGTCCCCGTCGGTCCAGTAGCTCAGGTGCAGGGCGTGCCGCTTGCCGAGGTCGAATTCACGGACGTAGTGTGCCTGCACGTCCATGGGCGGCGTGGATTCCAGCAGGTCCAGCACCTCGGCGAAGTCCGGCAAAGCACCGGGGAACTCGCCCAGCGCCGACCGCATGAGCGGCACCCTGCCGATCAGTTCCTCATCCGGATAAGACAGGCACCAGGCGGCCGCGAGGTAGACCACCTGCTGGCGCCGGCTCACGGCTGTTCCCCCGGGTGGTGCTTCTCCGGAAAAAGCCCCGGAGGCGCCCCGGTGCCGTCCCAGTTGAGCAGGTTCACCCGGCCGCGCAGGGTGGTTCCACCGGGCGCCTCGTCGGAGGTCTGCCGGTCCCGCAGGGCGTTGAAGGTTTCCACCGCCACCGGGACCGGGCGGCCGCTGGCCTCGCCGAACGGGGAGGAATCCTGCATGCCGGGGCCGCCGTCGAAGTCCAGCGAGCAGCCCATCTCCTCCAGGTCGTGGGCCTGTTCCACGTGCGCCTTGGGAATGACGTAGCGCTCGTCGTACTTCGCGATCGCCATCAGCCGGTACATCTCGTACATGGTCTGGCCGTCCATGCCCACGGTTTCCGGGATGGAGTCGTCGGGGTCGTTGCCCAGGCTGATGCCGCGCATGTAGGAGCGCATGGCCGCGAGCTTCTTCAGCACCGCGGTGACGCGGTCCGCATCCCCGGCGGTGAAGAGTTCCGCGAGGTACTCCACCGGGATGCGCAGCGCCTCAATGGCGCCGAAGAGGTTGCCGTGATCCTCGCCGTCGTGCCCCTGGTCCCGCAGCAGATCCACCACGGGTGAGAGCGGCGGCACGTACCAGACCATCGGCATGGTCCGGTATTCGGGGTGCAGCGGCAGGGCCACCTTGTAGACCTTGGCGAGGGCGTACACCGGTGAGCGCCGGGCGGCGTCAAGCCAGTCCTCGGGAATGTCCTGGGCCCGGGCCGCAGCCTGGACGGCGGGGTCGTTCGGGTCCAGCAGCACATCCATCTGGGCGTCGTAGAGTTCCTGCGGGTCGGTGACCGCGGCCGCCGCGGTGACGGCGTCGGCGTCGTACAGGAACAGCCCCAGGTACCGCAGCCGGCCCACGCAGGTCTCCGAGCAGACCGTCGGCAGCCCCACTTCCACCCGCGGGTAGCAGAAGGTGCACTTCTCGGCTTTGCCCGTCTTGTGGTTGAAGTAGATCTTCTTGTACGGGCAGCCCGTGACGCACTGCCGCCAGCCGCGGCACTTGTCCTGGTCCACCAGCACAATCCCGTCCTCCACCCGCTTGTAGATCGCGCCGGAGGGGCAGGAGGCCATGCAGGACGGGTTCAGGCAGTGCTCGCAGATCCGCGGCAGGTAGAACATGAACGTCTGCTCGTAGGCGAACTTGATCTTGTCCTCGGACTCGCGGCGCACCTTCTCCACGATCGGGTCCAAATGGCCGTTCTCGGCGGAGCCGCCCAGGTCGTCGTCCCAGTTCGCGGACCACGTGATTTTCGTGTCCTTGCCGGTGATCAGGGACTTGGGCCGGGCCACCGGGAAGTCGTCGCCCAGCGGCGCGTCCACGAGGGTTTTGTAGTCGTAGGTCCACGGCTCGTAGTAGTCCTTGAGTTCGGGCTGGACGGGGCTGGCGAAGATTCCCAGGAGCTTCTTCACCCGGCCGCCGGCCTTGAGCACCAGCTTGCCGCGCTTGTTCAGCACCCAGCCGCCGTGCCACCTTTCCTGGTCCTCGTAGCGCCGGGGATACCCCTGGCCGGGGCGGGTTTCCACGTTGTTGAACCAGACGTATTCGGTGCCCGCACGGTTGGTCCAGGCCTGCTTGCAGGTCACGGAACAGGTGTGGCAGCCGATGCATTTGTCCAGGTTCATGACCATGCCCATTTGAGCCATGACACGCATCAGTACTGCACCTCCTGGGAACGACGGCGGACGGTGGCCACCATGTCGCGCTGGTTTCCGGTGGGGCCGAGGTAGTTGAACGCGTAGGCCAGCTGGGCGTAGCCGCCGATCAGGTGCGAGGGTTTCACCAGCAGCCGGGTCACCGAATTGTGGATGCCGCCGCGCCTGCCGGTGGCCTCGGACTTCGGGACGTCGATGGTGCGTTCCTGCGCGTGGTGGACGTACACCACCCCGGCCGGCATCCGGTGGCTGACAATGGCCCGGGCCACCAGGACGCCGTTGATGTTCAGGCACTCCACCCAATCGTTGTCCCTGACCTGGATTGCTTCCGCGTCGGCCGGGCTCATCCAGACGGTGGGCCCGCCGCGGGAGAGCGAGAGCATCAGCAGGTTGTCCTGGTATTCGGAGTGGATGGACCACTTGGAGTGCGGGGTGAGGTACCGGACCACCACCTCCATGGCCCCGTCGCGGCCGAGTTTGGGCTCGCCGAAGAGCCGGTGCATGTCCAGCGGCGGCCGGTAGATCGGCAGGGCTTCGCCGATGTCGGTCATCCAGTCGTGGTCGAGGAAGAAGTGCATCCGCCCGGTCAGGGTGTGGAAGGGCTTGAGCCGTTCGATGTTGATGGTGAAGGGGGCGTAGCGCCGGCCGCCGGTTTCGGAGCCGGACCATTCCGGCGAGGTGATCACCGGGACCGGGCCGGCCTGGGTCTGGGCGAAGGTGATGAACTTTTCCTCGGAGCCCTCGGACAGGTCCGCGAGCTCCCGGCCGGTGCGGACTTCCAGGTCCTTGAAGCCCTGCACGGACAGCGCGCCGTTGGTGGTCCCGGAGAAGGCCAGGATGGCTTCCGCCATTTTCGCGTCGGTGTCGATCGCCGGGCGGCCGTCCGCGGCGCCGCCAAGCATCACGCCGTTGGAGCGGCTGAGCCGGTCCAGGGGTCCGGCGAGTTTGTAGGTGACGTTCTTGACCGTGAAGCCCAGTTTGTCGGCGAGGGGCCCGACGGCGGCCAGCTTGTCCGCGATGGCCGTATAGTCACGCTCCACCACCGAAAAAACGGGCATGTTCTGCCCCGGCACGGCGGGAATGTCCGTCTGCCGCCAGTCCCGCACGATCCCGCCGGGCTGGGCGAGCTGGCCGGGGGTGTCGTGCTGCAGCGGCACACTGACCAGGTCCCGGCGGACGCCCAGGTGGGTCTTCGCCTGCCGGGAGAACTCCTGTGCCAGCAGGTGGAAGGTGTCGAAGTCCGTTTTGGTTTCCCACGGCGGGTCAATCGCCGGGCTGAAGGCGTGGACGAACGGGTGCATGTCGGTGGAGGACAGGTCGTGTTTCTCGTACCAGGTGGCGGCCGGGAACACGACGTCGGACAGCAGCGTGGTGGAGGTCATCCGGAAATCAGCGGAGACCAGCAGGTCCAGCTTCCCCTCCGGCGCCCGCTCATGCCACCTCACGTCCCTGGGCTTGAGCCCCTCGGCGTGGTCCTTGCCCAGGACGTTGTTGTGCGTGCCCAGCAGGTTCCGCAGGAAGTACTCGTTGCCCTTGGCCGAGGAGCCGAACAGGTTGGAGCGCCACAGCACCAGGGTCCGAGGCCAGTTCTCCGGGGCGTCCACGTCCTCGATGGAAGGGTTCAGCGTGCGGTTCTTGAGCGCGTCCGCGATGTAACCCGGAGTGTCCGGCGCAGTGCCGGCGGCGACGGCGGCCTCCGCCTCGTCCGCGAGGTCCAGCGGGTTGCGGTCGAACTGCGGGTAGAACGGCATCCAGCCGAGCCGGGCGGACTGGGCCAGCGCGTCCGCGGTGTGCATGCCGTCCAGGGCTCCGGTGGACAGCGGGGACTTCAGCGCGTCCGCGGAATAGCCGTCCTGCCGCCACTGGTCGGTGTGCATGTACCAGTAGCCGGTGCCGATCATGGTCCGCGGCGGGCGCGACCAGTCCAGGGCATTGGCCAGCGACAACCAGCCGGTGACCGGCCGGGTCTTTTCCTGCCCGACGTAATGCGCCCAGCCGCCGCCGTTGCGGCCCATGCAGCCGGTGAGCATCACCAGCGCCAGCACGGCCCGGTAGGTGGTGTCGCCGTGGAACCACTGGCAGATTCCGGCGCCCATGATGATCATGGACCGGCCCTTGGACTGCTCGGCGTTGCGCGCGAATTCCCGCGCCACGCGGATGCAGGCCTGTGCGGGGACGCTGGTGATCTCCTCCTGCCAGGCCGGGGTGTAGGGCGTGGACGCGTCGTCGTAGCCGGCGGCCCACTCCCCCGGGAGCCCGTCCCGGCCCACGCCGTACTGGGCCAGCATCAGGTCGAACACGGTGGTGACCAGCTGGCCTTCCACTTCCAGGACGGGCACGCCGCGGCGCAGCACGCTCCCCTCCCCTCCGGCATCCTCGAAGCACGGGAGCAGGATTTCGGCGCTTTCCCCGGACACTTCACGGAGGGACAGGGCGGGGTCGATTCCCTCCAGGTCGAGGTTCCATTTGCCCTGGCCGCTGCCGGAATACCGGAACCCGAGGGAGCCGTTGGGCACCGCGGTCCGCCCGGTCTTCTTGTCGAACAGGACGGTGCGGAATGCCGCGTCCTCGGCCCCGGACTCCCCCGGGAGGTCCCGGGCGGTGAGGAATTTCGACGGCGTCAGGGCGCCGTCGTCGTTCTTCACCAGCCTGACCAGGAACGGAAGGTCCGTGTACTGCTTCACGTAGTCGGTGAAAAACGGCACGTCCCGGTCCACGAAGAATTCCTTGAGCATGACGTGCCCCATCGCCATCGCCAGGGCTGCGTCCGTTCCGGCCTGCGCGGGGAGCCATTCGTCGGCGAATTTGGTGTTGTCCGCGTAGTCCGGGCTGACGGTGACCACCTTGGTGCCGCGGTACCGGACCTCGGCCATCCAGTGCGCGTCCGGGGTCCGGGTCACGGGGACGTTGGAGCCCCACATCATGAGGTAGCGCGCGTCCCACCAGTCGCCGGACTCCGGGACGTCGGTCTGGTCCCCGAACACCTGCGGGCTGGCCACGGGCAGGTCCGCGTACCAGTCGTAGAAGGACGTCATCACCCCGCCGATCAGCTGGATGAAGCGGGTTCCCACGGCGTGCGACACCATGGACATCGCGGGGATGGGTGAGAAACCGGCGCAGCGGTCCGGGCCGTAGGTTTTGATCGTGTTCACGTGGGCTGCGGCCGCGATCTCGACGGCTTCCTGCCAGGAGACCCGGACCAGGCCGCCCTTGCCGCGGGCCTGCTGGTAGCGTCGGCGCTTTTCCGGGTCGGCCGTTATCTCGGCGAAGGCCAGCACCGGGTCGCCGAGCCGGGCCTTGGCCTCGCGGTACATCTCAACGAGGACGCCCCGGGCGTACGGGAAGCGGACCCGCGTGGGCGAGTAGGTGTACCAGGAGAACGCCGCGCCGCGCGGGCAGCCCCTGGGCTCGTATTCCGGGCTGTCCGGGCCCACCGAGGGGTAGTCGGTCTGCTGGGACTCCCAGGTGATGATGCCGTCCTTGACGTACACCTTCCAGGAGCACGAGCCGGTGCAGTTCACCCCGTGCGTGGACCGGACCACTTTGTCGTGGCTCCAGCGGTCGCGATAGAAGATGTCGCCTTTGCGGCCGCCCTCCCGGAACACCGCCCTGCCGTCGTCGGTCTGGTCCCATTTGGTGAAGAATCGGCCCAGCTTCAACATTGCATCTGATGCGGGTCCATCTAACCCCGCGTGGGGTCCGGCAGCCATGCCCTCAAGCTAGGTTGCCGCCTGAACTCCCGGATAGGGCCGAACGGCACTAGCCCGCCCCGACTGAGCGCGAACGGACACTTCAGCACCGGTTGGTAGCGCGAACGGACACATAAGCCCCCGCCCCGAGCGCGCGACGGGGCCGCAAGTGTCCGTTCGCGCTTCAGGGAGGGCCGGAAGTGTCCGTTCGCGCTTAGTTGGTCTGAGGGCTAGGCGAAGGGCTCCAGTTCCACGCCGGCGGCTTCCAGGGCCTTGCGGACGGCGGCCGCCGTCTCCACCGAACCGGGGGTGTCGCCGTGGAGGCACAGCGAGTGCGGCTGCAGCCGGACCACGGTGCCGTCCACGGCCTCCACTTCGCCGTGAATGGCCAGCCGGACCGCGCGTTCGGCGATCTCCCCGGCGTCGACCAGGAGCGCACCGTCCGCTGTGCGCGGCACCAGCGATCCGTCCGGGAGGTAGGCGCGGTCCGCGAAGGCTTCATGGAACACGGGGTGGCCCGCCTCGGCGGCAAAGGACAGGAGTGCCGACCCCTGCAGGCCCAGGATCGGCAGCCCGGGATCGTAGGCCTGGATGGCGGCGATCACGGCCGAGGCCTGTTCGGCGTCGTGCACCGTGCGGTCGTACAGTGCGCCGTGGACTTTGACGTAGTCAACGGATGCCCCGACGGCGTGCGCCACGCCGTCGAGCGCGCCGAGCTGGTACAGCACGGCCCCGAAGAGGTCGTCAAAGGTCATGTCAATGGACCGGAGGCCAAACCCGGGCAGGTCGGGATACCCGACATGCGCGCCCACCCTGACGTCCAGCTCAAAGGCCGCACGGCAGGTGTCCAGCATGGTGACGGGGTCCCCGGCGTGCAGGCCGCAGGCCACGCTGGCGCTGGTGATGAGCGGGAACATGGCGGCATCGTCCCCCATGGTCCAGGTCCCGAAGGACTCCCCCAGGTCAGCGTTCAGATCCAATGAATCCACCTTTCAATGTTGAGTCTCCGCCGGTTGTGGTGCCGGGGGTATTGGTGCTGGTGTCCAGGGCGGCCGGGGATCCGGCACCGCCGGTGGTGCCCGCGCCGGCAGCCACGGGCGTCAGTTCGCCGGGGATGGTGTCCGGCATGGGCCCGAAAGCTTCCTTGGCGCTTGCGACGACGGCGCGTCCCATCACGCGGTTGCCCACGCCTCCCACCACGGCGCCGACGCCGAACGGCAGGGCGCGGCCCAGGAGCGCCGTCCCTTGCCGCTGCAGCAAGTTGCGGAGGAACGCACGCTGGATCCGGTCCCGCACCGAGCCGAAGCCGGGGAACGATGTCTTGCGGGCGAACGCTGAACCCCAGGCGTCCGTGGGGCCCTTGCCGCGGCCGGCGGCCTGGCCGCTGAGGCTACCGAGGAGCGCGGTACCTTCCTCGCCCAGCATGATGGCCATGACCAGCGTGCCGGCTTTCTCGGGGTCCACCATGCGGATGCCGTGGAGCTCGGCCAGGGATGTTGCGTACAGTGCGGTGGCTTCGAGGAAGCCGACGGTGGCTGCGGCGGAGAGGCCCAGGGCGGCCACGGTGCCGACGCCGGGGATGACGGCGGAGCCGCCGACGAGTGCGCCGCCGCCGGTCACAGCGAGCAGGTAGTCGCGTTCCAGCTTGTCCGCGAGCTGCGCGGCCGTGGCGCGCGGGTGCCTGCGCTGGAGCCGCCGGAGGTTGGCAAGCACCAGCGGCCGCTGGACTTCGACCGCCCGCAGCAGCATGCCGTGCAATCCGGGCTTGGGCTTGCCGTGGGAGTCGAACACCGCCTTGTGCGCGGTTTTTTGTGCAATTCGCATTGCCGGGTTCTTTCGCATGGCCATCGTCACCTTTCCTGGAACGGGAACAAGCCGCCGGCGGTGGTCCGCAACCGCGGTACGGAACCGTGACTGCTGCCGGGCAACGACAGCTTGTGGCTGTCGCTCTCCCTTAACACTAAGCCACCTTGCTACATCACCCAGGATTCGGCCACCGCTATGTACGCTGACGACGACGGCCCCCGGGGCCCGGGGTACACGGTCGGTGAGCCGGGCCATTCCACGCCGAATTCGGCCAGCCGTCCGGTGCTGCACGGAAGGTAGACATTCGTCAGGGCCGCGCTGGTGCCGCCGAGCTGGAAGTCGGGCGCCGAGAACTGGCGGCGGTCCAGGACACCGCTGATTTCGAGCTCCGCCTTGCGCCCCACGGCCCGGAAGCCGCGGTCCACGTCCAGTTCGACGTCGAACTCGTCCTGGGTGTGCGTGATTTCCGCCAGCGGGAACCTGGCTGCCTCCGGAAAGTAGCGGGTGAGTTCGTTGGCCAGGGTTTCGGCGAAGTAGCCGTTGGGGCCGTAGCTGCGCCAGCCCTGGCGGGTGGCCACCAGGAGGGCGTTGCCGCTGCCCCACTTGGACCATTCGGCCATCCAGAAGGAGGCGAAGCAGCTGGCGGGTTCACCGGGGATGTGGACGCCGTCCGGGTTCACCGGATGCAGCGCCAGGCCCGGGTTGCTGCCTATGAATGCCATGCTGCGGCGTGATGCGCCTGCCGGACTGTTCCCCATACGCAGAGCCTAGCCCGGGGTTTTCATGGCGGGCCGGTGGGTAGGCGTGTTTAATCAGGGAAAGGGTGCTCTGAACTGGGAAAATAGTGGTTGTCGAGACCGTTATTTGCCGAGCGAAGGAGCACCCTTTCGATGCAAAAGTCTACCCCTGTTTTTCCGTCCCTGCCGGTCAGTTTCAGCGGCCAGTCGCTGATCTCCCACGCCGGTGTCACGGTCCTCACCGGATTCATGGACGCCCTCGGCTTCGGCAGGCTGTGCGAAGACAGGCTTGGCCAGTTTGTTCCCTCCGGCGCACGGCATCGTTCCGGCAAGCTCCTCGGTTCCCTGGCAGCGATGCTCGCCGCCGGAGGCGAACATGCATC
>NZ_JARCCY010000033.1:0-54049 GCF_039907775.1 Arthrobacter sp. CC3
CGGACCACGGACATCGTGGGCCTGGACGTCCGGCTGGGCATCGCGGAATACCTGCAGTCGACCCTGGGGGAGCGCTTTGCGCCGCCGCAGATCCTGCGCGACAAAGTGGCGCGCGGCGAACTCGGACGGAAGACCGGCAAGGGCTTCTTCGACTGGCCGGCCTAGAGTCCGACGGGCGGACTGGCCGGCCTAGCGCCCGACGGCGGTGGGCCGGCTAGCGCCCGGCCCGCGCGTCGAGCGCGGACTTCAGGCCGTTCAGGGCCGGGTCCCGGAGTGACATGAACGCCGGCTTCATGAACGGTTCGATGATCCTGAGGGCGCCCTTGAGCTGGAACTCCGCCGTGTACTTCACGGTGGAGCCGGTCCCGTCGGGCGAGACGTCGATGCAGTCCTCGGAAATCACCGTTTTGTTTTCGCCCCGCAGCTTGATGTGGTTCCGGCTCAGCTCCACCACCTCATAGATGAGCGTCTGCCGCTTACCCCGGAATTCGGCTTCGGCGTGGTACCGGTGGCCTACGGCAACAGGGCCCTCGGAGAGCTTCTTCACCACAGGGGTCCCGGGATCCCATTCGGCGGTGTTCTCGAACGCTGACAGGTAGGTGAAGGCTTCCTCTGCCCCGAGGGGAGAGCTGACGGATCCGGCTACTGTGATCATGCCGACAGCCTAGCCGGTGCCCCCTAGGATGGTGCGGTGACTTCCATCGAACCCATCACGCTGACCGGTCGGCACGTCGTCCTCGAGCCGCTGAGCCACGCGCACCACGACGGCCTGGTGGACGCTGCCCGCGACGGTGAGCTCTGGAAGCTCTGGTACACGAGCGTGCCCACGCCGCAGGGCATGGCTGCAGAGATCGACCGCCGGCTGGGCCTCCAGGAGCAGGGGTCCATGCTGCCGTTCACCACGCGCCTGATCGACCCGGCCACCGGTGGTCCCGGCCGGGTGATCGGGATGACCACGTACATGAATATCGACGCCGCCACTCCCCGCGTGGAGATCGGCTCCACCTGGAATGCGGCTTCTTCGCACGGCACCGGGACCAACCCGGACTCCAAGCTCCTGCTCCTGCGGCACGCCTTCGAAGCGCTGGGCTGCCCCGCCGTCGAGTTCCGGACGCACTGGCTTAACCACCAGTCCCGCGAAGCGATTGCGCGGCTTGGAGCCAAGCAGGACGGCGTGCTCCGCAGCCACACGCGGACCGCGGACGGGCAGCTCCGGGACACCGTGGTGTTCTCGATCCTGGAGCACGAGTGGCCGATGGTCCGGGCCAGCCTGGAGTTCAGGCTGGCCAAGCAGCGCTAGAGCCAGGGCGCCCGGATCGGGGAGCCTTGGCCCACGCGGTCCGGACCCTACCTCGCCAAGGTGCCCGGCTTAACCTCGTTCATCACGGCCGTGGCATAGGCCCGGTGCCCGGTGGGCGTCGGGTGGAAGTTGGAGTCAGCCAGAGGATTCCCGCTGTTGTACGCGATCCACGGGGCGGTCGAGTTCACGGCGTGCCCGGCGAACCTCGCTGTGACGTCGACAAACTGCGCGTTCGCCCCGTAGGCATTGGCACTGGAGACTGCCGTGGCGATTGCGGCATTGAGTTTGTCCGTGGCCCGGTTGATCAGACGCTGTTCGTCCGCGGAGAAGTACGGATTCCCGTCCGCCGGCTCGAACAGCCTGGGGTAGCCCAAGACAGCGATCTTCGCGGACGGAGCCACCGTGTGGATCTGGCCGTAGACATTCGCGAGCACCGCACCCACCTGACCCATCCCGCCTTCGGAGGCCGAGACGGCGTTGGCGCACACTTCAATGCCGTAGGCGGCGCAGGCGCCCAGCACCTGGCTTACTCCGGCGTCGTTGGCACCGGCGGTGATGGTGACGATTCCGGTGGACGGATTCAGTTTCCCTGCGCCGATGAGGCCCGTGAGCTGGGCCTGGACGCTAATTTGTTGTTGGAGCGGGTCATCGCCCGAAAAAAGGAGTGCCCCGTGGCAGGCGGCATTGACCACCAGGGACACCCGGCCTGTTCTGTCGACGTCGGTAACGTACCCGGGGGTGCTCTGCCAGCACGTCGCATCATCCGGTTTGTCCGCTTCTCCGGCGCCGGTCCCCGCAGTGTAGGAGTCACCGACGGCGATGTAATCAAGTCCTCCGGCCGGGGCCGCCCCGGCCGGCACCGCCAGCCCCGTGGCCAGTGCCAGTGTTGCCAAACCGGCCGCGAATGCCGCGCGCCGCCGTCGTAAAATCCGGTCACTCATCAGTTTCCCCTTTGTTCTGAACTGTGCACCGGGGCTGCGGAGCCACGGGCCGCGGCCAGGCCGCAAGTACGCCCAAGGGTACGCCGCCGCCCGGCCACCGGATACGGGCCGGAATACCTGTTTATTGCCGGGGGCTACTCCAATCTTCGGCCGTTACCCGTGCCGGATGTCGGGGGTCTGTGATTAGCTGTCTGGATGGAACAGCCTGGACAGCCCGTGAACTGGGACGGAGCCGTGAATGCCTGGCGCATTTCCGGCGGCGTTTTCCGGATGGGGCGCCGGGAATGGGTCACCGAGTCAGGCTGGAAACAGGCGTACGACGACGGCGTCCGCACCGTGATTGACCTCCGGAACCCCTCGGAACAAGGGCTGAGGGACACGGACCCCGAGGTGAGCGCCGAGGTGCTGGCGGCGTTCGACGTCGTGCACGCCCCCACCGAGGACCCGCAGCACCCGGAGTTCAAAGAATTATGCTTCCCCTACCTGAACGATCCGGCCTGCTACGCGGCCAACGCCCGGCTGTTCCCGGACAAACTCGTGGCCGTCTTCAAAGCGGTAGCAGCAGCCCCCGCCGGTGTGGTGATCCACTGCTCGGCCGGGCGGGACCGCAGCGGAATGATCGCCGCCATGCTCCAGGACCTCACCGGTGCCGGCGACCACGAGATCGTGGCCGGCTACCAGGCAGCCATGCGGGGCATCAATGAGCGCCACCGTGCGGTCGGCCCGCCCCACAAACATGAGCGCTACCTGGACGAGGACACTTTGGTGCCCCCTGCTGGCGAAGCGCGGCGGCGGAGCGCTGGAATTCGTCCGGGCGCTGGACACCAGAAACTACCTGTTGCGGCACGGGATCACCCCGGCCGAGTTGGCTGCCATCCAGTCTCGGCTGGCAAGCAGGGTGACGACGTAAACACACTATGGGGGACACCTTGACGCATCATTCCGGCCGGCATCCGTTCAACCGCGCCCTGGGACTGGCTGCAACGGCCTCTTTGGTGTTCGGCGCCACCTTCCTGGCGGTTCCTGCCGTCGCGGAGTCCGGTGCGCCGGTTCCCGATCCGTCGGTGTCGGCGCCGGCAGCTACGTCGGCGCCAGCAGCTACGTCGGCGCCCGTTTCGACGTCGGCGCCTGCCACGGCAGCGCCCGCCCCGGGCGGTTCCGCACCGGCCATCAGCGACGCCGGCCTGACGGAGGCTGTTCTCCGCGACCTGGGAATGACGCTGGAACAGTTCAACGCGGCCGGTGAACAGGGCAAACGCGCGGCCGACGCCGTTGCCTCCTTACGTGCGTTGCCCGGCTATGTGGGAATCAGCTTGAAAGACGGCCGGATCCTGGTGGAAGGCAGCGGCCCGGAGCTTGACTCCCGGGTGGCGGAGCTGAATGCGGCCGGACCCGGCGATTTTGTGCTGGTTGCTGCCACGACGACTGCGGGATCCGCGCCGTCTGCTCCGCCGGCGCAGCCCGACGCGCCCTCGCCGTCTGCTCCGCCTGCCCCGGAACGAGTCGCAGCCAGCACCGACCAGCTGTTCAAGGACTACGTCCGCGAGGTGGGTGCCGAAGGCCTTCAGGCGGTGGCCTACGCCAACGGCAGCTTTGTGATCCGCACCGGCGGCACCAACCAGCCTGAGGCCGGCGGCACCCCAGCGAACACCGTGGCGCCCGGAACCTCAGCTGCTTCGCCCTCGCCGTCGGAATTCGTGGCGCGCTACACCAACGTCCGGCTTGAGCAGGGCGCTCCGCTTGCGCCCGAGGAGGACTTCTTCGGCGGGCAGGGCTACGTCCTCAACACCGGCGTGATCTGCTCCGCCGGCTACGGGGCCTACAGCCCGGACGGGGAGCCGCTGGTCCTCACCGCGGGCCACTGCACCGAAGACGGCACCGTTTCCACCGCAAACGTGGAGCGTCCGGCATCACCCGCAAACAGTCTGCTGGGCACCCTTGGCTTCAGCCAGTTCGGAGGCCCGGGCAACTCCTGGATCACCGGCGACGAAGCCAACCCCGGAAACGTGGGCACCGACATCGCTGTCATCGAAGGCATCCGGCCGGGCATCGAGGTCCAGCCCGCAGCCAGCCGCTGGGACGCACCAACGGATCCCGGATCCACGGCCGTGAAGATCATCGGAACCGCCTCGCCGTCCCCGGGGCAGGCGGTCTGCCGCTCCGGCCGGACCGCCGGCTGGTCCTGCGGCACGGTGGACGAGGTGGGCATCTACGTCGTGGGCGGGTTCACTCCGGACCCGGCCGACCTCCGGGCCTTCCGCGGGTTCCTGTCCACGTCCGTGCAATCCAGCGGCGGCGACTCCGGCGGGCCCTGGATCAGCGGCAACTTCGCCGTCGGCACACACTCCGCGGGAGACCAGGTGGTTGCCGGCCAGCCGATCAACAACTTCGCCGTGGCCACCACGCTGGAGGACGCCATGACCCGGCTTCCCGGCGTCCAGCTCCAGCTGTTCCTCAACAAACCCTCACTCACAAGCCCGGCCGACGGCGCCGGTGTGGCTCTCGGCCAGCCCATCACCGGACAGGTCGCGGCGGCCCCCGCCTCTGCCGTTGCGGCCGGCTCGAAGGTGCGCATCACCATGCCCGGGCAGGCGCCGATGGACGTCCCTGTGGATGGGTCGGGGCAGTGGCAGTTCACCGCGCCCTCCTCGGCAGGCCGGCTGCAATTCACCGCGGAAACCGTCAACGGCTTCAGCCACTCCGGCGCCAGCTCGTTCGACGTCACAGTACTGCCGGCCGAGCTGCCGGCACCCGTCATTTCGATGCCCGGGGAAGCCGCCGCACTCACAGGACTCGAGCGCATTGCAGGGACCGGAACCCCCGGTGCCCGCGTGGTGCTCTCCGGTGACGCCACCGGGCAGGCGGTGGTGGGGCCGGACGGCGCCTGGACCGTGCCGGTCACCGGCCCCGCAAAGTTCGGCGCGTTCACCGTCACGGCCGTGCAGACCGCAGGGGGCGTCGCCGACAGCCCGGCGGCAACCCGGACTTTCACGGTAGTGCCGCCGTCGCCGTCGGTTGCCAATATCCAGAACGGCCAGCATTTCGCCCACGACGCGGTTCCCCGGCGGATCACCGGTTCAGCGCTGGACGGCGCGACGGTGACCGTCACCGTGGACGGCGCAGCAGCCGCGCAGACCGCTGCGAACGGCACGTGGAGCTCGCCGGTTCCGGCCGGGCTTACCGCCGGCACCCACACGCTCACGGTCAGCCAGGCGGTCGATGGCGTGGCCTCGGCGCCGGTGAACCTCACCTTCGTGGTTGACCCGGCACCGGTCATTGTTCCGGCGGCGATCACCCCGGCGGGCGCGTCGGGTCAGCTGCCGGCCACCGGAGCCGACGGCCTGCTCACTGCGGCCGCCGTCGGCGCGGGCGTCCTGCTGCTGGGCGGTGCCGCGCTGGTCTTTGCCAGGCGGCGCTCCCGCCGCTGAGGTCCTCTTCCAGGCTATTGGAAGTCGGCCAGCCAGAGATCCGGGCCGAACACTTCGTACTGGATGTCCTTGGCCGGGACGCCCCGGGCAACCAGCGCACTCCGGACGGACTTCAGGAAGGGGAGGGGGCCGCACAGGTAGTATTCGGCGTCGTCCGGCAGTTCCACTGCATTGACGTCCATGAACCCCTTGAAGGCCGGCGCACTTTCGGACCCCGGTGCGGCCGGTGCATCGCCCGGTTCGAGGAACCAGGTGTTCAACGACCCGTCGGCCAGCTTGGCGAGGTCCTCGGTGACCTGGGCCCGCAGCGGGAACGACGCCGGCATGTCATCCGCGTGGAGGAGCATGACCTGACGCTGGGAGCCGGACTTCACCAGATGGGACAGCATGCCGGCCATCGGAGTAATGCCGATGCCGGCGCTGGCCAGGACCACCGGCCGGTCCGTGTATTCGAGGACCACGTCACCGAATGGAGCCGAGAGGACCACCTCGTCACCCTCGTGGATTTCGTTGTGGAGCAGGTTGGACATCTCGCCGTCGGGCGTGGGGAGTCCGTGGACCCGCTTTACTGCGAACTGCCGGTGATGGCCGTCGTCGGCCTTGGTGAGGCTGTATTGCCTCGGCTGGTGCACGCCGTCGTGCATCAGCATCTTGATGGTGACGTACTGCCCCGGCAGGGAGGGCTTGACGTCCCGCTCGTCGGTTCGTTCCACGATGAAGGTGACCACGTCGTCGGTTTCCTGGATCCGCCGGACTACCCGCCAGGTCCGCCAGATCGTTTCGGGTGAGAGGTGCACGGCGTTGTAGAGGCCGCGTTCCTTGTTGTTGAGCATGTTGGCCATGAGCCAGTAGACCTCGTCCCAGGCTGCTGCAACGTCGGGTGTCACGGCATCGCCAAGCACGTCCACAATGGACCACATCAGATGGTCGTGGACCACCTGGTACTGGTCCGGGCTCAGGCCAAGCGAGACGTGTTTGTGCGCGATCCGGGACAGCAGGTGATCCGGCAGCTGATCGGGTTTGTCCACCAGGAACCCGGCGAACGCGGCAATGGACCCCGCCAAGGCCTGCTGCTGCCGGCCGTCCGCCTGGTTCCCCCGGTTGAAGAGGCCGTCCTGGAGGTCCGGACGTGCCTCGAACATGTGCTTGTAGAACCGCTTGGCAATCTCCTCGATGTGCTCGCCAACTACAGGCAGCGTTGCCTTGATGACGGGAGATGCAGTGTCTGAGAGCATGGTTGATCCCTTCCGGTCTTGCCGGTTGCAGGCGGTGTTTCGTCGCTCGGCACAGCAAACGTAGCAGTCGGGGCCGTTCCACTTCCGGGCCGATCGGCCCTTCATTGCATGGGAAAACGGGTGTACAGCACGACGGCGGGCGGCTCAGTTTTCCGCGGTCAGCTCACCCCGGGCGATGCTGTCCGAAGAATGCGCCGGGTTGCCGTCGAACGGCTCGTTGGATACATCCACGATGGGGTAGTCCGCCAGGTCGAGTCCCGCGGGGAGGGCGAAAACGCCGGGCTCACCGTCCAGTACGCCGAGGCTGACGAGCTTGGACAGGTCCGGCGAAATCACCCAGACCTCCCGGAACCCGCTGATTTGTCCGTCGGACAGCTGGACCACCAGCTGGCGCGAGCCGTCCGGAAGCTTTTCCACCAGGGCCTTGCCGGTCGAGGTGTAGGACGCCAGCGGCTGCAGCGGAGCCTGGGCGATAACCACGGGCTGGGGCGCCGTGGGCGAAGGGGAGGGACCCGCCTGCGGGCCCTGGCCGAGCACGTTGTAGCCCGCCCACACCGCGGCCGCGCCCACCACGATCCCTGCCGCGGCTGCCATCGCCACCCAGCGCCGGGCACCCGCGCCGGTCCTGGGGGACCTGGGGGACCCTGATCCTGTGGGACCTACAGCTCCTGCGGAACCTGCCGCTCCGGAACGTGCCGCTCCCGAACCTGCCGCCGTGCCCTCTGCTCGCGGACGGAGCGGCGTCGGAGGGGTGACAGGCGTCGCCGAGCCGGCCGCCGCCGTCGTGCTGTCCGCGGCGGTGCTGTCCGCGGTGGTGTGACGGCTCAGCGGGTCCTCCGCCTGATCGGGGGAGAGGCCCAGTGCCTGATGGATGGCTGCCCAGTTGCGCGGACCGGGCGTGGCGAGTTCCACTGCCGCGGGATCCACCGTGGCGGCACGGACCGTGCGTTCCAGGGCCGCGAGGGTGCCGGAACATACACCGCAGAACGCCAGGTGGTCGGCCTCGGCGGGTGTCAGGGCAGGTTCGCCCAGGGCCATCAGGCTCAGCTGCTCATCGTCAAGATGCTTCATGGCCCACCTCCAGCCGGGTCCGCATCCGCGTGAGGCTGCGCCGGATGTGGCTCTTGACCGTGCCGAGGGGCAGTTGCAGGCGCGACGAAATCTGATCGTGCGTGAGGTCCTCGTAGAACGCCAGCTTCATGATCGCCTTCTGTGGATCGCCCAACCGGTCCAGCTCTTCCTCCAAGGTTATGCGGTCCGCCACGGCCTCCACGTCAGCTGCGGGCGGGCCGGCCACCCGGTCATCACCGACGAACTGTCCGGCAGCGTGTTCCAGTTCTTGCCGGCGCATCCGCGCGGACAGTGCATCGGAAATCGCGTTGCGCGTGATCCCCACCAGCCAGGCGGGCAGGCGGGCGGCTTCCGGCCGGTAACTGGTCCGCGATTTCCAGGCGCGGATAAAGACTTCCTGCGTGACGTCGTCGGCTGCTGAGCGTTCCCCCAGCGACCTCAGCGCCAGGGTGAACACCAGCGGACTCAGCCGCCGGTAGGCCTCGGCGAGGGCCGCTTCCTGGCCGGACGCGAACGCATGATCGAGAGCAGCGTCCCAATCATGCGGGCCGGCAGGCGTCATGGATGGCTCCTTCGAGCGGCAGTGAGACCTGTGGAACCACATTATGCCGTGCCCGCTGACGGTCCGTCAGAGAGCCGGGCAGCGGCCCCGCCCGGAGCTGCGCCAGGAGCTCCGCCTGAGGTCCCGCCTGAGGTCCCGCCAACGCGCAGGGTCTTGACCATCGCAGCGGCAGCGGAGCAAGCTCAAAGAAGGCCCTCCGGCAACCCCGGGCCCAGCAGAGCCTCCGTGCCGCAGGTCCTCAGCCCTGAACCCCGATTCCAGGAGAGCCCCATGAGCACCACAACATTCAACAACTTGCTCGCCAAACAGGTGGGCAACGAGTTCGCGGCATCCCAGCAGTACATCGCCATCGCGGCCTGGTTTGACGGGCAGGACCTGCCTAGGCTTGCCAAGCACTTCTACCGGCAGTCGCTCGAGGAACGGAACCACGCGATGATGATGGTCCGGTACATCCTGGACCGCGGCATCAAAATTTCGATTCCGGGGGTCGAACCGGTCCGGAATGATTTCACCTCGGCCGAGGAACCCCTGGTCCTTGCCCTGGCCCAGGAAATTGAAGTCACGGACCGCATCAAGGAACTCTTCGCTGCGGCCCGGGCCGAAAACGACCCCCTGGGCGAACAGTTCATGCTCTGGTTCCTCAAGGAGCAGGTGGAAGAGGTCGCATCCATGTCCACGCTCCTGAACGTGGCCCGCCGGGCGGACAACCTGTTCGACGTCGAGATGTTCCTGGCCCGTGAGCGGGTGGGCGACGCCGGCGGTGGCGGCGGACACGGCGGCGGGCATGGCGGGGGCGGCGGCCAGCACGGGCACGGCGGCGGGCACGGCGGTGGAGGCCACGACTCCGGCACGCCGGAAGCGGCGGGCGGAGCGCTCTAAAGCACGCCGGTGGGGCCGCCCGTCCAGGCGGCCCCACCGGTGATGGATATTAGTGATGGTGCACGTCGTTCCTGCGCACGTCGTCCCCGTGCACGTCGTTCCCGGAGGCCGCGTCAGTCGCGGCCGCAGCCACGGTCCTCGGAGTCGATCACCTGGACGGCCACGTCCAGGGTGCCGTCGGCCAGGCTGCCCCAGGCGTAGACGATCGTGTTCTTGCCGGCCTCGACGGTCACGTCAGCCGGCCCGATCACCGGGTCGGTGGTCCCGGCCGCGGCAACCGACGCGGAAACGGTCCCGGCCTCGAGCTTCAGGGTTGCCTCGTCGGGGTTGCTGAGTTCCTCGATCACTGCCGTTCCGCCGGCCAGGACGTCGACGGCGGGAGCCGCGGCTACGTGCCTCACCGTCAGTTTGCCCTTGTTGTCGTTGCGGGGAGCCTTCGTGTCGTTGGTGAACAGCGTGGCCGTGGGGGCGCCGTCGGCATCGAGGTGGGCCACCGCGGTGTAGTTGCCGCCGCTGTCCAGTTCAACGTCCACCGGCCCGATCACCGGGTTGTCGGCGCTGGTGGCGTCCGAGGCGGTGACGGCGATTTCGTAATCGCCGGCCGCGAGCTCCAGCGGGCCCGCGAGGGTTCCCGGAGTGAAGTCGTCCAGGGTGAGGTTCCCGTCCACCCACACGTCCACGGTCAGGCCGGGCACGCCGTGCAGGACCGAGAGCTTCGCGGGGGCATCGTCGTGGTTCCAGCCGCCGGCCTGGGCGGGGGTCGCGAAGGTCAGTGCTGCCAGGAGCGACAGTGCTCCGGCGGCGTAGGTTGTTTTGCGCATTTCAAACTCCTCAGAGGGACGCCCGGTACGGGCTGTGTTTGTGCTTACGCCCTTACTACCGGCGGGAGCCCCTCTTTGGATGCAAAGTCATGAAGTTTTTTCCGCGCGGCCTTTCCGGTCCATCAGCAGGTTGGTGATCCGGAGGGTGCACAGCCGCTGGCCGGCCTCGTTGGTGAGCAGGACCTCGTGCGTGGTCAGCGTTCCGCCCAGGTGGATGGGCGTGGCCGTGATGGTGATCTGGCCTTCGCGCGCTGATTTGTGGTGCGTGGCGGACACGTCCACCCCTACGGCGGTCTTGCCCAGGGTGCTGGCGTGGATGACGGCGGCCCAGGACCCCACGGCCTCGCCCACGGCCAGTGAGGCGCCGCCGTGCAGCAGTCCGAACGACTGCCGGTTGCCTTCGACGGGCATTGTGGCAACGACGCGCTCCACGGATTCCTCGACGATTTTCACGCCCATCTTCTCGTCGAGTTCGCCGAGCGTGATTTTCCACAGTTCGGCGCTGCCGGTTTCGGGCTGCATGGGCCACTTCTCTTTCGTAGGTCTTCCCAGTGTGCAACAGGCTAGTGTGCAGCACGGCACATTCATGTACTGTAGACATATTACCGAACGGACGGTCAGTAATGCACTGGCCGTGATGATCTTGCCCCCGCTGGAAGGACCCGTCAACGATGACCACCACTGCAACTGCTCCGAAATCCTCACTGGACACTGTGGAGACCGTCCCCAGTTTCGTCCGGGACTCCTGGTGGACGCCCGACGCCGCCGCCGCGGCTTCCGCCGTTCCCGTCCTGGACGCCAGCACCGGCGAGCTCCTCGCCAAGGTGAGCACCGAGGGACTGGACCTTGCCGACGTCGTGGATTACGGACGCACCACCGGACAGACGGAACTCGGCACGCTGACTTTCCACCAGCGCGCCCTGAAGCTCAAGGAGCTGGCCCAGTACCTGAATGCCCGCCGTGAGCACTTCTATGAGCTGTCCGCCCAGACTGGCGCCACCAAGATCGACTCAATGGTGGACATCGACGGCGGCATCGGCGTGCTGTTCACCTTCAGCTCCAAGGGCCGCCGCGAGCTGCCCAACTCGCAGGTGGTGGTGGACGGCCCCATGGAGGTGCTGTCCCGGGACGGCTCCTTCGCCGGCGAGCACATCTTCACCCGCATCCCGGGTGTCGCCGTCCAGATCAACGCCTTCAACTTCCCGGTGTGGGGCATGCTGGAGAAGTTTGCGCCGGCGTTCATCGCCGGCGTTCCCACCATCGTCAAGCCGGCAACTCCCACGGGCTACGTTGCTGCGGCCGTGGTCAAGGCCATTGTGGAGTCCAACATCCTGCCGAAGGGCTCGCTGCAGCTCATCTCCGGATCGGCCCGCACGCTCCTGGACCACCTTGACTACCGCGACCTCGTTGCCTTCACCGGGTCCGCCTCCACCGCCAATTCGCTGAAGTCGCACCCGAACGTGGTGAAGGGCGGCGTCCGCTTCACCTCGGAGACCGACTCGCTCAACGCCGCCATCCTGGGCCCGGATGCGGTCAAGGGCACGCCGGAGTTCGATGCCTTCATCAAGTCCGTGGTCACCGAAATGACCGTCAAAGCGGGCCAGAAGTGCACGTCCATCCGCCGCACCATTGTGCCCCGGGAGCTGGTGTCCGACGTCGTTGCCGCCGTGGGTGCCCGCATCGAGGAGCGCGTGGTGCTGGGTGATCCCCGTGCCGAGGGTGTCACCATGGGTGCGCTCGCGTCCCTGGAGCAGCTGGCCGACGTCCGGGCCGCTGTCCAGTCAATGCTCGACGCCGGCGGTGAGCTCGCGTACGGCACGCTCGATTCGCCCAAGGTGACCAAAGCGGACGGCGGAGTGGCCGTCGTCGAAGGCGGTGCCTTTATGTCCCCGGTGCTGCTCAGCTGGGCAGACGCCGAAGCCGAGGAAGTCCACTCGCTGGAGGCCTTTGGTCCTGTTTCTTCGGTGATCGGCTACACCGACCTGGCCGACGCCGTGCGCCTTGCCGCCCGCGGCGGCGGCTCCCTCGTGGCTTCGGTGTGCACCAACGATCCCGAGGTTGCCCGTGAACTGGTCACCGGGATCGCCGCCCACCACGGCCGCGTCCTGATGCTCAACCGCGAGGACGCCCGCAGCTCCACCGGCCATGGGTCACCGGTGCCGCACCTGGTCCACGGCGGTCCCGGCCGGGCTGGCGGCGGCGAAGAGCTCGGCGGCATCCGCTCGGTGATGCACCACATGCAGCGCACCGCCATCCAGGGCTCGCCCAACATGCTCACCGCCGTCACGGGGCTCTGGCACACCGGCGCGGACCGGAACTTCACGCTGGAGACCGAAGGCCAGCACCCGTTCCGGAAGTCGTTGGAAACCCTCCACATCGGCGACGCTGTCCGCTCCGATCTCCGTGAAGTCACCCTCGACGAGATCACCAAGTTCGCCAACTCCACCGGCGACACCTTCTACGCCCACACCAACCAGGAGGCCGCGGAGGCCAACCCGTTCTTCCCCGGCATCGTGGCGCACGGGTACCTGCTGCTGGCCTGGGGCGCAGGGCTGTTCGTTGAGCCTGCTCCGGGACCGGTGCTGGCAAACTACGGCCTGGAGAACCTGCGCTTCATCACCCCGGTGGCTGCAGGCGATTCCATCCGCGTCACGCTGACGGCCAAGAAGATCACCCCGCGCGAGACCGACGAGTACGGCGAGGTGGCCTGGGACGCGGTGCTCACCAACCAAAACGACGAGATCGTGGCCACCTACGACGTCCTCACCCTCGTCGAGAAGTAACCCGGACACAAAGCAGCCCCCCAACGCCCTCTCACTTTTGGCGGGCTTTACCCCAACGCTCCCTCACCACGGCCGGTGAGGGAGCGTTGTGGTGTCGGGTAAAAGGTCAGCCTTGGCGGGCCTTCATGCGGGGGTTCTTCTTGTTGATGACGAAAGTGCGGCCCCGGCGGCGAACGATCTGGGATCCCGGGATCTTTTTCAGTGCCCGCAGGGAGTTTCGTACCTTCATGATGTGCTCCTTGGTGTTGATTCGGTGGGGTGGTTAAGGCCAAATGGATCGGGGAAAAGCGCCGCGTCGTCGTTCATTTCCGCCTCGGACAGCTCGCAGGCCGTCAGCAGGGCAGCTATTTCAGCGGGGTCGATGTCGTCGCCAGTGACGGCCAGGACTGTCCCGCGGTCGCCGAATTCGGGATGCCAATCCAGCATGGCGTCAGGGTTTGTGGCGATAGCGAAGGGCAGGGAGTCCCGGTCAGCCTGCCAGGGACCGGTGTTTTCCAGCCATATGCGGGGGCCTATTCCCTGGATGGCAATCCTGCACTCAGGCGCCGAGGCCACCCAGAGCCGCCCGCGCAGCCAGCAGGATCCCTCAGCCAGGGCGGTCAGAGCCAAGCGAAAGCGCTCCGGGTGAAGGGGCCGCGCAATCCGCTGCACCACGGTGAAGAACGGCGAGGAGGATTCCGCCGGGATCCGTACGGAGCCTGCTGCGGTCCGCGCCGTGGCCTCAGCAAGGTTATGCCGCCCTGGCCGTACATCGCCCGCGTGGTCAGTCACTGCGATGTGGGGAGCCACCTCGTTGATGAGCTGGACTCCGCGGGCCCGCGTCGCCGGATCGACCGGTACCAGGGCAGGATCGGCCAGTAGGACTGTATCGCTGAAGGCGAGTTCTCCGATGATGAATTCGCCGGGGGTGCGGTCATCGTCCGGAACGGGAGTGTAGCCGGACTCGAATACGGTGTGATGGTCCCAGAGCTGGTCCTCCACCGCATCGGGAGCACAGGCCAGCACCACTGCATCGATCGTGACTGACGCGCCGAGCCCCCTCAGGAGTGCGTGCACCGCCGTCATGGACGTCACTGCGGCAGGCAGGCCCAGAATAATGGGCGTAGTTGGTGTCGATAGCCGGCGTACGGTCGGCACCACATCCAGCCGGACCGTGCAGCTGAGGCAGCCGTGTTCGAGCCGGGATTCCGCCTGCTCGAGTCGGTTGCCGTCTCTGAAGATTCTCCGGACCACGAGCCCGTCTTCGAGCAGGTCATGGAAGACGATCAGGGCACCCGGCGTATCCGCAGCCAGGGCGGCGCACGCCTGCTGCCGGCTGAAGGCGTCCAAGGAACTTACCACTGTCACATTCATGCTTCGAGACTATATGAGAATCATTCTCATTTACAAACCGAATGGTTTCGGGGTGCTGCTGCGTCGGGAAGTGGGAGAGGGTTGGGGTTTTTCCGGCGGGAGGTGGGAGAGGGTTTGGTCGGTTCTTTCTGAGCTGCTCCGGCGTAGAATTTTCTGCGTAGGAGGTGGCGAAATGACCCTAGTACTCAACAAAGCCACAACAGTCCTGCCCGTCGATGATGTAGAGCGTGCCCGGCATTTCTATGCCGACACTTTGGGGCTCCCGCACCGGGGCGTGGCAGATGACGGAAGCGAATTGTTTGGCTCGGAGGGCGGCCCGATGCTGCAGCTGATGCCTGTCAAGGATGGCAAGCATTCAGAGCACACCACCCTGAGTTTCGAAGTCAGCGAAATTGAACGAACCGTCAGGGAAATGGAAGCCAAGGGCGTCGCGTTCCAGGATTACGATCTGCCGGACCTCAAGACCGAGAACCACATTTGTACAACGGATTCCGAGAAGTGCGCCTGGTTCATGGATTCTGAGCACAACATCCTCTGCGTGCACGAGACCATCAGCACGATGGCGGATTACCAGCTCTAATTAACCGGCGTCCCGGCTCAGCGGGACGCCCTTCTTATGCCGGCGCCTTAGGTCGGCGTCCCGGACCACGGCGTGACCGGCCGCTCCTGCCTGACGCCGTCCACCGTGACATCCACCCGCTCATTGAAGAAACTCACCAGCCCGTGGATCTGGGCGGCGTCACGGAACCGCTGGTCGTACATCCACGCGATGTTTCGGCCGGTTTCCGAGTTCGGGTACGTCCAGTAACTCGCAGTTCCCTTGTACGGACACACCGTCTTCTTGGCGCTGGGCTCCATGATGTCCAGCCGGACGTCCGCGGGCGGGATGTAGTAGCGCACCGGAAGCATGGTCTCGTACAGCAGGTGGGCGGCGTTCGTGGTGGCCAGCGTGACGTCGTCGAGCCTCACCTCGACGGTGAGGGACGACGCCCGGATGTCCACGCGGTGGAACGGATCGCGGGGGTGCCCGATGATCTCCTCGTCGTCCTCCAGCCAGTCGAAGGCGTTGAAATCCAGCACCACATGTCCGGCGAGGTCGGGGTCGGCCGGCCGGAAGGCCACGCGGGGCAGCCTCGTTCCGGAAGTCACGACGTCGAACTCCTCACCGTCCGCGGTGTGCCGGCCGAAACCAGTTCGCGGATCCAAGGCATGCGGTCCGTCCGCGCTGAGCCTGAAACCGTGCTCCGCGATCTCGTCCCGCTGCCGCGACGGCGGCGCCAGTTCGGCTCGAAGGTCCACCTCGGGGACGGCGTAGATGGGGGTAACGCGTTTGGGTTCCCATACCAGGAGCGCATACAAAGTGTCGACGACGGTGTTCCCGTTAACCATGGCACGGACCCGTTTGGGCGTGGGTTGGTACCGCAAATGCGGGAACGTCCCGAAGAGGACTTCGGATAATTTCGTGGCCATGACTACAGGGTGGGCGCCACGCATCCCGCCGTCAATGACTGCTCCGGGGCCCACCGGCATAGATGGGGGAGAACGGACTTAGCGTGCCGCGTTGAGCCCTTTGAAAGCCATTGTGATGACGTCGTCGGCCAGCTTTTCCGGGGACAGCGAGCCGCCCGGCTTGTACCATTCGACGATCGAGTTGATGGTGCCGAACAGGAGTCGCGTGACCGTGCGGGGATCGATGTCCTCGCGGAGGGAACCCTCATCGCGGGCGGCGGAGATCAGGGCCGCCACCTTGTGGTCGAAGGTGCGGCGGCGTTCCATGGCGTCGCGCTCGATGTCCGTGTTGCCGCGCAGGCGCAGCAGCAGGGTGACGAACGGAAGGCGTTCCACCAGCACGGAGATGGTTTCGCGGAGTACGAACTCGAGCCGGGCTTCGGCCGTCCCGGACTGGGCCTGCGGCTGCTCCAGGATGGCCTCGAGGCCGCCGAGTGCCTGCTCCAGGGCGAGCTTGAGGAGGTCGCCCTTGGACGGTACGTGGTGGTAGATGGCCGACTTGGAAATGCCAAGGTTTTCGGCAAGGATGCCCATTGACGTGGCGTCGTAGCCGTGTCGGTTGAAGACCTCGACGGCGATCTGCAGCACCGACTGCTGGTCGTATCCCGGGCGGCCGCGCTTGGTGGGTGCATCAGTTGTGGACATACCGGCTATTTTCTCATGAACGTTCGGTTATTAGGCGCAATAAGTGTCACGGACCAGAAATGCCTTGCCTGCGCGGTGCCCCGGTGCTAGAAAGCTTGTAGAGGAACTATCGGCGCGGGGGCCGGTTCTGACTCAAAAGTTTCAAGGATCGGGACGGGATCAGGTACGTTGGGCTGCCCGGCTGGCGGTTAGCCATCGGCACGTCACAGCGCTGTCGCGCGTTGGCAGTAGTGCACTGAATGCCTCCCGTAAAAGGACGGTCCCCGGCTGCAGCAGCCGGGGACCTTCCCCATGTGGGTGACTGTCCGACGTCGGGCGCTTTATGAGCGCCGCGCTCTCACGAACATGACGCCGCCTTAGCTGGCGTTCTCCTCCAAGGTGAGGTCGCGGTCCTTTGTCTCCGGGGCCTTGATTGCCTGGAACAGAGAGATGCCGACGATGATCATCATGTAGGCGGCGATGGGCCAGTAGGAGCCGGTGGCCCAGGCGAGCAGCCCCGAGCAGATGATGGGCGCAATGCCGCCGCCAAAGATTGCCGAGAACTCGCGGGCAATAGCCACGCCGGCATACCGGTACTTGGAACCGAACAGCTCGGCATACATGGCCGACTGTGCCGCGATGCCGCCTTCGACAGCGAAAGTGAAGCCAACAGCGTACACGAGGGCGATCAGCCAGACGTTGCCCGTGCTGCTGAGCCAGAACGCCGGGAAGGAGAACAGGAAGAGGAAAGCGAGGATGAAAACGTTCACGGGCTTGCGGCCCCAGCGGTCGGTGGCGCGTCCCGCGATCAGTGCCGCGGGAATGGCGAAGAGGCCGCCCATGGCCAGCATCTGCGGGATGAGTGCCTTGTCGATGTTGACCACGGAGATCAGGAACGTGCCCAGGAACGCCTGGTAGATGTACGAGTGGGCGTGCGTGCCCATGTTGATGAGGAAGACCTGGCGGAGCGGGCGGCGGCCCTTCTTGAGCACTTCCGAGACCGGCGAGGCCGCTTCGACGTGTTCCTTCTTGAGCTCGGCGAAGACCGGTGATTCCTTCATGTTGCGCCGGATCAGGTACGCGGCCACGGTCACGAGGGCGCTGGAAAGGAACACCACGCGCCAGCCCCAGGATTCGAGGTCTTCTCGCGGAAGAAGCTGCACGAGGATCCAGGCGCCGGAACCGAAGACGGAGCCGACGGCGGCGCCGGCCCAGACCAGCGAAGTCATCGCGCCGCGCTTGCCCTTGGGTGCGAACTCCGCCAGCAGCACCACCGCGCTGGCCATTTCCGCACCGGCGCCGAAGCCCTGGATGAACCGCAGTACGGTCAGGAGGATCGGGGCCAGGATGCCCACCGATTCGTAGGTGGGCAGCAGCCCCATGGCAAACGTTGCGGTGCCCATCAGGGCCAGGGTGGCCACGAGCACGAACTTGCGGCCGATCTTGTCGCCGTAGCGGGAGAAGAACAGTCCGCCCATAGGCCGGGCAATGAAGCCGACGGCGTACGCGCCGAAGCTGGCGATGAAGCCGACCGCGGGGGAGACGTTGGGGAAGAACAGCGTGTTGAAGATGATGGCCGTGCCCACGCCGTAGACAACCATGTCGTAGTTTTCCAGAACGGTACCGATGAACCCCGCCCAGCCGGCGCGGCGGAGCTCGGTCTTGTTGACGGCGGCCGGCTGGAGGGTGCCGTGTGGCGGGGTTCCCGTAGGCAAGGGAGTATGCGTCATTGCTGTTCCTGTTCTGGAGAAAGCACCCACCACTGCGTGGGCGCGGTTTCCAGACTAGGGGTTGAAAGCTGCATTTGGCAACCGATTGCCCAAGTTGCGGCAACATGGGCTCAAGTTGAGAAAGAACGCATGGCTATCGTGGATTTTTCGGGCACGCCAAAAGGGTCCGGGATGATCCGGACCCTTCGTGGCTGCAGCCTGGTGGGGCCGCAAGTGTACGTTCGCGCTATGCCTTCGGACGCATGTCGTAGATCCGGCGGAGCTTGCCGTTTGAGCGCTCCAGTGAGCCGGGCTCGACGACGTTGACGGTGCAGGATGAGCCGACGTGGATCTTGATCTGCTGCTGCAGGACCTTGGCGGCCGAGGCCACGACCTCTGCCGAGACGGATTCCCGGCGTTCGATCTTCACCGTGAGCTGGTCCATCCGCTGGCCCTCGGGCCGGGTGAGTTCCAGCTGGAAGTGCGGGCTGAGCTCGGGGATGCGCAACGCGATTTCCTCGATCTGCGAGGGGAACAGGTTCACGCCGCGCAGGATGATCATGTCGTCGCTGCGGCCGGTGATGCGGCCCATGCGGCGGTGCGCGGGGCGGGCCGTGCCGGGCAGCAGCCGCGTGAGGTCCTTGGTGCGGTACCGGATGATGGGCAGCGCTTCCTTGGTGAGCGAGGTGAACACCAGTTCGCCGTGTTCGCCGTCGCCCAGGACCTTCGTGGGGTCGAACGCGTCGATGATCTCTGGGCGGAAGTGGTCCTCCCAGATGTGGCTGCCGTCCTGGGTCTCCACGGCTTCGCCGGCCACCCCGGGGCCCATGACCTCGGACAGGCCGTAGATGTCGCAGGCCTTGATGTTCATGGTGGTTTCGAGCTCGTGGCGCATTTCCTCGGTCCACGGCTCAGCACCCAGCACGGCGTACTTGAGGGACGTGGAGGCCGGGTCGATGCCCTGCTTCATCATCGCGTCGGCGATGGTCAGCAGGTAGGTGGGCGTGGCCAGGATTGCGTCCGGCTTGAAGTCCTGGATGAGGGTGATCTGGCGTTCGGTCTGGCCGCCCGAGATGGGGATGACCGTGCAGCCCAGTGCCTCGGCGCCGGCGTGGGCGCCCATGCCGCCGGTGAACAGGCCGTAGCCGTAGGCGTTGTGGACCTTCATGCCCGGGCGGACGCCGGAAGCGCGGAGGGAACGTGCCACCAGCTTGGCCCAGTCGGCGAGGTCTTTCTTGGTGTAGCCCACCACGGTGGCGCGGCCGGTGGTGCCGGAGCTGGCGTGGATGCGGGCCACCTCGTGCTGCGGCACGGCGAACATGCCGAAGGGGTACTCCAGCCGGAGGTCTTCCTTGGTGGTGAAAGGGAACTTGCCAAGGTCGGCCAGCTCGCGGAGGTCCGTGGGGTGGACGCCGGCCTCGTCGAACTTGCGCTTGTACAGCGGAACGCGGTCGTAGGCGTAGGCGACCGTGTGCTGGAGGCGGCTCAGCTGCAATGCCTCCAGCTCGTCGCGGGATATCGTTTCTTCGCGGTCCAGCACGGCGTCGGCGGCAGCTGCTGGTTCAGTGGCGTGGAGGGTCATCTGGGGGTCCCTGTTTCTATTTCTTGGAGATGGTGCGGCTGCGGCCGCGGAACTCGGCGATGAGCTCGCCCGGTGTTTCATCGTTGGCGCTGTCGGCTGCGGTGCCGGCGGCGGTACCTGTGTTGGTGCCTGTGTTGGTGCCTGTGTTGGTGCCTACGGCCGTGTGGGGGTCCGCGGCGTAAATCTGCACGTCGTAAAGTCCGCTGCGGCCGGCATGCGCGCGTCGGTTGGCGACGGCGGTGATCACCTGGCCGGTGAAGGCCGGCTTGAGGAAGTTGATGTCGACGCCGGATGCCACGGTGATCGTGTCGCCGTCTGCTCCCGCTGTGCCGGCCGGCGTGCTTGCCGGGTTGCAGGCCAAGGCAAAGGCGGTATCGCCGAAGGCGAAGATCATTCCGCCGTGGGCCATGCCGAAGCCGTTGAGCATTTCCTGCCGGAGGGTCATGCGGATGGTGGCGTGACCGTCGTCCAGTTTGAGGACTTCGATGCCCATCCATTCAGAGGCATAGTCGTTTTCAAGGATGGGGTGGGTGGCCCCGGAGAGTGTTGCTTCAGCCATGCGTCATTGCCTCCAGCTTTATTTACCGAATGTTCATTAGGTAATCCCATTTTGGGGCATGCTGTCAAGAGCCGCTGCTGTTTCCGGCCGCAGGGAGAGGGTGCTTGCGGGTGCTTCCCGGTCCCGCTAACTGCCCCACATCTCGGAACTGTTCAAGGACGTGAACACAAACATCCCGCCCACAAAGGCAAAGAATCCGCCGATGAGGCGGGCACATGGCCCCGCCGGTCCCGATCTGGAACGGATTATCAGTTATCCGCTGGCGAGGGCTGAGCCTTAGGGATCGGCGGCGATCGGCGTACGATCGGAGGCGGGGGAAGCCGACCCATGACAGGGGACGCCATGAGCGGAATTTTGGGGCAGGCACGCACGTACTCGAGTGCTTTGGGGGCGTCACGCTTGCTGGCCGGGACGTTTGTTTTTGATGCCAGATCCCGCGTTATGACGTGGTCTGATGAGCTTTACAGCATCCACGGCTACCGCCGGGGTGACGTCGTTCCTACGATGGAGCTGACGATGGCGCACAAGCATCCTGCTGACCTGCCGCGAATCCAGGAGGTCAGCAACGAACTGTTCACCCATGGCGGTCATGTGGCCATGTACCATCGCCTGATCGATGCCACGTCCCGCGAACGAAAAGTGCTGACGGCGGGGGAGGCGTCGCTGGACGGCACCGGCAAGCTGTCCAGTATCTCTGGCGTCATGCTGGACCTGACGTCAACAATCCAACGGGAGACGGAACTGGCCGCGCGCGAAGCCGTCCGCGGCGCAATGGCCACACGGAGCACCATCGCGAAAGCCGAGGGCATCCTCATGGGACGGCTCGGCATCGGATCGGACGAGGCCTTCAAACTGCTGACCACCTACAGCAACACCAGCAACATCAAGCTCGCCGGCGTGGCCTCCGGCCTCGTGGCACTTGCTGACAGTCCCGCGGAGGTCACCGCGCTGGGGCATTTCATCCAGCAGCTCAGCCTGACCCGCCCGCTCCGCTGACCCGCCCGCTCCGCTCCGCCAACCGAACCGCGCCGCTATCCGATGTTTCGACGACGGCAGACCAGTCCCAGGCAGAGTGCGGCCGCTGCTGCGGCGGCAGCCGCCACGATGCCGAAAGGCACCGGATCGTTGGCTCCGCCGATGCCCACCAGGGGTGCCGCCAGGCCGCCGAAGGAAAACCGGGCCAGGCCCAGGAGCGAGGAGGCTGTGCCGGCGATGTCGGGATATTCCTTGAGCGCGAGCGAGGTGGCCGGCGGGCTGGTCACGGCGACGCCGCTGACCATGGTGAACAGGGAAAGGATGATGGCGATCAGGGGCAGGTGCAGGAGCGCCGTGGCCAGCAGCCCCAGGGCGCCGGCGAGGGCCATGGCCAGGCCCAGGGCGAGGGTTCCCCGTTCGGACCAGTGCTCAGCCAGCCGGCCGGAGATGAACCCGAAGATCACGAAGCCCAGCGAGTTCAGTCCGAAGGCGAACGAGTAGCCCTGCGGGGAGAGCCCGTACATGCCCTGGAGGATGTACGTGGCCCCGCTCAGGTAGGCGAAGATCGCGGAGTAGGTGAAGCCCGTGATCAGGACAGCGCCCACGAACATTCGGTCCGCCAGGAGCCGGCGGAAGTCGTTGAGGGTGTGGGAGAGGCCGCCGGTGATGCGCCTGTCCTTCGGGAGGGTCTCCCGGAAAATCACCAGCGATGCGACGAGGATGGCCACGCCCACTGCGGCGAGGAACAGGAACACTCCGCGCCAGTCCGTGACGGCCGCGAGCTGGCCGCCGATCACGGGGCCGATGATGGCGGCCAGTCCGCCGAGGACGGTGAGGCGGCCGTAGTAGCGGATCAGCTTCCCTCCCGAGTAGACGTCCCGGCCGGCGGCCTGTGCGATGACAATGCCCACAGCGCCGGCCAGGCCCTGGACGAACCGGGCGAGGATGAGGGTTTCGACCGTAGGGCTGAGTGCGCACAGCACCGAGGTGACCGTGTAGGCGATCACTCCGATGATCAGCGGCTTCCGGCGGCCGAAGCGGTCCGACATGGGCCCGGCGACCACCTGTCCGATGGCCAGTCCGAGCAGGCAGGCGGTGATGGTCAGCTGCGCCACGGACGTTGTGCTGCGGAGTTCGGCGGTGAGGGCGGGAAGGACCGGCAGATAGAGGTCCATGGAAATCGGACCGAAGATTGTCAGCAGCCCGAGTACCACCGCCAGCGGCCGGCCGACGGCCTGTTTGGGTGCGGGAGCAGGTCCGGGTGCAGTGGCGTGTGCAGGGGCGCCGATGGCGGTCATGCTGGCTCCGTTCCTGTGGTGGTGGGCTTGGTTTCCCATTCAACCCGGCCGCGCCATTCCTAGCCACGGCTCTCCTTATCCGGGGTCTGGCAGTACCTCCCTGGAAGGGGCTGTCCCGGTGTAGCGTGAACGGGTGGACAACAGGATGGCGGTGAGGGAGTTCCTCGCCTCGAGGCGCGCAAAAATCTCTCCGGAAATGGCCGGACTCACGCTTTTTGGCGGACGACGCCGGGTTCCCGGCTTGCGCCGCGAAGAGGTCGCCATGCTCGCCGGGGTCAGCGTGGACTATTACACGAAACTCGAGCGCGGGAACCTGGCCGGCACGTCCGAAAGTGTCCTTGACGCCATCGCCAGGGCCCTGAAGCTGGACGAAGCGGAACGGGACCACCTGTACAACCTTGCCAGGGCCTCCAGCGCGTCCGGCCGGAACAGGCAGCGTCCCCTCCAGAGCGGGAGCGTTCGCCCGCCCCTCCAGTTCATGCTGGACGCCATCACGGCGGCGCCCGCCTTCATCGGCAACCAGCACATGGACATTGTGGCGGCCAACCAGCTCGGCTACGCCCTGTACTCGGAGATGTACCGCGGCCCCGCCCGGCCGGCCAACCACTCCAGGTTCATCTTCCTTGACCCCGGAGCCCGGGACTTCTACCCGAACTGGGAACTGGCCGCCAACACCAACGTGGCACTTCTGCGCACCTATAGCGGCCAGAACCCCTTCGATAAACGCCTGGCGGACCTCGTCGGGGAACTCTCCACCCGCAGCGAGGAGTTCCGCACCCGCTGGGCAGCCCACAACGTCCGCCGCCACTATGCCGGAACCAAGGTGTTCCACCACCCGGTGGTGGGTGAACTCGAGCTCACGTACGAGGCCATGGACCTGGCCGAGGACCCCGGCTTCAGGCTGACCGTCTACCCGGCCGTGCCGGGATCGCCGTCGGATGAACGGCTGCGGCTGCTGGCCAGCTGGGCTGCCACCGAAAACATCCGGGAACTCGCCGTCGGGCCCGTCCAGGGGCAGCCCGGAGCGGCGGTCCAGCAGTCACCCCGGCATGCACCCCACAGCAGGGATGTCCAGCGGTCGTGACCGTGGAAGGATGGAGGGACGGAGCATCACCACGTCACTACCTAAGGGCGGATCATGGCCAAGGGGATTTACGTCAGCGCGACCACACCGGGATCCGGTAAGTCGCTGATAGCGCTGGGGCTTGCGGACACGCTGCACCGGCACGCGGACCGCATCGGCTTCTTCAAACCCGTGGTCCACGGCACCGACGCAGCCTCGGACCCCATGGTGGCCCTGATGAAATCCCGGTTCGACCTCGACGACGACCGCTGCCGAGGCGGCCTGACGTTCGCCGAGGTCCGCTCGCTGCTGGCGGAGGGAAACCGGGCGGAGATCGACGCCCGCTGCGTGGAGATCTTCGCCGACATGTCCCGCCACTGCGACGTGGTGATCGTGGAGGGCACCGACCTCACCGGCCAGGATGCCGCCGTCGAATTCGACCTCAACGCACGCCTCGCCAACAACCTGGCCGCCTCCATCGTGGCCGTGGTGGGCGCGAAGGGGCGCACCGTCGAGGAGGCGGCCGACGCCGTCGAGGTCGCCCGGAAGGAGCTGGCGGCGGAACGCTGCAGCCTGCTGGCCATCATGGTGAACCGTGCCGATCCGGAGGACGTGGACGGGATCGTCGCGGCCGTGAAGCCCGGCGCGTCCGGCCGGCCCGTGTACGTTTTCCCGGAGCTGGAGGACATCGCCCGGCCCACCACCGGCGAGGTGGCCACCGCCCTGGGGATCCGCCAGGTGGCGGGCCGGCAGGACATGGAACGCGACGTGCACTCCATCAAAGTGGCGGCCATGAGCGTGGCCAACTTCCTGCACGTGCTCGACGACGGCGCGCTGGTGATCGTCCCGGGCGACCGTGCGGATGTGATGGTCGCGTGCCTGGCGTCATCGTTCTCACCGGAATTCCCGGTGCCGTCAGCGCTGATCCTCACCGGCGGCCTGGCCCCGGATCCGAACATCTACTCGCTGCTGGCGCAGGCGCCGTTCCCCGTGTTCGCCAGCCCGGACGATACCTACACCACCGCCAAACGAGTGTCCGAGGTCCGCAGTGAAATCTGGTCCGGGCACCGCCGCAAAGTAGCCTCCGCCGTCGGGCTGTGGGCCAAGCGTGTGGACGAGGCCGAGCTGGTGGAGCGCCTGCACCTGCCCCGGCTCGAGCGGATGACGCCACTGCGGTTCCTGCACGACCTGATCGAGCGGGCCCGGCTGCAGCGCCGGCACATCGTGCTGCCCGAGGGGAACGACGTGCGGATCCTGCGTGCGGCGGAAATCCTGCACCGGCGGGACGTCTGCGACCTCACCATCCTGGGCAACGAGTCGGATGTCCGCGAGCTGGCGTCCACGCAGGGCATCGACCTGTCCGGCATGAAAATCGTGGATCCTGCCACGTCCGAGCTGCGCCAGCAGTTCGCCGAGAAGTACGCGGAGCTGCGTGCGCACAAGGGTGTGGACCTGGCCCGGGCGCTGGAGGTCATGCTGGACGGCAGCTACTTCGGCACCATGATGGTCCAGCTGGGCGTAGTGGACGGCATGGTGTCCGGCGCCGCGCACACCACCGCCCACACCATCCGCCCGGCACTGGAGTTCGTGAAGACCCGCGACGGCGTGAAGATCGTCTCCTCGGTGTTCCTGATGCTGATGCCGGACCGGGTGCTGGTGTATGGCGACTGCGCGGTCAACCCGGACCCGAACGCCGAGCAGTTGGCGGACATTGCGCTGGCCTCGGCGGAGACCGCCACGCAGTTCGGCGTCGAACCGCGCGTGGCCATGCTGTCCTACTCCACCGGCGGTTCCGGCACGGGCGAGGCGGTGGATAAGGTCCGGCAGGCCACCGAAGCGGTGAAGGCCCGCCGCCCGGACCTTGCCGTCGAAGGCCCCATCCAGTACGACGCCGCCGTGGATGCTGCGATCGCACAGTCCAAGATGCCGGGCTCATCCGTCGCCGGACAGGCCACCGTGTTCATCTTCCCGGACCTCAACACCGGCAACAACACTTACAAAGCGGTGCAGCAGTCCTCGGGGGCGGTCGCCGTAGGGCCCGTCCTGCAGGGGCTCCGCAAGCCGGTGAACGACCTCTCCCGGGGGTGCACGGTGGAGGACATCGTGAACACGGTGGCCATCACGGCCGTGCAGGCGCAGTCCGTGGAGCCGGCCGCCGAGCCGGCACCCGCCGCCGCGCACGCGTAGCTAGGTGTCTTCGGGCGTGAGGTCCAGGTCCTCCACGTTTTCGGGCGGCTCGGGGGACTCGCCCACCTCGGCGGCTTTGAGGTTGCCTGTGTCGTCCAGGGCCGGGTTCGCGCCCTCGACGCCGGTGGGGTCCTTCGCCTTGGACCTGGACTCCGGCGCGGTGCCCGCAGGTCCGGCGCTCTCGGGTGCGGTGGCGTCCGGCTCCCCGCCGGTCGGCTGGGTGGTGCTGTCACTCATGGAAAAGCCCTCCGTGCATAGTCCAGTTGGTCCGCCGACTCTAAGCGCCCGCCGCGCCCGATGCAATGGCGCTACGATCGAACTTCCACCGACCACCGCAGCAGCTACGGCTTAGGAGGCCCAGTGCTCGTCCTCGTCATCAACTCCGGTTCGTCCTCGCTCAAGTACCAGGTGCGGGATGTGGCATCCCACAGCGTCCTGACCGAGGGGCTGATCGAAAAGATCGGCATGGGCAACGGCGGTGAAGGGGACGGCGAGATCGAGGGCCCGCGCGATCATGCCGAGGCGCTCGAGCAGGTGGACGCCGCCATCCACGAGGTGCTGGGTGACCGGAAGCTGGACGCCGTCGGCCACCGGGTGGTGCACGGCGGTGAGCGCTTCGGCGAGCCCGTGCTGATCGACAACGAGATCACCCGCGCCATCGAACGGCTCAACCCGCTGGCTCCGCTCCACAACCCGGCCAACGTGCTGGGCATCCGCGCCATCGCCAAGAAATGGCCGGACATGCCGCAGGTTGCCGTGTTCGACACCGCCTTCCACCGGACCCTGCCCGAACACGCGTGGCGCTACGCGGTGCCGGACTCGCTTTACACCAACCACGGAATCCGCCGTTACGGCTTCCACGGCACCTCGCACGAGTACGTCTCGCATCAGGCGGCGGCGTTGCTGGACCTTCCGGTGGAAGAGTTCGACGGCGTGATCGCCCACCTGGGGAACGGCGCCTCCGTCACGGCCATCCGCGGCGGGAAGTCCGTGGACACCTCCATGGGGTTCACCCCGCTGGAGGGCCTGGTGATGGGCACCCGCTCGGGCGACCTGGACCCGTCCATCCTGGTGTTCCTGGGCCGGGCTGGCTGGTCCACGGAGGACCTCGACTCGCTGCTCAACCGTGAATCCGGGCTCAAGGGTCTTGCCGGCAACAACGACATGCGCTCCGTGGTGGAGGCCGCCGAAGCCGGCGATGCCCGCGCTGCCACGGCGCTCGCTGTCGCGTCCTACCGGCTGGCCAAGTACATCGGCGGGTACCACGTGGCCGTGGGCGGGGCGAAGGCGCTGGTGTTCACCGCCGGCATCGGCGAGAATTCGCACCAGTTCCGCACGCTGGTGGGGGACAGGCTGGGGGCGCTGGGCATAGAGCTCGACGCCGGGCTGAACGGTGAGCGCTCCAAGGAACCGCGGGTGATCTCCACCTCCGCGTCGCTGATCCCTGTCCTGGTGGTTCCCACCGACGAGGAGCGCGCCATCGCGGAGGCGACCGCCGCCGTCGTGCATTCATCGGCTGCTTCCTAGTCGGGACGTTCCCTCACTTTTGGTCGCCGCCGCGGAGGGTACGCTCAAACCATGCCGGACATCAGACTGCCCATCCGCACCGACCGCCTGGTCCTGCGCCGCTTCGAGGCCGCCGACCTCGACGCCTTCTTCGCCTACCACTCGCTGCCCGCAACCGCGCGGTTCCTGCCGGGCGAAGCCAAGACCTACACGCAGTGCATGGAACGGGTGGGCAACTACGCCAACTTCGTCTTCAAGAAGGAGGGCGACTGGGTGGCGCTGGCCATCGAGGCGGCGGACTCGCCGGGTTTGATCGGCGAAGTGGTGCTGAAATGGCTGCCGGGCTTCGGCCAGGCGGAAGTGGGATGGAGCCTGGCCCCGGGAGCTCGCGGCAAGGGCTACGCCACCGAAGCCGCGGAGGCGATGCTGAAGCTGGGGTTCGAAGGCCTGGACTTCCACCGGATCGACGCCAAACTGGACGCGCTGAACACGGCGTCGGCATCGATCTGCGAGCGGCTGGGCATGCGCCTGGAAGGCAAGCACGTGGACAAGTGGCGGTACAAGGGTGTCTGGGCCACGGAAGTTGTTTATGCCATGCTCCGCGACGAATGGGCCGCCCGGAAGCCGGCAGCTGACAAGCCAGCCGTCCGGAACTAAGCGCCGGCCCCGTACGTGCCGTACTCCGGAAGCCCTGCCGGCTCATAGACAAGAATGGCGAGGCCGCCCGGCGTCGTCCTGCTGCTGGCGAGGCGCAGGCCCGCCGGGGCGCCTCCCACCGGAAACAACCGCCGACCGTTCCCAACCACCACCGGGGCGATCACCAGCCTCAGCTCGTCGATCAGTCCGGCGGCCAACAGGGACTGCGCCAGCCTGGCACTCCCGTGGATCTGCATCTCCCGTCCGGGCTGCCGCTTCAATTCGGCGACCTGCGCGGCCACGTCCCCGGAGAGGATGGTCGTCGGTGCCCAGGAGCCCCGCGTCAAGCTATGCGAAGCCACGTACTTCGGCAGGCCATTCATCTTTTCGGAGAACGGATTATCGGGGTCCGTCATTTGCGGCCAGTCGCGCGAAAAGTTGTCGTAGGTGCGGCGGCCGAACAGCAAAGCGTCCGCCCGGCCCAGCCAGTCCACAGCCTGTTGCACAAACTCCTCATCCAGGTGCGGGACGAACCACCCGCCCTGGGTGAAGCCGTCGCTTGTGTCCTCATCCGGGGAGCCGGGACCCTGCGACACGCCGTCCAAGGTCAGGAACTCCATCAGCGTCAGTCTCATTGCGTGTCACCTCTCCTTAGCAGTTCAGCCCGGTCCTCGATTAACCCACTTCGTAATCGAGCCTGTCGAGATCTTTGGTTTCGACAGGCTCAACCGCCGGTCGACGTGGGTGCAGGCGTGGTCAGGGCAGGTTCCGTTGGCGCTGGCGTCGGCTCAGGGGTGGCGGCCGGACTCTCCGTCACGGTGCCGCCGGTGACAGGCGCTGCCGGAACCGGTGCCGTCGTCGTCGTCGTCGTTCCCGAAGGCGCCGGTGCCCCGCCGGTGGCGGAGGGGACGGGCGTCTGGCTCGATCCGGGCGTTGATTCGGACGATCCGGGCACCGGGGTGGCCGTGGAGCTTGGCGTCGCGGACGTCGCGGTGCCCTTGGTGGCGCTGGGATCGTTCCGGACGACCTCCATGACTTGTTCCTTGAACGCGTTGAGGCGTCCCTGGATTTCGGACAGCGGCACGTTGTGCAGATTCCGCCCGAACTCGGCGATCTCAGCCCACAGCGCGTTGAGCCGGGCCATGCCGTCGTCGCTGAGCGGTCCATCCAACGTGAGTACCAGCTGGTTGGCCAGCGCATACGTGAGGCACCGGACGCAGTTGTAGTTCGCGGCGGCGGACAGGTTCTCCGGAACGATCACGTCGGCCTGGCCCACGATCAGCACCACCTGGAAACCCACAGCCACAGCCGCGCAGTCGGTGCAGCTGGCAAAGGCGTAGGCCTCGTTGGTGGTGTCCACCGGTTCGCCGTCCTCGGCCCAGACGAGCGCGAAGGCGACGTCGTACACCACCGAGCCGTCCTGCGTGTTGACCGCCAGAGCTTGGTTGTCGCCCTCTTCAGGGGCGGCAGGCCGGTCGAACGGGAAGACCCACGACGGCGGCACGGCAGCTCCGCTGCCGGCGTCCGGGGTGGCCGTGGACGCGGCGTTGGCGCGGGGCACCAGAACCATACTCAGCTGGGGCTGGTCCCTGGTGGGCTTGGCTGCACCTGCAGGCCACAGGGCGACCGTCTTGCCTGGGTGCCCTTCCCGAAGGGTCGTGGACGACGCCGTGGGGAACACCGCCGTCGTGACATCTGCCAGGGTGCCGCGTTCGTACGGCTGGACCGGCCGGTACGTGTCCGCTCCGGGCCACCACGCCCAGGCCAGGCCGGCGGCAACGGCGGCGACGGCGGCCATCGCGGCGCCGCGCTGGACTGCCTTGCCGCGGGTCTTCTGCCACAGCCCTGTTGTCAGCTGGCGGACCAGTCGCAGCAGGACGTAGAAGATGCCCACCACGGGAAGCGCGACGGCGGCGATAGCCAGGGCGCGCACCGCGGCGCCCGCGATGTCACCGGCTGTGAGACTTTCGGCCAGTTGGGACTGCTGCTTCAGCACGCTCGCCCATGCTGTGCCCAGGAGCCGCGGCAGCGAGACCACCATCATTGCCAGGCTGAACAGCAGCAGCGGGACGGTGACCAGCACCCATATGGTCACAACGGCGCGCGCCCAGGGCTTGAGGACCAGCGCTTCCGGGTCCGTCCGGCGCCACGGCAGCAGCCCCAGCAGGGTCGGCTTGATGCGCTGGAAGAGGTCCGGCACCCCGGTGGCGTCGGCCAGGATGTGGTAACCGTCGAACCGGACCAGGGGAAGCAGTTGGCGGACCATCTGCAGGATCTGGGTGACCACCACCAGCAGCAGCGCGTCAAAGCCGGTGGCCCACCAGACACCCATGGTGGCCACGGCAACGATCGCGTTGAAATACAGCCCGCCCAGGTCCGTGCGGATCCGGCCGCCGCGGCCCAGCCGATAGGAATCCGTGACGTCAGTGAAGAACGCGGGCCAGATCAAATAAAGGCCCGCGCCCATGGCTCCCGGCGTGGCGCCGCCGCGGCGTGCGGCGGCAGCATGGCCAAACTCGTGGAAACCGGCGGACAGCACGGTCACAGCCAGGACCAGAAGCACCAGGCCCGGGTTGGCGAAAGCGTCATGCGTGGCCGAGCCGAGTCCCTTGACCATCAGCACCCACCAGCAGGCGGCAAGGAAGGCAGCGCAGACGGCAATCACGATGAGCGGGTTGAAGAGCACCGCAAACGGGGCCGTCAGTTTCCGTGTGCGGTCCGGATCGGTCACGGTGTAGCGGAAGCGCATGCCCAGGAGCGGATCGGCTTTCTTGACCTCGGGCTGCGAACCGTCGGCCAGCCGGAGCAGTCCCAGCGGCAGCAGCTGCGAGCTGATCAGCGTGCGGACGTTGTCCGGGCTGACCAGCCTGCCGAACCTGGTGCTGGTGTGGTCCGCGACCTCGTCGATGCTGCGGTGGCCGTCGATGGCGTCCAGCACCAGGTACAGCAGCCGCATGAGCTGGATGGCCTGCCCGTCGGCACGGCGGACCAGTGACGGCGGCTCCCGGTAGCCGGATCCTTTCGATTCGCCGATGAGTTCAATGCCGTCGGCGCGGACGGGAACGTCGGGCGAGGGGGCACCTGGCCCGGATTCGTCCGTCAGCAGACCGGCGGTGGGCGCGGAGGAAGACGGCGGGCCGTCCAGCCCGGACGGCCCGCCGTTCACAGTGCTCATGAGGGCGTGCTCATGATGGCGTGGGTCTCCGGGCTCTACTGGCGGAGATCGGACTGCTGGTCCGCGGACGCCGTGGCTTCGCCGTCGATGTGCTGGCTGATGATGGCGTCCTGCTGGGCAACGGCGAACGCGTCGCTGTCGATGGAGCCGATGTTGGCCGCCACCGCCGCGTCGATCGGGGCGGCCACGTTCGCGTTGGCTGCAACAGCGCCGTTGATCGGAGCAGCGATGTCCGCATCGGCAGCCAGGTCCACGTTGACGTTCAGGAGGTCCCCGTCCAAGGCGGCGGAGGGATCAACCGGCAAGGCACCGACGTCGGAAGTTCCGCCGTCGGGCAGCAAGCCGCCGTCGGTGGTTCCGCCCGTGGTTCCGCCATCCGTGGTTCCGTCCGCCGTACCGCCGCCGGTCGCGTCCGCGTCGGTTGTCTGAGGCGCCTGGTCAATGGTGCTGTCCTGCGTGGAGTCAGCCGTGGCGTCAGCGGTGATGCCCTGGTCGATGATCACTCCCTGGTCCGCAAGAGCCTGTGCCTCGGAACCGTACGAGAGGATGTTCGCGGAGGCTGCCGCGTCGATCGGGGCGGCTACGTTGGCGTTGGCTGCCACGGCGAGGTCGATGGGTGCTGCGGCGTTGATGCCCAGATCCAGGTCGGCGTTCAGGTCCAGAACGGAGGCTACTTCCTTGTCCGGAAGCGCGGTGCCACCCTGTGCCATCAGTTCTTCGTCGGTAAGCGGGGTCAGGCCCTGTTCAGTGCTCACGAATAACTCCAGTTCCGGCACGGGTTCTGCTGCCCCCAGTGAGCAGTTTCTAAACCGATGTGCCTAATGCCAGTTAATAGTAAGCATGATGATGATTTATTGGTAGCCAACCGCGGGCGTCCGAGCATCCGCCATGCCCAACATCCCGGAAACTGGCCGAACACCCCGACGGCGGTTAACCCGCCTCGCAGCCCATCGACTGCTCCGTAACGGCCGTTTAGGGGATCCAAAAGGGCCGTCACGGAGCAATCGATGGAGCTATTTCAGCCCGGCCCCCGGCAGCAGTTCCACTGCGCCCACGGAGTCGGCCACGAAGGCGTAGTCCCAGGCACGTTCGCGCCACTGGACGTACCGGCCGGAGGCTCCGCCGTGGCCACCGTCCATCTCGATCTTCATCACGATCGGCTCAGACCCGGTGGAAACAGCACGCAGGGCCTGCACCCACTTGGCCGGCTCCACGTAAAGCACACGCGTGTCGTTGAAGGAGGTCACGGCGGCGATCTTCGGATAAGGCAGGGCACCCACGTTCTCGTACGGCGTGTAGGACTTCATGTATGCGTACACCACGGGGTCCGTGATCGGGTTGCCCCATTCCTCCCACTCGAGGGCGGACAGCGGCAGCTCCGGATCGAGGATGGTGGTCAGCGCGTCCACGAACGGCACGGCGGCCACAATCGCGGCGTACTTTTCCGGTGCCAGGTTGGCCACGGCGCCCATCAGCAGCCCGCCGGCGGAACCGCCCATTGCCGCGATCCGGGACGGCGAAACCCACCCGGAACCAGCCAGCCAATCGGTGGCCGCGATGAAGTCGGTGAACGTGTTCTTCTTGTGGAGCTTCTTGCCGTCCTCGTACCAGTGGCGGCCCAGCTCGCCGCCGCCGCGGATGTGCGCAATCACGAACACAATCCCTCGGTCCAGCAGCGACAGCCGCGGGATGCCGAAGCCGGGGTCCATGCTCAGCTCGTAGGAGCCATAGCCGTACACCAGTCCGGCCGCGGTGGAGTCGCGGGAAACCGACGCGTGCCGCAGCACCGACAGGGGAACCTGGGTGCCGTCGGCCGCCGTCGCCCATTCACGGGTGGCCACATAGTCGGAGGGGGAGTAGCCGCCCAGCACCGGACTTTCCTTGCGGAGCAGCAGCTCACCGGCCGGCTGAGCCGGAGTCGGCAGCACGAAGTCGTACACGCGGGACGGCGTGAAGTAGGACGTGTAGCCCATCCGGATCACCGGCGCCTCGTAGTCGGAGCCCGCCACACCGGCGGTGTACAGCTCCTCGTCGAACGCCGGCTCCACCGGGTCGCCCTGCTCGGGCGTGCCCAGGCCGGCCAGTGCCAGCACCTGCACGCGCTCGATGGTGTCCTTGCGGACGGACACAATCACGTGCGTGGACGTAACGCCCGCGCCGTTGACGCGCACCTGGTCGGAATGTTCGACGACGGTGGTCCACTCCTGCTCGGCCAGCGGCTTGGTGAGCTCGGCCGGGTCCACCAGCGACACCATGGAGTTGATGGCATTGCGGTTGTGCGTCACCAGGATCTTCTCGGCACCATCCAAGACGAACGGCTCGGCCTCGTAGAGCACCCGTTCGTCGCGGGAAATCACGGTGCTGAGTCCGGCGTCGTAATCGTCAAAGCGGAGCAGCCGCGTCTCGCTGTACTCGGAGCAGCCGATGCTCAGCACGAGGTGACGGCGGTCGGAGGCGAGGTCGAAGCCCAGCCACATGGCGACGTCGTCCTCCTGGTAAATCACCTCATCGTCGGTGACGGGTGTGCCCAGCACGTGGGACTTGACCTGGTAGGGGCGCCAGGCGTCATCCACCACGGTGTAGAACAGGCGCGTGCCGTCGGGGGAGAAGGAGACGCCGTAGAAGATGTTCTCGATGACGTCAGGGAGCATCTCGCCGGTGCGCAGGTCCTTGAAGCGCAGCGTGAAGCGTTCGTCGCCGGCGTTGTCCACGGCGTAGGCGTAAAGGTTGCCGTCAACGGTCACGGCGGTGCCGCCCACGGCGAAGAACGGCTTGCCTTCGGCTTCCACGTTGCAGTCCAGCAGGACTTCTTCACCGGGAAGTTCGACGCCGGCCTCCACCGCCGGGGGCGTCCAGTCGGCCACCGGGTCCCCGGTGTTCAGGGCCTTGACCCGGCACTGGATGCCGTACTCCTTGCCCTCCACGGAACGGGTGTAATACCACCAGCCGTCCTTGCGGTTCGGGACGGACAGATCCGTCTCCTGGGTGCGGCCCTTGATTTCCTGGAAGATGGCCTCGCGGAGCGGTTCCTGGTGGGCGGTGACCGCTTCCTGGTAGGCGTTCTCTGCCTTCAGGTGCTCCACCACGTCTTCGGAGTCCTTGGCCCGCAGCCATTCGTAGTTGTCCACGAAGGTGTCGCCGTGGTGGGTCCGTTCCGTGGGGATCTTCCTGGCTACGGGGGCGGCGGACGCAGGGGTGGGGTCGGCAGGGTGCTGCACTGGAGTCTGGGTCATTGACTCAATATATAAAGCTATTCCGCTGCGGGCACCCGCGTTCGCTACCGGGGGATAGAGTGGTCCGCTTTCGCCGTGCGTAGCGCCCTGCACACCGCGTCACTTCTGCAACTTAAAGACAAGTAGTGGCCACTCACGCACAGGATGTTGGCGGTAAATAGTCTTTAGGAGTCGGTCGGCGGAGGACCTGGTCCCCCTGGGAACTCCCGCCAGTCCGATACTTGGCCCGGACAACGTTTCCGGATCACGTTGAGCTGGGCCGGCGGTGACAAGCCTTCTGAGACCGAGGCTTCCCCAGGCGCCGCCGGCCCTTAGCTCACGTGAAGTAAATCAGTGCCGGAGCCGCGAATCGGCAGGCATCAACCCAGGCACCAACCCCGGCAGGAAGCGCACAAAGGCCACCATGCCGACGAGTTCCACCAGGGTCTGCGTCACCACCACCAAGGCAGCGAGGGCCAACGGTTCGGGAAGCGCCAGCGCGAGCGGAAGCACCACGAGGGAATTGCGGGTCGCACCGCTGAACACCACAGCCAGGGTGGCCGGGGCATCCAGCCGGGCAGCCCGGGCCCCGAGCAGGCCCAGCGGCACCATCACCAGCAGGAACGCGGCATACAGCGGCACCACGGCCACCAGCGAACCCAGCTCAGAGCGCACGCCCGTGATCTGCGAACCCACCACCACGGCGAGCGTCACCATCATGAGCGGGACCATCAGGGCTGCCATGACGGCCATGATGCGCCGTCCGGCGATCCACTGCGTCAGCGCCGCCAAAGCCAGCGGGATAACGATGAGCCCCAGGAGGGCCTGCACGAACGGTGCCGGGTCGATCGCCGACACCAGGCCCGGCCCCACGAACACCAGCAGGTACAGGGGCAGCAGGAGCATCTGGGCGAGCATCAGCACAGGTGCCGCGGCGAGCAGCCGGCCGCTGGCTCCGCCGGCCAGCCCGGTGAACACGATCACGTAATCGATGCACGGCGTCAGCAGCACCAGCAGCACACCCACCAGGAGCGCCTGGTCCCCGGCGACAAACCGGCTGAGCCCGAAAACCACCACGGGCACCACGGCGAAGTTGAGCACCAGCACGGCTGCCATGAACCGCAGGTCGCGTACGGCCCGCCCGAGTGACGCGAACGGGATGCCCAGGAAGGTGGCGTAGAGCAGCAGTCCCAGCACGGGATTGATGGCCAGCTCCAGCGCAGGGGCGCTACCGGGCGCCAGGAAACCCGCAGCCCCGCCGGCAAAAATTGCGGCAAGATACAGGCCGATCTGGCGGCGTTCCATCCATGCCACAAACGTCCGGGTCCTCACCGGCTCCATCGTAGGCGAGCCACTACCCCGCACCGCAGCCGGCCACAACACCCCATGCCGTTCATAACGCCACTCTTTCCGCATATGACGCTTAATGTTGCGTACGTCACATCCGCTCCCTAGGCTGATGGAGGTCGCAGCGTCGCGGCCATGCAGTGAATAGGGGAAACACTTGAACGACAAACTCAAGGTTTTAGTACGACTCGATCTCGATTGCGGACAGGCTGAAGTTGCCGCCCAAGGCCATGTGACGGCGAAAAGCCTCCAGGCCCTGTATGTGGTTGTGAAGAGGGCAAATCATTTGAAGGAAGGACTCCACCTGGTGGTGGATGTGAGCCACGCACGTGTTGAGCCGGCTGCAATGGAGCAGCTGCAGGCATGTTCGGAATCGCACCACCTGCCGGCGTCCATTGATCCGCTCCAGTCGGAATGCAACATCAGCGTCCTGGCTCCCGCGCCGCCGGTTGCGGCGCACCAGGGTACGGAGAGGGCAACCCGGCTAAGGAGCCGGGCCATGAGCCTCGCCGCCTAAACGGCGGATCGCACCCCACCGGAACTCACTTCACCGGAACGCACTTCACCGGAACGCACTTCACCGGAACGCACTTCACCGGAACGCACTTCACCGGAACGCACTTCACGGGAACGCACGACGACGGCCTGGCCGCCTTAGCGGCCGCCGTCGCCGGAACTGATCTCACCGAAATCCGTCACCCTGCTTCAGCAGCCACCTGTGTAGGTCCTTAATCGCCTGCAGATGGCCCCTTTGGCGTGGTGGAGCCGAACAGTAAGTTCCGGACACCTCAGTTCCCGCCCTCGAATCCGTTGGCCGCCACGTAGTCCGCCAGGGTTCCGCTGGCGAGTGCTGCGGATATTGCGCCTATGGCGCCGGGGTTCTGGAAGACGATCGACTGCCCGGTGGTGCTGAAGCCGAAGCCGCCGTCGGGCAGCCGGAAGAAGATGGCATCTTCGGGGCCCACGTCGCGCAGGCTGTAGCCCAGCTTCGCCATGGTTTCCACGGTGAGGCCCGGGCTGACGGTCCAGTGCGGCCGGACCGCGTTGACCACGTCCAGTACGGTCTGCGGATTGGTGAGGGTGCCGGCGCTCATGAACTTGCTGATGACGGCTTTGAGGAATGTCTGCTGGTTGCGGATGCGCTGGAAGTCGCCGTCGGCAAATGCATAGCGCTCGCGGACGAACTCCAGGGCCTGGCCGCCGGTGAGGTGGTTGATGCCGGCGGGGAAGTTGTGCCGCGTGTCGTGGGTGGACGTGAAGGGCACGGTGACGTTCACGTCCACGCCGCCCAGGGCATCGGTGGCGGCCCACAGGCCGGGGAAGTCCACCATCACGGCGTGGTCGATGTGGGTGTTGAACAGCCCCTCCACGGTCTGGACCATGAGCGGAATGCCGCCCAGTTCCAGCCCGGCGTTGATCTTGGCTTCGCCGCGGCCGGGGATGTTCACCCACATGTCGCGCATGATCGAGATGCCGTAGATCCTCTGCCGGTCGGCCGGGACGTGGACCAGCATCAGGACGTCGCCGCGCTGATCGGCCGGTGTTCCGGCGGCGGCCTGGGCTTCCTCCGCCCGCGAGTCGCCGCGGCTGTCGCTGCCGATGATCAGGATGTTCATGGCCACGGGCGGCGGTTCAGGTGCCGGCGGCGGCGGCGCGGGCGGTGCCGGGGCCGGCTCGGTGGGTGACGGGGTCGCCGTGGCGCCTTCCGCCGTCGCAACCCCGCTGGCGGTGGGGGCGGGCGGACCGCCGCGTCCCACCTGCGAGAACGCGTACGCGGTACTGCCCAGGGCGATCACCAGAACCATGGCCAGGACGGCTTTGAGCCAGGTGGGCTGCCGGCGCAGCCAGACGGGAAGCCATGCGAAATTTCCCTGCGGCGGCTTGCTTTCAGCCGCTCCTTCCGGATCAGACTGGTTGTCCATAACCGGACGCTACCACCGCTAATGCGGAAATGGGCGACGCCGAAAGTCCTGTTATGTGGGCGTGTTGAGCCGGGCGTAGCGGAGGATGGTGAGGATGGCGGGGGCCAGTTCGTCTTCCATCTGCCGGTACACCTCGGGGCCGCGTTTGTAGGGGTCGATCACTTCGTTGTCGGCGCTGTCCGCAGCCAGGGCGAGGTGCCGGACGGAGGCGAGGCGGGCGGGCAGGCCGCGCCAAAGCGTGCCGGCGTCGGACGCTTTTTCGCTGGCTTCACCCGCGGCTGCGTCGCGTTCCTCGAGGGCTTCCAGCATCCGTGCGAATTCCCGGATGGTGAAGGTGCGTTTGAGCAGTGACGCGTCAAGCTGCAGCACCTCGCCGCGGTGCTTGGACGTCATGGTCAGCACGATGTCCGTTTCGCGGAGAATTCTGGGGGTCAGCTGCCGGGCCGCGAAGCCCTTGTCCGTGCCGCCGTACATGTTCACTATCTCGGCCGAGAGCGGCTGGATGGCGCTGCCCACCATCGCGCGGGTCCCGGCGCTCCGCACTTCAAAACCGCCGGGCAGGACCTGGTCCAGGCCGGCCTGCAGCAGGCGTTCGGCCACGGGGGAGCGGCAGATGTTTCCCGTGCAGACTGTGAGGATCCGTACGGGCGTTGGCGATTCCACGGTGAGGGCTCTTTCCGGAGGGGCTGTCAGATCGGTGCGATCCCTGACATTCAACTTAACACGCAGGCAGTTCCGGTCCGGGGGCGAATCGCCTAGATGAATCAGCAGATCTTGATCGAATCTTGACGCTCGGTTGCGGGAAACCTAAGGCACGGTGTGGACAGTGGAGTCAGCCGGTGAAACCCGGTCACGGCAGCTGGGCGACCCGTTCGGGAGGTCCAACCGATTGCTACGGGGGACGTAGATGTCAGAGCTTGCTTATCGCATCAAGGACCATGCCGGAACCACGCGCCGCAGGGCCGCGTGGGGCGGCGAGCGATCGGTTCCGGCCGAGACGGCCACGTTAGTGTCTCCGGCCGCGGCGGCGCAGGCTTTGACCGGGCCGGCTTCGACGGGGCCGGCTTTGACCGGGCCAGCTTCAGCGGGGGCAGCTTCGAGCGCGTCAGCTTCAGCGATGCTCGTCTCGGGTGTTCGGGCCATTCCTTCGACCACGCATCCCAATGAAGCAGGCCACCTTCGGCCCGCCGTCAAAGTGCCAGTCGCGCTCAGCCTGCGTGGCCTTGGCGCCGTCTCCGGGCTGGTGAGCGTCCACATCACTATAAATCCGGTGGTGCACGTTGCGGCGGCCTTGCAGGTTGGGCAGGTGCCGGTGCCGGGCAGCCTGTCATTTTCCTTCATCAGCGTGGGGACGGCATGCGTTCTGCCGACGCTAACACTCAAGGGCACCACGTTCACGGCGGCCTTCAAGTATGAGGTGGCCGCCGGTTCAACGGAACTGGACTTCGCGATCGACGGCTATGGCCGCCATGGCAGAAATAGCGACAGGAGCGACTTCGAAGTGACGGCAGAAGTTAGCGTCCACGATCACGGCAGGCAGTCGCCGACAGTTCTGGCCGTCAGCTCCATCATCCGTCTGTAGCTTCGGTCCTTCACGTCTAGCTCCGTCACTCATCTTTGAGGTGGCGCGCAGTGGAGCGGGGCACCGCAAGGCGTCGACCGCCGTGTAGCGTGGACCGCCGTGACGTGGGGCGCCGTCCGTTTCTCCGGGCAGCAGTGCACAGCCCGGCCGTTCAGGGCATGCACCTTTCAGCATCTGAAGTAGGTGTTTCGTCGTGGGACCTGTCTCGGGTCGATGTGGGGTGGCGGGATGAACCAGGGGATCCCGGTTTTGACGTGGATCTGCCATTGCTCTTTGTGGATCAGGTGGTGGTGATGGCTGCAGAGCAGGGCGCCGTTGTCTGTGCTGGTGGTTCCGCCGTGGGACCAGTAGGTGATGTGGTGGGCTTCGCACCAGGGTGCGGGGATGGTGCAGCCGGGGAAGGCGCAGCCTTGGTCACGGGCGGTGAGGGCTTTGCGGATGTGGGGCGGGAAGACCCGGGTGGTGCGGCCGATGTCCAGGATGCGTCCTTGGCTGCCGAGGAGGACGGGGATGATGTCCGCGTCGCAGGCGATTTTCCGGACGGTGGCGGCGGTGACGGGGCCGGTGAACGTGAAGAAGCCCGTCCCCGGGATGCCGGTGCCGGGGAAGCGGGTGCCGGTGCGTGAGTCTGACCGGTAGCCGGGTCCTTGGTCGGTGCCGTGTTTGTGGTTGTCCAGCCGGGCCAGGAGGTCGCGGTAGTCGATGGTGACCATGACCTGGGGACGGAGCCCTCCCGCGGCAGGCAGGCCGCCGGTGGTCAGTCCTGCTTTGACCGCGCCGACGAGGCCGTCCAGGAGCTGCTGCGGCCGGGTCCGCCGGTCCAGATCCTCCACGTCATCACCGGTGCTGCCGTCACCGGTGCGGGTGCGGGGGTTGGTGGCGATGTTCATCGCGGTCAGCAGGTGTTCGGATTGCTCGGTGGTGGCGAGGATTTCCATCCGCTGGAGTCCGCAGCGGGGTTGGCGGAGGAAGACGCCCTGACGGTGGCGGAGTTCGGTGTCGGTGGGTTCGGATCCGTCCTGGTCGATCGCTTCCGTCCATTGCCGGGCGACCCGGGCGACGAAGTCGGTGTCGTGCTCCACCGCGGCCCGGGTCAGGGCGTGTTCCATCCGGCCGGTAACTTCCGCATCGGCGTGGTGGCCGGCCCGGTCCAGGGCGAGGGTGATGATGGTCGCGGACCGTGACGCGACGGTCCCGGTTGCGAGGGCGGCGGCGAGTTCGGGCCGTTCCGGTGGCTGCGTGTGCCCGGTGATGCCGGTGCGGGGCAGGACCGTCTCGGCTAGCGCCAGCCGCCGGCGGGCTTCTCCGGCACCGATCCGGAGCCGCAAACGGAGGAACTCGGCGGTGTTCCGGCAGCCGTCGTCCGCAGGGTCCGGTTCTGCAGGGAGGCAGGGAGCTTCGGTACTCAGTGCCGTCCCGGCACCCTGGCTGGTGTCGGTTTGGCTGGTGTCCGCTTCGCTGGTGGCCCAGCCGATGGGGCCGTGCACGGCGGTCGCTTCGCCCCACCCGGTGGTCCAACCAACCCCGGACCCCGAGCCGGCCCGCGCGGCAGCACTGGCCTCGCGCCGGGCCCGGTCCACGGCCCCGGCCGCAACGACCTGCATGTATTCCATATTCCGGGAGAATTCGTCGAGCCCGGCGGCAAAGTCAGCCGCTTCCCGCAGGCCCATCACCTTGGCGTCCTCGACCGCCGTCGAACTGGCACGTTTGAACAGCTCAAGGCTTCGGGCCAGAGCACAGATACTGCCGCCGTCGGACGCTATGGGAGGCTGTTGGCCTTCAAGCCCCAGCGGGCCACCGGCGAGGTCAGCAGGCCGGACGGCGCGCAGGTTTCTCGTCGGCATCACCGGCGCCAGCGGCGGAAACGGAGCGTTGGAAAACCACCCAAGGCGCGCGGCCTGGTTCGGGGTGAGTTCTCCAACGGCTTCCATGGGATAACTCTGCCAGCGGGCACTGACATTTAAAGTGGGAACCCGAAATCCTCAATTCGTTATACACAGGAAAGCTTGACCGAATCTTGCAGGACGGTTGCGTGAACCTTTCGCGTCGTTGGGCAAAGTGGTCGCAGCCGGCGAAAACGCGGTGAATGCAAGCGGCCGGTCCATCAGGGGCTGGCCCCAGCCGAAAAATATGTGGGGGCGAAATTGTCTGAGGTTCTGAACGCAGAGGTCACGAGCAGCGAAGAGGGCGGCCTCAGCCGTCGCAGGATCGTCAAGGGAGCGGCGTGGTCCGTGCCGGTTATCGCTGCAGCTATTGCGGCTCCGGCAGCGTCGGCTTCGGGATTTAATGTGGCGGCAGCGTTCGACCTGCCGACAGGAACAGTGCCGTACCCCGAGGAACGGGCCAGCGGTCACAACCGTACGGGAATCGGGCCCACTGGATTCCACATCGTGAATAGCGGTGCAGCCATCTCGAGCAGCATCTCTGGACAAATTACGATTCAGCCAACGACGGCGGCAACCACCGACCCTGCCATCGGAATTCGGAGCCTGACGGGCGCCACAATGACTGGGCCGATTCTTTCGGGCACGGTGTTCACCGCGTCGTTCACAATTCCAGGCATTGCTGCGAATATCAACCATCCGGTTTCCGTCGGTTTTTACTACCGCGGGCAGAAGACGCAGAAGCGATCGTTCACAATGTTGGTCACGTTTACGTCTCCCACAGGCCTCAACTTGGCGCCACTCACAACAACCCTCGAACTCGTCTAGGCAGCAGCCGTGATCTACCACCGCTCCACCCTGGTCGCAGAAGTCCGGGCCGAGTCGAAAGACCGCGTGGCCCTCCTCCACCTGGATGCAACCCAGCCCGTAGTCCTCGAAGGCACGGCAGCAACCATTTGGGAACTGATCGACGGCCGTCGCGACCGGGCGGCCGTCATCGCCGAACTGGAAGCCACCTTCGAGGATGCGGCCGGCCAGCTGGCGCAGCAGGTGGAAGATTTCCTGGCCGGCCTGGAAGCCCAGCGGCTGATCGAATCCGCCGGCATCGCAGGTCAATAAAACAGCAAGCACCAACCGGCTGGACGGAAGGAGGAGTCATGAGCGGCGAGGACAACAAGCACGGCGTAGATTCGCAGCCCCACTGGGACTTCTCCAGCGGCTGGGACGCCCGGCTATTTGAGGACCTGCGCGGCGGCGGGGAACTGCTGAGCGTCGACGTCCTCGGCACCCAGTTCGCCGTCCGCTGGGGCCGCTCGGTCACCCTCGAACAGCAGCAAAGCATGCGCTCGGCCTGGTCGCGCTGTCCCGGTGCCGGGGCACCGATGATCCCGCCGCTCGCCAAGGAACCCACGGAATCCCTGCCGTACTCCGCGTCCGTCTCCTATTTGTCCCAGACGTACGACGGCGGCACGTTCCCCTTGCAGGCCGCCTCCTTTGCGGAGCTGGCTGAGAACCTCACGTCCCGGCTCACCGTTGCCGCGATCCTGGAGAACGCCGGCGAGTTGATGATGCTCCACGCCTGCGGGGTGGCCTCTCCCGAGACCGGCGCTGTTGTGGCGCTCGTGGCCAAGTCGGGCACGGGCAAGACCACCGCCGCCTCGCTGCTGGCCAAAACGTTCGGGTATGTCACGGACGAAACCGTGGCCATCGGCCCGGACGGCTATGTGGTGCCGTACCCCAAGCCGCTGTCCGTGAAGCAGGGGCCCGGCACACCCAAGCGCCAGGCGGGCCCGGACGAGCTCGGCCTCCTGCCGGCACCGGCCAAGCCCTTCATCCAGTCCATCGTGCTGCTCAACCGGGTGGAACCGGACACCACAGAAGGAACGCACCAGGAACCAACCCTTCGGAAGCTCCCGTTGGCTGACGGGCTGCTGGCCCTCATCCCGGATTCGTCTTCGCAGGCCGAAATCGAAGAGCCGCTGCAGTCGCTGTGCCGGCTGATCGACCGGGTCGGGGGAGTCTGGCAGGTGACGTACTCCGAGGCCGAGGACCTGCCGGCGGCCCTGGCGCCCCTTTTCCGCAAGCAGCGCCGCTCGAAGCCCGTCTGGGAGGCCCGCGCAGAAGAACCCGAATCGGGACCTATCCCGGACGGCTGGATCCGCCGGGTGGAACCCAAGGATGCCGTAGCCATCGACGGCGACCTGCTGGTGATGCTGGAAGCGGAGATCGTGCGGCTGAGCGGGATCGGGCCGGCCATCTGGGAGGCAACCGCCAGCGCCGTCCCGCTGGACAGGCTGACCGAACAAATAGGCGAAGTGCACGGCCGGCCGGAGGACTACCGGGCCGCCGTCGCCGCGGCTGCCGGGCAGCTCATCGCCAAATCAGTCCTGGAACAGGTCGGCGAGTAGCCGCCAGCCTCGCGGGAAACCGCCGAGCGGGAAACCACCTCGCGGGAAACCGCCGCGTTGAAACCACTCCGTAGAGACCACCCGACGCAGTAACCCGGCAACGAAGACCGGGCAGAGAAACACACACTTGGAAGGAACCACCCATGAGCGTCAACATTGCGGCCGGCGGAGATGCCCCTGCCGGCCTGGACCTGGCCGACTACCTGCGGGTGGTGCGGGTGTACTGGAAGGCAATCGTCGCCTTCACCGTGCTGGCCACGTTGACGGCGTTCGGCTGGACCGTCCTGCAACCCAAGATCTACTCGTCCGATTCCAGCGGCATTGTGGTCACCCCGGGCTCTGACAACGTGAGCCTGTCCCTCGCCGGGGACAGCCTGGCCAAGGCAAAGGTCAAGAACTACGAGTCCGTGGCCAAGTCCCGGCTCGTGGCAGACCGGGTGATCGCATCCCTGGAGCTGAACACCACCGCAGACGCGCTGCTCGGCACCATCAGCGTGAAGGTTCCGCTGGACACGGCCGAGATCCGCGTGACGGCCCAGTCGCCGGATCCGGCCACCGCCCAGCGCGTGGCCGATGCCTGGGTCAACGGCCTCGCCGCACAGGTTGAGGCGATCGAAACGGCCACCCCAGTAACGGCCACCACAGAAACAACCACGCCCGACGCCGGGACGTCCAGTAGCGCTCCCGCCGCCACTCCCGCTCCCGCATCCGCCGTCCGGATCCTGCCGCTGGGCAAGGCGGTCCTCCCCACCAGCCCCGTGTCCCCGAACGTCAAGCTCACCCTGGCGCTCGGCGCGCTCATCGGCCTGGCCCTCGGCGTGGCCTACGCCCTGGTCCGCCGGCACCTGGACCGGCGCATCCGCAACGCCGCGGAAATCGAGCGGCTGTTCGAGGTCCCCGTGATCGGCACCCTCCCCGTGGACCACCGGTTGGACGGCAAGAGCACCATCCTCGAAGCCGGCACCTTCGCGCAGCTCCACGAAGTAGGCGGCAGCGGGGCCATGGCCGAGGCCCTCCGCGAACTGCGCACCAACCTCAGCTTCCTGGACGTGGACCAGCCGCCGCGGATCATTGTGGTCACCAGCTCCATGCAGGCCGAAGGCAAGTCCACCGTCACGGCCAACCTGGCGGTCACCATGGCGGCCGCCGGCGAGAACGTTGTAGTGGTCGACGGCGACCTCCGCCGCCCCACGCTGGTGGATGTTTTCAGCCTGGTTCCGGGAGTCGGGGTCACCGATGTGCTCACCGGCACCGCTGAACTGGAGGACGTCCTGCAGCCCTGGGGTGCCCTGCCCAACCTGTCCGTGCTGGGCTCCGGCCGCATCCCGCCCAACCCCAGCGAGCTGCTCGGTTCCCGTGCCATGAAGAACATGCTCAACGCCCTGGCCCAGAACGCCACTGTGCTCATCGATGCCCCGCCGCTGCTGCCTGTCACGGACGCCGCCGTCCTCTCCCGCGTGGCCGATGGCGCCATCGTGGTGATCCGCACGGGCAAGACCACCCAGGAACAGCTGGGCCAGTCGCTGGGCAACCTGGAAAAGGTGAAGGGCCGCATCCTGGGCGCCGTCCTCAACTACGTGCCCACCAAGGGTACGGACGCCTACTCCTACTACGGGACCTACACTTCGGCACCGGAACCCGCGGACGCGCCTGAATATGCGCACCCCGACACGGAACATACGGAACACCCCGACACAGAACGTACATCCCCCTGGGACTCGCCAGCTGACGAGGTCCTGGAACCGGTGTCAGCCGGACGCCGGGTCAGGAACTAGGCCCGCCATGCAGAACCCGGCCGACAAAACGCAGCTGAGCATTCCCGAAGCCGTGCTCCTGGGCCATGCCCTGGTGCAGCGGGTAGCGGACAGCCTGGGGATCCGGGCATTCTTCATCAAGGGCCCGGCCAGTGTGGTCCAGGGGCTGCGCCTGCCCAAGATGTCCGTGGACGTGGACGTCTTTGTGGCCCCGGCGGACCTGGACGCGCTGCTCGGTGGCCTGCGGGAGCGGGGCTGGCGGGAACGGCCCGTTGACCCGGACGAGCGCAGCTTTCCGCGGCACTCCACCACCATCGACCACCCGTCATGGCCCTGCTGCATCGACGTGCACTTCCGGTTTCCCGGCATGGAAGCAGGCCCGGGTGACTGCTTCGACGTGATGTGGGCGCACACCGAAGCCCTCGAACTTGCAGGGCAGGAGGTGAGGGTCCCGTCAAAGGCGCTGGGAATCCTCATTCTTGCCCTGCATGCCCTCCGCTCGCCGCACCTGCCGGCGTGCCGCCAGGAGCTCGAGTTCCTCAACGAACTCACTGAACACGAAGGTCACACCGCCGCGATCGTGGACATCGCCAAGGCCACGGGATCGCTGGCTGCCATGCGCCCCTTCCTCGAGGACCTCGGCTCCCAACCGGGGGAGTGGCCCGAGGCCTCCATGGAATGGCGCAACCGCCTCTTGGCCAAGGAGCCGGGCAGTGCCCGGATCATCGCGATTGCCCAGGCCCCGCTGCGGGAGAAGCCGAAGCTCCTTTTCCGGGCGATCTTCCCGGCGCGGGAGGTTTTCCTGACGGGAAACATCTACGCGGACCTGTCATTCAAAGGCAGGCTCCGGCAGCATCAAGCCCGGTGGGCCCGCTTCCTGCGCGCCTTCCCGCGGGTAGCAAAGGACCTCAACCAACTCCGCCGGCGTGGTCCAGCGGCCAAATCCGCAGGGCGACCTCGCCGATAACGTCGGAGGTCTTCACCGTCCGGACGCACCCCGGCGAGTCGCCAGGAGACAAGGCCGACGACGGCGGGCCGGCCTGCGTCCGGCAGTCCACCACCGAGTCCGCTGAACCGGAGCGGTGGTCGCCCAGCATCACCAGCTGGCCCTCGGGGACAGTGAAATACGGGAAGCAGCGGGCGGAACTGGGCACCGTGCTGCAGTCCAGGGACGCTGCCTGGAACGGGAAGTCCTGGTAGATATACGGCTCGTCCAGCGGCTGGCCGTCCACGCTGAGCCGGCCGTCGCTGCCGCAGCAGTTGACCGTTTGGCCGCCCACGGCGATCACCCGCTTCACCAGGAACTGTTCGTTGGAGATGCCGATCCCCGTCAGGTCGCCGAAGGCGCGTGCCACGGAACCCAGCCCGCCGCCGTCGGGCGTTGCTGTTTCGCGCTGCCAGGAGGCCGGGCGGGTGAACACCACCACGTCCCCCTGCCGCGGTGAGCTGCCCGCGTAGGCGAGGCGGTTGACCAGGATCCGGTCGCCGCCGCCCTGCGAGCCCTGCAGCGTCTGTTCCATGGAACCGGACGGCACCCGGTACACCTTGACCAGGAAAGCCTGCACCAGTGCGATGGCCAACAGGGCAACCAGCATATTGAGGGCAAGTAGGGCCCAGAGGGGGAGCTTCCTGCCAATGCCTGCGTTCACGCCCCAAAACTACCCCACAAGACGCGCCGTGTGCTTGACGCATCTCACGGCTTCCGCATATCCTGAACGAACGGTCGGTAATTATTTATCGGATATGCATAGGAGCAACCATGGCATCGCAGACCCTGCAGTCAGTGCCCGCTGAAGGTACGCCGGGACGGCAAGAAATCAGCGCTGAAGAGGCAGCCCGGCACGAGGCAGAAGGTCAGGCGTACTTTGACCGTGTGATGGCGGAGGATTCGCGCATCGAGCCGCGCGACTGGATGCCGGCGGCCTACCGCAAGACCCTCATCCGGCAGATCTCGCAGCACGCGCACTCGGAAATCATCGGCATGCAGCCGGAGGCCAACTGGATTTCCCGCGCCCCCAGCCTGAAGCGCAAGGCCATCCTCATGGCCAAGGTCCAGGACGAGGCCGGCCACGGCCTGTACCTGTACTCGGCAGCCGAGACCCTGGGCCAGCCGCGCGACCAGATGATGCAGGACCTGATGGACGGCAAGGCCAAGTACTCCTCCATCTTCAACTATCCCGCACGCACCTGGGCGGACATGGGAGCCATTGGCTGGATGGTGGACGGCGCCGCAATCGCCAACCAGGTTCCGCTGTGCCGCGCCTCCTTCGGCCCGTACGGCCGGGCGATGGTCCGCGTCTGCAAGGAAGAGTCCTTCCATCAGCGCCAGGGCTTCGAGATCCTGCTGGAACTCTCGCACGGCACCCCCGAGCAGAAGCAGATGGCCCAGGAGGCCGTGAACCGCTGGTACGCCCCGGCCCTGATGATGTTCGGCCCGCCGGATGACGATTCACCCAACTCCAAGCAGTCCATGGCCTGGAACATCAAGCGTTTCAGCAACGACGAGCTGCGCAACCGCTTCGTCGGCATGATGATGGAGCAGGTCAAGGTCCTGGACCTCACCCTCCCGGACAAGGACATCCGTTTCAACGAAGAAACCAAGAAATGGGAGCACGGCCCGCTGGACTGGGACGAGTTCCATGAGGTCCTGAAGGGCCGCGGCCCCTGCAACGCCCAGCGCCTGGAGCGTCGCCGCGAAGCACACGAGAACGGTACCTGGGTGCGCGAAGCCGCAGCGGCTTACGCAGCAAAGCAGGCCAAGAAGCAAGCAGAAGAGGAAGCAGCATGAGCCCCGAAACCCCCGCCGGCAACGTCTGGCCCATCTGGGAAGTCTTTGTCCGCTCCAGCCGCGGTCTGTCCCACGTCCACGCCGGGTCCTTGCACGCGCCGGACGCAGCGATGGCGCTGCGCAACGCCCGTGACCTGTACACCCGCCGCAACGAGGGCGTGTCCATCTGGGTTGTCCCCGCGGACGCCATCGCCTCCAGCGATCCGGACGCCAAGGGCGCATTCTTCGAATCGCCCCAGGGCAAGGACTACCGGCATGCCACGTACTACACCAAGAGCGAGGGCGTGAAGCACCTGTGAGCACCCCCGAGACCACCACCCAGGAAACAGAGACAGAAACAACCGGCCACGGGGACATCTCCGTGGGCGTGACCACCGCAGGCACCAGCGGAGACGCCACCGCCAGCGCCACCCGCATCACGCCGGGCAACGCCCTCCGCCCGGAGGACATCGCACTGGCTGTCAGCCGCGGCACCGCCAAGCCCACCGAGGACGTGGCCGAGTTCGCCCTGCGCCTGGGCGACGACGCCCTGATCCTTGCCCAGCGCCTGGGCCACTGGATCTCCCGCGCCCCCGAGCTGGAGGAGGACATCGCCCTGGGCAACATCGCCCTTGACCAGCTGGGCCACGCCCGCTCCTTCCTCAGCTACGCCGGCGGGCTCAACGGCAAGAGCGAGGACGAACTCGCCTACTTCCGCTCCGAGGATGAGTTCCGCTCGGTGGAACTCTTCGAGCAGCCCAACGGGGACTTCGCCGTCACCATCGCCCGGCAGTTCGTGGTGAGCTACTACCAGTTCGAGCTTTACCGCCGGCTCACCCAGTCCACGGACGCCACGCTGGCCGGCATCGCCGCCAAGGCAGTGAAGGAAGTGGATTACCACCGGGACCACAGCGCCCAGTGGGTGCTGCGCTTGGCCCTCGGCACGGACGAATCCCGCCGCAAGATGATCCACGGCTTCAAGGTCATCTGGCCCTACGTTGACGAACTGTTTGCCGACGACGAACTTACCGCCCGCCTCGCGGCGGCGGGTGCCGCCGTCGAGCCTTCCAGCCTGCGTGCCGACTTTGACCGGCTCACCGGCGAGGTCCTGGCCGAAGCCGAACTCGAGGTTCCGCAGGTTCCGGCTGCCCTGGGCGGCGGACGCCGCGGCAAGCACTCCGAACACCTGGGCTACATGCTGGCCGAAATGCAGGTGCTGGCCCGCCAGCACCCAGGAGCGAGCTGGTAGCCATGTACGTCAGCCACCCCACCGCTGAGAGCGACCGCAGGGAAGCGAAAACGCCGGAGCAGAAGGCCTGGGACCTCGCCGCCACGGTGTGCGATCCCGAGATCCCGGTGCTCACGATTGCGGACCTGGGCATCCTTAGGGACGTTAAGGTGACGAAGGAACCAAACGCTGCCGACGGCGGCATGGTGCCCGCCGTCCAGGTGACCATCACGCCCACCTACTCGGGCTGCCCGGCCATGGACGCCATCCGCGATGACCTCAACGCGGTGTTCGCCAAGGAGGGCTACCCCAACGTGCACGTGGAGCTGGTGCTCAGCCCCGCGTGGACCACGGACTGGATGACGGAGTCCGGCAAGGCCAAGCTGCAGGAGTACGGCATCGCGCCTCCAGCGGGCAACGCGACCGCAGGTGGAAAAACAGTACGCCATGCCGGGCCCGTCCGCCTGAGCCTGGCCGTCAAATGCCCGCAGTGTTCATCGTTGAACACCAAGGAACTCACCCGCTTCGGTTCCACCTCCTGCAAGGCGCTGTACGTCTGCCAGGACTGCAAGGAACCGTTCGACTACTTCAAAGTTTTGTAAGGAACAGGTGCTCCCATGACTGTTGTCCGCCAGACTGCCGCCGAACAGGCCACGGCCACCGGCCGCCGTCGTGCGTCCTTCCACACGCTGACGGTGGCGGAAGTCCGCCGGCTCACGGAAGATGCCATCGAAGTGACGTTCGGGGTTCCGGCGGAGCTTGCCGGCCAGTACGACTACCTGCCGGGCCAGTACGTGGCCCTGCGCACCACCATGCCGGATGAGAACGGCCAGCCGCACGAGGTGCGCCGCAGCTACTCCATCTGCGCCGAGCCGCGCAGCTTCGCGGACGGCACCAGCGAGATCCGGGTGGCCATCAAGAAGGACCTGGGCGGGCTGTTCTCCACGTGGGCGAATGCCGAGCTGAAGGCCGGCGACCAGCTGGACGTGATGAGCCCCATGGGAGCGTTCGTCTCGAAGCACGGCCGCGACGGCAAAACCGTTGAGCAGAACGTCATGAACTCCATGAACCATCCGGAGGATTTGGCGGGGGAGCCCGGCAGCTTCGTGGCCATTGCCGCCGGTTCCGGCATCACCCCGGTGATCGCCATTGCCCGCACGCTGCTGGCCGCGAATCCGGAGACCCGCTTCGACCTGATCTACGCCAACAAGGCCGCCATGGACGTGATGTTCCTGGAGGAACTGGCGGACCTGAAGGACAAGTACCCGAGCCGCCTGGCCCTGCACCACGTGCTGTCCCGCGAGCAGCGCATCGCGCCGCTGCTGAGCGGAAGGATCGACGCCGAGAAGCTCCAGGCGCTGCTGGGCACGGCCATCCACGCGGACGACGTGGACGAGTGGTTCCTGTGCGGGCCGTTCGAGCTGGTGCAGCTGTGCCGGGACACCCTGGCAGCCCGCGGCGTGCAGCCCGAGCACGTGCGCTTCGAGCTGTTCACCTCCGGCAAGCCGGACCGCCCCGAGGGCAACATCGGCCGGCCGGTGATCGCGGACGAGTCTAAGGAAACCTACAAGATCACGTTCAAGCTGGACGGCCTCGAGGGCAAGGTGGAGAGCCCCACCCATGCGCGCGAGTCCATCCTCAACGCCGCCCTGCGCGTGCGCCCGGACGTGCCGTTCGCGTGTGCCGGGGGAGTGTGCGGCACCTGCCGCGCCAAGGTGGTCACGGGTTCCGTCACGATGGATGAGAACTACGCCCTGGAGCAGGATGAACTGGATAAGGGCTACGTGCTCACCTGCCAGTCGCACCCCACCACCCCGGACGTCACGGTCGACTTCGACGTCTAAGCCTTTACCAACCCGGCTGTCACGGCCACGAACAGGAGCCCCATGATCTCCCTCTCCATCGCCGACGGCATCGCCGAGGTAGTCCTCAACGCCCCGCACAAGCTGAATTCACTGGATGAGCAGGCGCTGAAGGATTTAACCCAGGCGTACGACGACGCCGCTGCCGCCGCCTCGCGCGGTGAGGTGCGGGCGCTGCTGCTCAGGGGAGAGGGCCGCGCCTTCTGCGCGGGCCGGGACATTGCCGGCGTGACGCCGGAGACGGACGACGTCCAGGCGTACCTGGGCGGCCTGCTGCAGCCGCTGCTGCAGAAGATGACGGCGTTCCCCGCTCCCACCTTCGCGGCGGCGCAGGGCGCCTGCCTGGGCGTGGGGCTGGGCCTGCTGCTGGCCACGGACGTGGTGTACGTGGCGGAGGATGCCAAGTTCGGCTCACCGTTCGCCAAGCTGGGGGCCACGTTGGATTCCGGCGGGCACTGGTACTTCACCGAGCGGCTGGGCATGCACCGGACGCTGGACCTGATCTACACGGCCGAGCTGATGAGTGGCGCCGAGGCAGTGGCGCAGGGCATGTTCAGCCGTGCCATGCCCAAGGACGAGCTGCTGGAAAACACCCGCGGCATCGTGGCGAAGGTTGCCACGGGAGCCACGGGTGCCTTCAACGCCAGCAAGGACCTGGTGGCGCACATCCGCGACCAGCGCCTTGGCCTCTGGGAAGCGATGGAAGAGGAAAACGCGGAGCAGGCCCGGCTCTGCAAGTCCGAGGACTACTCTGAGGGCTTCAAGGCGTTCCAGGAGAAGCGGACCCCGGAGTTCAAGGGCCGCTGAAACTAAGCTGCCGGATCGTCCACCATGGTGACGCTGTCCGTCAGTTCCATCCAGAGGTCAGGCTCCGTGGGCAGGTCTGCCGGGCAGGCCAGAATGAGTTCCATCAGTCCGTCGCCGGCCGGCATGGAGCGCACGGCGATGCGGTACACCACGTCCACGTCGCTCTTGTTCTTGAACCGAAGCTCCGCTTCTTGCATTTCGATGACGCGGCCATCGGCATTCCGCAGCTTGGTGTAGAGCGAGTCAGCATCGGTCACAACGGTGACGGGCTTTCCCACCGTTGATTTGATGCCATCGATTTCGAGCTGCATCGAGGTTTTGGTGGCTTCCTCGTCGGTGGTTTCGTCGCGGGGCGGCAGGATGGCCTGATGCGTGGTGAAGTTGCAGGGGCTCTCTTTGCTGCGGTACTGAATGGTTCCGCCTTTGACGTCTGACATAATCCAGCCGTCCGGCATTTTGGTGGACCAGACAGGTGCCGAAGTGAAGTCGGCGTCCTGGAAGATATATAGGTCTTCGTCGCCTGTGGCTGCGGCTGAGGATTCCTCCGCGGTGGCTTCGTCGGTTGCTTCGCTAGAGGCCGAGCTGCCGGCAGTCTCCGTAGGTGCCGGGGCCGCTTCGGGTTCTTTGGTTGAACCGAGGCCGCCCAGGACCATCACCCCGGCCACCGCCAGGACTGCCACGACACCCACGCCGCTAGCCACCCAGCCCCAGACGGGGAAGCTGCTCTTGGGCGGAGGCGGGCCGTACTGGCCCGGTCCCGGCGGGCCGTAGGGAGGCTGGTTGTAGTCGTACTGGTCCGCGCGCGGAGGGTAGGGCGGTTGGCCGGGCTGCTGCCATCCGTTGTGCCCCGGTTGCGGTGGTACGCCAGGCGGCTGGTCGTTATTCATGATTTCCCCCAATATTCGTGAAAGTTGCACCCGAAGTATGTCCGAATATGCGTCGCCCTGCGATGGGCAGGCCTCCCCATGGGTCCCGGTGATTGAGCCTGTCGAAATCGTCGTAATCTCGGCAACGAATTGCCAGTTTCCTCAATCGATTTGTATGGTTCAGCTATGACTTTGGGGAAATCAGTAAGAAAAGCCGTCATTCCTGCTGCCGGTTTGGGAACTCGCTTCCTGCCCGCCACCAAGGCGATGCCGAAGGAAATGTTGCCGGTTGTTGACCAGCCCGCAATCCAGTACGTGGTGGAAGAAGCCGTTAAAGCCGGCTTGGATGATCTCCTGATGATCACCGGACGCTCAAAGCGCGCCCTGGAGGACCACTTTGACCGCGCACCGGCTCTGGAGCGCACCCTGGAGCTGAAGGGCGACCTGGAGCGACTGGAGGCCGTTCAGCACGCGTCCAGCCTCGCGCCGCTGCACTACCTGCGGCAGGGAGACCCTAAGGGCCTGGGCCACGCCGTGCTGTGCGCCCGCCAGCACGTCGGGAACGAGCCGTTTGCGGTCTTGCTGGGCGATGACCTCATTGATGCCCAGGAGGACCTTCTGAGCATCATGATCGATGTCCAGGCCAAGACCGGCGGCTCAGTAATCGCGCTTATCGAGGTGGACCCGTCGCAGATCAGTGCCTACGGCTGCGCGGACATTACTCCCGTGGACGGCGAGAACTACTTCCAAGTCAACCGTCTCGTGGAGAAGCCCTCAGTTGATGAAGCTCCGTCCAACCTAGCCGTCATCGGCCGTTACGTGCTGCACCCGGCTGTGTTTGACGTCCTGGAAGAAACCGAGCCGGGCCGTGGCGGCGAGATCCAGCTGACCGACGCCCTGCAGACTCTGGCCACCACCGAGGGCGAAGGCGGCGGTGTGTATGGCGTGGTGTTCCGCGGGCGCCGCTACGACACCGGGGACAAGCTCAGCTACATCAAAGCTGTTATCTCCATCGCCTCGGAGCGCGTGGACTTTGGGGAAGAATTGAAGACGTGGATGAAGGAATTTGTGAACGAGTAAGTCGGTTCACTAATCGCTTTTCGACAGGCTCAACGTCAGCTGGCGTTGAGCCTGTCCACGTTGTACGCCCAGCATGGGCATTTGCTTGGAGGTGTGAGTCCTCTGAAGGAGAAGGTGGTTTAACTTCTAGCCAAT
>NZ_JARCCY010000034.1:0-52647 GCF_039907775.1 Arthrobacter sp. CC3
GGTCAGCAGGCAGCCGCCGATCACCGCGGCGATGATGTAGAGGAACTCGTTGCCCACACCCTCACCGGACTGCACGGAGTCGAACGCGAAGAGGTTGTGCATGCCCAGGACCCAGCCGCAGAAACCCACGGCCATGAACAGGCCGATCTTGGTCTTGGTGACCGGAACACCCACGGCGCGGGCGGCGTTGGCGTCGCCGCCGGCGGCGAAGATCCAGTTGCCCACCTTGGTCCGCAGCAGCACCCAGGACGCCACGGCCACCAGGACGATCCAGAAGAACACGGTGATCTTCACTTCAACACCGGCAATGTTCACCGACGAAGCGAACACCGCCCGGGCCGAGGCAAAACCGTCCATCTGCGCGATCGACGGGGAGGACACGCTGCCGCCGATAAGTCGCGTCAAAGCCAGGTTCAGGCCCGTCAGCATCAGGAACGTGGCCAGCGTGACGATAAAGCTGGGCAGCTTGGTCTTCACCAGGATCCAGCCGTTGATGAAACCGATGGACAGGGACATGGCCAGTGCCAGCAGTACGCCCACCCAGACGTTCACGCTGAAGAACCAGCTGAACATCGACGCCGAGAGCGCCGAGCTGATGACGGCCACGCCGGTGGAGAGGTCGAACTCGCCGCCGATCATGAGCAGTGACACGCCCACGGCCATGATCCCGATGGTGGAGGATCCGTACAGGATGGTCGCAAAGGCATTCGGTTGGGTGAAGGTGCTGGAGACCAGTGCGAAGAAGACGAAAAGGACGATGGCGCCCACCAGGGCACCCACCTCGGGACGTCCGAGGAGCTTGTGGAGCGGACTGCGCTTGGCGACGCGCTCATCGGACGCCGGTGACTTTGTCATTGACTTGGTCTGGGTGATGGTCATGATAATTCTCCTTGCTGCCGGGCCGGCGCGGGGCCGGCCCGGCGAGCGGGCTGTTAGCGGATGCCCTGCTGGACGTACTTCAGCACGTCTGAGATGTTGGATTTGTCCACGATGGCGGGACCGGTCAGGACGGGCTGGCCGCCGCCGACTTTGAAGCCGCCGCGCTTGGTCTGCCACACTGCATCCACTGCCAGGTAACCCTGCAGGAACGGCTGCTGGTCCACCGTGAAGAGAATCTTGCCGTCGTTGATTGCCTCGGCGAGAGCAGGGTTGAGGTCGAAGCTCGCCACCTTGATCGAGCTGTTCGCATCCGTCACCGCTTTGAGGAGTGTGACCGTGTACGGGGCGCCCAGGCCGATGATGACGTCGGCGTCCTTCGAGGCCTGCAGCTTCGCCGTGGCAGTGGACTGGACCGCGGTCATGTCCTTGCCGTCAACGTAGAGGATCTCGGTTCCCGGTACCTTGGCCTTGACACCGGCGCACCGCGCCTCGAGCTGTACCTGCCCCTGTGCCATGATCACGCAAATGGGGTGCTTGTAGCCGTCGGCCGCAAGCTTGGCGCCCACAGCCTCACCGGCCAGCTTCTCGTTGGAACCGAAGTGGGTGAAAGCGCCCAGCTGTGCGGAGACATCTCCGCCGGCATTGAAGCTCACAAGCGGAATGCCCGCGTCAGCGGCCTTCTTCATCACGTCCCTCATTGCGCCCGGGTTGGCAATGGTGACCGCGATGCCGTCAACCTTCTGGTCGATGGCCTGCTGCACAAGCTGTGCCTGGCGGCCGGCTTCGGAATCATTCGTGTAGAGGATCTCGACGTTGTCCTTCGCCGCCGCATCTTCGGCGCCCTTGCGGACGATGTCCCAGAACGTGTCGCCTGCCTCGGCATGGGTAATGAGGGCGACCTTGAGGCGGGGAGTGCTGGCAACCTGGCCGCTTCCTCCAATGGTTGCAGGTTCCGTCTTGCCCCCAGTACTCGAACACGCCGCCAAGGTAATGAGCGGAACGACGGCGAGGGCCATAGCGCCCCGACGCCAACTGAATTTTGCCACGTGAAATCTCCCTTGATTCGCGCAATTTCGACCGTCGTGAACGTTTTCGGTCGCATGCCGGGCATGGAGCGAATACGGAGGTCGCTGATGTTGTGAACGGATGTGATCCATCCCTCAGAATGGAACGCTCCAACTCTAGAATGCAACGAATCTGTAAGTCAATAGACCGTTCCAATAATTCTGTAGACCGTTCCAACGCTTTGTGGTTTGATACTGGAACGCACACAACAGATCGGGCGGCGGCCCTCATTTGTTTCAAAGGAGAACCATGACCAGCACCTATCCCCCGGAACTTGTCGCGTCCTGCTGGACCAGCGCCGGCAACGTTGCGCCGTTGCAAATTCCCGAGACAAGCCCCGTGCCCATCGCGGAACGGCTCGAAGCGATGGCTTCCACAGGTTGGTCAGGGTACGGGCTCGCCCACGACGACCTGGCATCAGCACAGTCAACGCTGGGCTTTCCGGGCCTGCGGAAGCTCATTGACGACGCTGGCTTCCGCTATGTTGAGGTGGAACTCCTCAGCGGCTGGTGGGACAAGAGCCTTGTCCACCTCTGGCGGCCACAATTCGACCTCCTCCTGGATGCGGCCGAAACGCTCGGTGCCCGGTTCATCAAAGTAGGAACGGCCATTGGCGATCCCCTGAATGAGCTCGACTTCCTCGTGGATCCTCTGCGGCGCCTGACAGCTGAGGCCGCGATGCGCGGTACCCGCATTGCTCTTGAACCGATGCCGTTTTCGATGGTCGGAAGCGTGCCGGCGGCTGCTGAGCTCATGCGAAAGGTGGACATGCCCGAATGCGGTCTCGTCGTCGACTACTGGCACGTCTTCCGTGCCGGAACCACCTTTGGCGAGCTGTCCCGGAGCCTTGAGGCCCAACAGATCTTCGGCGTGGAACTCAACGACGCGGACGCCGAAATCAGGGGCTCCCTCTTTGAGGACACACGCGATAACCGCCGCCTGTGCGGACAGGGCGACCAGGACGTTACCGGGTTTATCAGGACAATGAAGGCGATTGGCTTCGATGGTCCCTGGGGTGTGGAAATCCTGTCGAAGGAACATCGTCAGCTGCCCGTCAAGGAGGCCCTGCGGCAGGCCCACGCCACGGCACTGGCCTGCTTTCCGGCGGACCCGACCCCATTGCTGTAGCACTTGCTGCGTGGCGGCTAGGATGTAGCCGTGCACGTCCGAGCCAATGAATGGCACCCCGCAGGCAACGTTTCCGAGCAGGCACCCGGCGTCTTTTTCGTTGAAGGACCGGCTTCCAACTGGATCGTGGTCCGAGACGAAACCGGCTTCATGCTCATTGACAGCGGATACCCCGCCGACCGCCCGCTGGTCCTCGAGTCCATACGTCACGTGGGCTTGCGTCCAGCCGACGCCCGGGCAGTGACTCTCACCCACGGCCACGTCGACCACACCGGCTCCGCTGCCTACTTCTCCGAAACATACAGAACGCCGATCCTTTGCGCCCGGGAAGAACTAGCCCACGTCCAGGGGCGGGAGAAGCACCAGGTCACCTTCGGGCAGGTCATCCTCCGGGCGTGGCGCCCCCGCGTCTTCCGCTGGATGATCCACGCCATCAAGGCAGGATCCCTGACGGCCAAAGCTGCAACGCGGGCCGAGGCCTGGGACGCCGGGAGGCTCCGGAACCTGCCCGGCAGCCCTGAAGCGATCCTGCTCCCGGGCCACACCCCAGGCAACGCCTCGATCCTTCTCCCCGAAGCGGGCGCGATCGCCGTGGGTGACTCGTTTGTCAGCGGCCATCCGCTGAGCCGCAGCACCGGACCCCAGATGCTCCACCGGATGTATCACACGGACCGCGCCGCGGCGCTGGCGGCAACCCACCGGCTCGACGGCGTTACCGCCGCTGTCATACTTCCCGGCCACGGGCCCGCACTACTCATGCCCCTTACCGAAGCGCTGACGGCGCTGCGGCGTTAGGGCACCGCGCCATGTCCCGCATCTTCATCACGGGCTCCACCGACGGACTCGGACTCGCCACCGCCCTGTCTCTCGTGAATGACGGCCACGAGGTTTTGCTGCATGCCCGCTCCAGGGAACGCGCCGCCGTCCTCGATGAAATCGCCCCGCAAGCGGCCGGCGTCGTCATCGGTGACCTGAGCATCGCCACCGAAACGCGGGACCTCGCCGAACAGGTCAACGCGCACGGGCGGATGGACGCCGTCATCCATAACGCCGGCGTCTACCTCTCGCCGGGGCGCATCACCACCCCGGAGGGACACTCCCGAACCCTGGCGGTGAACGTGCTCGCCCCCTACATCCTCACGGCCCTGATCGACAGGCCCCGCCGCCTGATCTACGTCAGCAGCGGCATGCACCGCGGGGCTTCCGGCAACCTGCAGGACATCGACTGGACCGAACGCCGCTGGAATGCCGGCACCGCCTACTCCGAGAGCAAGCTCCACGTTTCCGCCCTCTCCGCGTCGGTGGCCCGCCACTGGCCCACGGTGCTCAGCAACGCCGTCGACCCCGGCTGGGTACCCACCAGGATGGGCGGCGCCGGCGCCCCTGACGATCTGGCCAAGGGCCACGAGACCCAGGCCTGGCTGGCTGTCAGCAACGACCCCGACGCCCTGGTCTCCGGCCGTTACTGGTATCACCGCCGGCAGCGCCTGGCGGCGCCTGAAGCTACCGACGCGACGTTCCAGGACAGACTCACGGCTAAACTCGCCGAACTCACCGGCATCACACTTTTCTAAAGCGCAGCGGCGGCCATGTCCCCCGCAGTCGGATGTCAGTAAAATGGGACGCATGACCGAGCAGGAACCGGCCCCGTTCAGGGCCGCTGCGGCTCCCGACGGCGGCGTCGACACGTCCTTGCGCAGCCCGGAACAGCGGTCCCGGACCTTCGCCGGCATCTTGGCGAACACCGCCTTGGCCAACATCACTACCAGCTACCTCTGGTTCGCCCTGACGTTCTGGGTGTATCTGGAAACGCGCAACGTGATCGCCACCGGCGTGATCGGCGGCGCGTACATGCTGTTGATCGCCCTTTCCAGCATCAGCTTCGGCACCTTCGTGGACCGCTACCGCAAGCTGGAGGTGATGCGTTTCGCCGCCGGCTTCACGCTGATGATGTTCGTACTGTCCGGGGTAATGTTCCTGCTGACTCCGGCCACCTGGATGCTGGACCTGACGCAGCCGTGGTTCTGGCTCTTCGCGCTGGTCATCCTGGTTGGCGCGGTGGTGGAGAACATGCGCAACATCGCCCTGTCCACCACGGTCACCATCCTCATCGAGCCGGATCGGCGAGCGAACGCCAACGGGCTGGTGGGCATGGTGCAGGGGCTGATGTTCATCGTCACGTCCGTATTCTCCGGGCTGTCAGTGGGGCTGCTGGGCATGGGCTGGACGATCGTCGTCGCCCTGGCGCTCACAGCCCTGGCATTCGCACACCTGATCACGCTGCGCATGCCCGAGGAGGTGCGTGCAGCGGCCACGGACGCACACGGCGGATTCGACCTGCGCGGCGCACTCGCCGCCGTGCTGGCCATCTCCGGGCTGTTCGCGCTCATCCTGTTTTCGACGTTCAACAACTTCATTGGCGGCGTGTACATGGCGTTGATGGATCCCTACGGCCTCGAGATGTTCCCCGTTGAGCTTTGGGGGACGTACTTCGCGCTGGGCGCCACCGGATTCGTCGTCGGTGGCGCACTGATCGGAAAGTTTGGCCTGGGGTCCAACCCGTTGTGTTCCATGCTCATCGCCGTGATCCTGATGGGTGTACTCGGTGCGGTGTTTACGCTGCGGGAGTGGGCATGGCTGTACATCGCGGGCATCTGGCTCTACCTGGTCCTGGTGCCTTTCGTGGAGGCCGCCGAGCAGACGGTCATCCAGCAAGTGGTCCCCCTGCACCGGCAAGGCCGGGTGTTCGGATTCGCCATGGCATTCGAGTCCGCGGCAGCGCCAATCACCGCGTTCCTGATCGCGCCCATCGCCCAGGTCTGGATCATCCCGTACGCGCGGTCCTCTGAAGGCGCCGCGCAGCTGGCCCCGTTGCTGGGCGAGGGCACGTCCCGCGGCATCGCGCTAGTGTTCCTGGTCGCCGGGATTGTAATGATCGCGGCCGCGCTGCTGGCGTTCCTGACTCCCGTCTACCGCCGGGTCTCGGCGACTTATGCGGCGACCGAAACGCCGGCACGGGCGGCGGGCTAGGGACGGCCGCCGTCAGCCTGTCAGCAGGTCCGCGTGGTGCACCCCACCGACGTTCGGGTGCGCCCGAAGGCGGTAGCGAAGGGCGTTGTCCCCGTAGGTTTCCAGAATCGGACTGTTCGTCGGGTCAACCGACAGGCCGCGGGCTTTGGCCTGGAACTCTGGGCTCACCGCCAGTTGCGGCATCCTCGCATCCAGCGCCGGATTGTAGAAGAAGGGGAGGGAGATCCTGTCGGTGCCGCGAGGCGGCGAGATCACCCGATGCAGGGTCGCCTTGAGGTAGCCGTTCGTGGCCAGCTCCAGCATCTCGCCGATGTTAACCACAAAGGTTCCGGGCACCTGGGGTGCGTCGATCCATGTCCCTTGGTATTCGACCTGAAGGCCGCCCTTGCCCGGCTCCACCAGAAGGAGCGTCAGCACCCCGCCGTCGCGGTGGGAGCCCACTCCCTGCTTGGGTTCGTCGTGGGATGACCCCGGGTACCGAACAACCTTGAGGACGGGGAAGGCCCGGGCAGCGAAGGCGTCGTCAAAAGCGTCTTCGGGCGCCCCGAGGGATACCGCCAGGGCCCGCAGGAGAGTCAACGAGACTGCGCTCAGCCGCTCCATCCACTCGGCGACAATCCCCCGCATTTCCGGCAGCGCCTCCGGCCACAGGTTGGGCCCTTCGAGTCGCCAGTAGTCCGCGACGCCCGGGCCCGGGGCCACCGCGGGGCGCTCAACTCCGATGTCGATCTGCTCGCGCCAATCTACTGCGCCGTCGGTGAGTTCTCCGCCGACGCGCGTGTAACCGCGGAACTGCGGGCTGTGGACGTTCTCAATCTCAAGTTTCTGCCCCTCGGGCAGCTCGAAGAAGCGGCGGGACACATCCAGCATGGCGTCTGTGAGCTCCTGCGGAATGCCGTGGCCGGCAAGGTACAGGAAACCGACCTCATGCATCGCGTTGCGCAGTTCGTCACGGAACTGCGACGCCTCCTCCGGGCCAGCGTTCAATCGGGAGATGTCGACTACCGGCAGTGTTTCGAATGGCAACGTCTCGGGTCCTTTTCAGCGAACTTGGCAACCCCGCGCATATATCTGCTTCCATGGTACGGCCGGGCCGCGGCGTTGGGCAGGCAGGTGCCGAATCTTCGGCTGCCAACCCCTTGAGTCCTGACCGAATGGCTAGAGGTAGTCGCCGGCCCGTTCGCGGGCGATTTCCAGCAGGGTGGAGTGGAAGGCCACCTCGGCCGGAGCGTAGACCTTGTCCTCGCGCTGCGCCAGCAGTACCCGCCGCAGCGGGGCGGCGGAACCAAGGCTCAGCACCTTGACGTCGGGATGCTGGAGCGCCACGGCGGTCTTGGGCACCATGGCCACGCCCATTCCCACGCTGACCATGGCCTGGGCCTCCTGGTAGTCGTTTGCCAGGAACCCGATCTCGGGTTCGAACCCGGCATCGTGGGCGGAACGCTGCAGAACCTCCACCACGGGGTGGGCTTCCGCACGCACGATCCAGGACTCGTTGCGCAGGTCCTCCATGCTCACTTGCTCCCGGTCGGCGAGCCTGTGGCTGCGGGCCACCAGAATCACTGTGCTTTCCCGGAAGACCTCCGTGACGCGGATGGAATCGTCCTGGAACGGGTTCCAGGGGTAGTCCCAGAGCAGGCACAGCCCCGTGACTCCGGACTGGAGATCCGCCACGAGTTCATCAAAACGGGCGCTGCGCAGGGAAAGCCCGATGGCCGGGTAGCGCTTCTTGAACGTCCGGATGACGATAGGCAGGAAGGATCCGGCCAAGGTCGGGAAGGTGCCCACGGTCAGGGACCCGCGTTTCAGGCCGGCGATCTGGTCCAGGTCTGACCGGGCTGCCTGCATTTGCCAGACGATCTTGCGGGCGTGGCCGGCCAGCACCTGGCCGGCCTCGGTGGGCACCACACCGCGGGAGCGGCGGTTGAGCAGAGGCTGCCCCACCTCTTGTTCAAGCTTGCGCAACTGCTGCGAGACGGCAGAGGGCGTGTACATCATTAGCTCGGCCGCGGCCGTGATGGACCCCTGCTCCACCACCTCAAGCAGCAGCGCCAGCCGCCGTATGTCGAACAAATCCTGCTTCTCGTCGTTTAGCAACGCTTCACCCTTCTGCAAATTTGGTTCATTTCCTGCCTGGAGGCCGCTTCAACCCGGGATACCCGTGCAGTTTCCGGGACGCGGAGCACGGAACTTCGGGAACGGGCCATTGTGCTGGCAGTGAATTAAGTAACTCTACATCCCCCTTCGAAAATCCAACATTGTCTAAAATTGTGATCTGGCTCAATCTCTTTTCAGGTCCTCATCCAAATCTGAGGCACGAGGAGAAGTGGGAACCACCATGAAGATCGAAGCGCAATGGATGCGGGGAGGCACCAGCAAGTGCTGGGTGTTCGAAGCGGAGCACCTTCAGGAGGGCGGCACCAGCCTGGACGTGTTGCTGCCGCGGCTGTTCGGCAGTCCCGACCCCCGCCAGATCGATGGCGTAGGCGGGGCAACCTCGACCACCAGTAAAGCCGTGATCCTGCACCGGCCCGTCGGCGACGACGTCGACGTCGAGTACACCTTCGCCCAGGTGGGCATCGAAGAGGCAGCCGTGGACTGGGGCAGCAACTGCGGCAACGGTTCAGCCGTTGTGGGCCTGTACGCCATCGAGAAGGGGTGGGTGCTCCCCAGCGGAGACGTCACCCGGATCGTCACCCGCAACACCAACACGAACCAGATCATCGTCCAGCGCGTGGCCACCCCCGGCGGTGCTCTGGCCAGCGTTCCTGACGCGCGGATGCCCGGCGTGCCGTTCCCCGGCCACCCCGTGGGGCTCGGTTTCCAGGACCCTGGCGGCAAGACTACCGGTGCGTTGCTGCCCACCGGTGCGGCCACCGACACCATCACCGCAGGGGGAACCCGCTGGACGGTTTCCATGGTCGACGCCGGAGCGCCCGTGGTGATTGTCCGCGCCGAGGAGCTGGGCCTGGACCCGGCCCGGTACGACAGCTGGGGCGCCGGCCTGGAGCTGCAGCTGGACACCCTGGAGCAGCTCCGGCGGCAGGCGGCGGTGCGGATGGGGTTGGCCGCCACCACTGCTGAAGCGGCGCGGGCGATCCCCAAACTCGCCATCGCCGCCGCCCCTGCGGCAACAGACCAGACCTGCGACGTCAACGTCATGATGCTCTCCATGGGCAAGCCCCACCCGGCGCTGGCCATCACCGGCAGCATCGCACTGACTTTGGCGGCCCGCACCCGCGGCACCGTGCTGCACAGCATCACGGGCGACGCTCCGGGAAGCACACTCCGGCTCCGCACGCCTGCCGGAGTCATCGAGACGTGGAGCCAGGAGCACAACGGGACGCTCCTTGTCGGCGTCGACCGCACGGCCCGCACCATCGCCACCACCATCATCCATCTCCCCGAGGTTCCCGGCAGCGCCGTCGCTGCTTCCCTCGCGGGAGCCACTCGCTGAGGAGACCATCATGACCAAAACTGAGCACCGCACCGCCGCCGCTGCGGCCGAGACCCGGGACGAGGGTCCCGGGCGTCCAACCCGTCGCCGCCGTATCCTACTGGTGGCGGTGGCCGCCGGTTTCGCGATCCTGGCGTTGATTGCCCTCATGCTGGGGGGTGACATCTTCAATCCGGCTCCCACCTCGGAACCGGAGCACACCATGACCGCAATCCAGATCATCCCGCTCGTCATCCTCGTCGTCGCCACGAAATGGCCGCTGAACATCGGGGTGATGGGGCTGGTCGCTTCCTTCGGCGTCGGCTACTTCATGCTTGGAATGACCGACAAGGAAATCCTCAAGGACTTCCCCGCCAGCATCGTCCTGACGATCATCGGGGTCACCTACTTCTTCAGCATGGCCCAGCGCAACGGCACCATCGACATCATCGTCCAGTCCTGCGTGCGCCTGGTCAGGGGCAAAACGATGCTGCTCCCCTGGGTGTTCTTCCTGATCGCTGCCGCGCTGACGTCACTGGGCACCTTCTCGCCGGCCGCCGTCGCCTTGCTGGCACCGGCAGCCATCGGGTTTGCCTACGAGTCCCGCATCCATCCTGTTCTGATGGGCGCCTTCATCATCAACGGAGCCCACGCCGGCGGCTTTTCCCCGCTGTCCGTGGCCGGTGTGCTGGTGCATGACATCGCCCTTAAGAACGGTTTTCCCATCTCACAGGGTGCGCTCTTCACCGCCAGCTTCGCCCTGAACCTCATACTCTCCGTCCTCACCATCGTCCTGTTCGCCCTGATCGGCCGCCTCCGCGACGGCGCAGGCGGCCAGCAGGCCGACGTCGACACCGCCCGAACCAGCCGGCCCCACGGACAGCAGATCCTCACCCTGTCCTTGATTGCGGTCATGCTGGTGTGCACCCTCGGCTTCCACATGCCGATCGGCTTCGTCGCCCTCTCCGCCGGACTCCTGCTGGCACTGGTCAACATCAAGGAACACCGGACCTTCATTGGTGGCGTTTCCTGGTCCACAGTCCTTTTGGTGGCGGGCATGATCACCTACGTTTCGCTGCTCCAGCACGTAGGCGTCATCGACACCCTCGCCGAGCAGGCCCTGGCACTGGGCGCACCGCTGCTGGTCGCACTGGTCCTCTGCTACGTCATTGGCGTCGGCTCCGCCTTCGCGTCCTCCACGGCATTGCTGACCGCGTTCATTCCGCTGGCCGGTCCGCTGCTGGCCACCAGCTCGCTGAGCGCCTCCGGTACAGTCGCAGCACTTGCCATCGCTGCCACGGTGGTGGATGTCTCGCCGTTCTCCACCGACGGTGCGCTGGTGGTCGCCAACGCCCGGGAAGACGACCGGCAGCGCGTCTACAAGCAATTGATGGCTTATGCCGGCGGCGTAGTGCTGGTGGCACCGGCCCTGGCCTGGGTCCTGCTGGTACCCACCGGCATCATGTGACAGGACCCGGCCCGTCCCACAGACCGCCGGACTCAGCATCCGGCACGCGTGCTGCGGTTCCCGCACACCATCGCAACAGGTAACCCGAAATTCGGGCGCGAGAACTGCGCAGCACGCAAAGGAGGCAGGGTGGCCACGGGCCACCCTGCCTCCTTCCACATCGATCTCCAGACAAGACATCCCGGCCCCCTCGACCAAGGAGAAATCCCATGGCTTTCCGCCATCGTCCCGCCAAACCGCGTACCGGATCCCCGGCACCTGAACCAGTGGCCAACTGGTCCAAGCTGTCCCGGGCCGACGAAGTGGAGATCCACGGTCACGGACAGGCCATAGCGTCGGGCCGCATCGACATGCTCGCACTGGACGGCAGCGTCCTCTGGCTTGAGCAAAACGGCGGAAAGGGCCGCGCGCTGTTTCTGCACAGCGATGGCGTGCGCGTTTACCGGCGGCCAACAAACAGAGGCGACTAGGGCATCACTGTGCGCGGCTCACGCCGCAGGCTCGTATCCGACAAGCCAGTGGAGTCCGTGACGATCAACGACCTGGCCGTCCGATGCGCCCCATGGCTTTGGTGAGAGGGGATCGATCACGGACCCGTCAACGGAGAGCTTGTCGAACCACTCATGGAGGACTGCCTGCTCGGCGGTTCCCAGTAACGAAAGCATGAGGCCTTCGAGTCGGACCGTTGTTTGGCCTTCGGCTGCATCCGATCCCGCCAGGGCTACTACGCCGCTGAGTACTCCGTGAGCTATGGCGTTTGGTGCGCCGTCGCTCCTGCCGAAGTCCTCGTAGGTGTACAGGGAAAGCTCGCCACCGAAAACATCCGCGTAAAAATTCAGTGCTTCCCGTGCCGTTCCCGGGAAAAAGACATAGACCTGAGGCCCGGCCATGCGTCCAGCTCTCCGGGTGGTGATGGCGGTACTCTCCTTGACGCGGTCCAGGGTCATGTCCCAACCCTCTCGAGTGCCGCCGTGGATAAGTTGTTGCACCTCCTCGATGCCGAGGTGCGCGGGGAACCGGACCGTGAGGGCGAGCTCCGTTTCTGTGCCGACGTCGGCGAGTTGGACTGTGACGATGGGGGCGGTTAGTTCGTTCCCGCCGTCGAGTTTCGGCCAGCCGCCGGCTGCTCCCCACCGGAAGACGAGTCGTTCGTCCGGAACGATCTCCAGGTACGTCCCCCCGGTAGGGTAGCTATGGTCTTGATTGACGACCATCTGCTGTTTCCAGGTACCCCCAACGCGCAGGTCCACTTCAACGGGAGAGGCGGGCGTGGGCATGTCGGGGTTGTAGAACCAGGCGAGGTGCTCAGGGTCGGTCCAGGCCGTGAAGACGGCGTGCCGCGATGCCGCCAAAATTCGGGTAAGGGTGAAGCTTCGAGCCTCTGTCGGGTGGTCGGCCATCGTCTATCCTCCGGTTCGGTGGGCTCGCCTCGGCAATTCCCCGGCTAAAGGGTGCATCCATGTGCGCTTCAGTGTAATTGCGCAGCTAAGTAATACAAGCCTCTCGCCCGTTGCTGGAGTCGATTTAGTCGCCGGTACCCTTCAGCCGGGGAAACAGGGCCTCGGCGTTGTTGCGGTCTATCGCTGCGCGCCGGACGGGGTCAAGCGCGTAGTTCTCGTACTGCGCATTCTGTAACCCGACCGCCATCGACGGGGCGAAGGGAAAGTCAGTGCCGTACGTGATGCGGCCAGGGTCAGCTACCTCGAGCAGGCTGGGCAGCGCCGACGGGCTCGCAGACAGGGCGACGTCGTAGTAGAACCGCCGCAGGATTGATTGCTTCTCGTCTATCAACGCTGCCAACGCGCTGAAGGCCAACTCCTTTTGGTTAAGCATCGTGAGCAGGATCCTGAAGGCGATGTAAGGCACGAAGCCACCCGCGTGGGCCAGGAGGAACTTGATTCCCGAGTACTTCTCCATCGCACCGAACAGGATCAAGCTGATAGCAGTGCGGGTGGTGTCGAGTAAGAAATCCGCGGCGAAGGTGGGGATGCCAGGCACCGCAGGAGCGGGGAGCTCGCCGGGGTGAACGAACACTACAGTGTGCCGGTGGTGCAGGAACTCCAGCAGAGGCGTGAAGTCCGGATCGCCCAGGTAGCGGCCGTCGTTGTTGGCCAGCAACACGACGCCGTCCGCGTGCAGGCTGTCCAAGGCATATTCCGCCTCCGCCAGGGCGCCGTCCACGTCCGGAAGCGTCAGTGTCGCGAAGAACCCGAATCGCTCCGGCCGGCCCGCTACGACGTCCGCGCTGTACTCATTGACCTCCCGCGCACGCCGCCGCGCCTCCAGGGCGTCCCCGAGGTAGACGCCGGGGGTGGACAGGGACAGGATGGCCGTCTGCACATCGTGGCTGTCCATGAACTTCAACGCGGAGCGCTCCGACCACGAGGGCAGGCGCAGGCCGCCCGGGCGGATGCCCTTCTCGTTGAGCCACCGCGCATACTCAGGCGGAACGATGTGCTGGTGAGTATCAATTCGGAACGGCCGACTCATCCAGATCCCCTGCCCAACGTACCCGGTGCGCCGACCCAAGGCCTTCAAATCAGCGGATGCCATCAATCTACTCGCTGTGGCCAGGTCCGTCTTTTGTGTGGGGAATTCTCTTCCTTGGAGACTTTCGCGTGCCATAGTCTGGGCACTCGAGCCTGCGGCCGACGGAGAAGAAGGCGGCGAGCAGGACACAGGACGTTTGGAAGGGACCAGCCATGCTGATCTGCGCAACCTGCGGCGTCGAACGCGACGAACCTGTCCCGGCGCTCTGCCCGATCTGCGCCGATGAACGGCAGTACGTGCCCGAGGACGGACAAAAATGGCTCATGCTGGACGCGATGGCGCAGGAAGGCCAGCAGCTATCGCTGAAGGAGAACGAGCCAGGACTCTTCGGGATCCGGGCGGAGCCAAAAGTCGGGATCGGCCAGACTGCCCAGCTTGTGGTGACACCGGAGGGTTCGCTGCTGTGGGATCCGGTCGGATATGTCGACGACATTGCTGCGAAGGCTGTGCTCGAGCGGGGCCCGGTCCTGGCCATCGCCACGAGCCATCCGCACATGTTCGGCGTGCAGGTCGAGTGGTCGCACCGGCTCGGTGGCGTCCCGGTCCTTGTGGCGGATGCAGACCGGCGATGGCTGGGCCGCCATGATCCGATGATCGAATATTGGGCGGGCAGTCACAGTGTCGCCGCAGGGTTGACCCTCCACCAGACCGGTGGGCACTTCCCCGGCAGCGCGGTGGCGCAGTGGGCTGCAGGAGCCGGCGGCAGAGGAGTCCTGCTAACCGGTGACAGCGTGTTTCCGAATTCGGACCGCCGCTCGATCGCGTTCATGCGAAGCTACCCGAATCATTTGCCGCTTTCCGGCGCGGTGGCCCTGCGCATCGCCGCGCAGCTGGAAGACCTCGAGTTTGACCGGATTTACGGCAACTTCAACAATGCAATCGCGTACGGAGCCAGGGCCGTTCTGCATGATTCTGCGCAAAGGCACAACGCGTGGGCGCGAGGAGACTTCGACGATCTGACCTGACCCGACCAGTACTGGCATGCACTGGCGGCGGCCGCGGTGGCGCTCCTAGACTTGCCTTGGCAATGGGGATAGTGGGCGAGCCTCAGATCGGAGCAGACCATGCTCAGGGCCCTGCTGTGCAAATTGAATCTCCGTCACGATTGGCACGAAGAGCACACCGAGGACGGGGGCCGATACAAGCGCTGCACGCGCTGCGGCAGGGATGACGACCGCGGCGGTGGCGGGACCGGCGCCGGCGGCGCCTGGGCGGGGCCGGCCGGGATGGGCTAAGCCAAACCCCCGCGTTCAGCCTTCCCCCAACCCGTCCCGCACACCACCCGGAAGCGGACCTCCCTCTGTGGGTCGGCGCTCTGTGGGTCGGCGCGCCCCCTACAGGCACGCCCCTTTACAGTAAGTAGGGTGAGCAGCAGAATCAGCACCTACGAGGCATGGCAGCGGCTGCTTGACGGCAACGAGCGTTTCGTCACGGAAGCTTCGCTACACCCGAACCAGAACGCCTCCCGCCGCAGCGAGCTGGTGAACACCCAAAATCCGTTCGCAGTCATCTTTGGCTGTGCGGACTCCCGACTCGCCGCGGAGATCATCTTCGACGTCGGCCTCGGCGACGTTTTCGTGGTGCGCACAGCCGGGCACGTGATCGATGACGCCGTTCTCGGCTCGCTGGAGTACGCGGTCTCGGTTCTCAACGTCCCGCTGATCGTCGTCCTTGGTCATGACAATTGCGGCGCAGTCACGGCCGCGAAGGAAGCCGTGGAAACCGGAGAGTCGCCCCCGGGCCACATCCGCGACCTGGTGGAACGGATCACACCGTCGGTGCTGAGGTCGATCCGTGAGGACAAAACTGACGTCAACGACATGGTGGTCGAGCACGTCAAGCAGACCGTGCGCCGGCTGATGGACAGTTCACGGATGATCTTCGACGCGGTGGACAATTACTCCGCCGCGGTGGTCGGCGTCGCGTACCGGCTCGAGGAGGGCCGGGCGCAGCTCGTCTCCACAGCCGGCGTCCTCTAGGAACCTGGCGAGGCCTGTGCCTCCCGTCGCCGGATAGAACGTGGCGGGCGGGCTTTCTGTCGCCGGCATGCCCCCATTTTGGTGCCCGTTGGCACTCGCCAACGTCCTCTCTTCCCCGTCCCGGAACCGCGTTTTCGTTGCGGAAAATGACCCCGCTTTGCGCCGTGCGAACCGCAGTGACAGTACATGTCAGACAACTTCAGCCCCGGCCCCTTGCGCTTCCAGGGTGATGCAAGACGTCCTCACACGGACCGGCACGACGACGTCCAGCGACTTCTCGACGACGGCACCTCGGCGGACCTCGGGGCTCGCTGGAATGCGGTGGTGGCGGCAGCGGCAGCACTGGCGCAGACTCCCCCGCGGCTCACTCCGGCCCATCTCGAGGCCCTGCAGGATGAGGGGCTGGATCCGCTGGAGCTCGCCGACGTGATCCATGGCAGTGCGTTCTTTAACTGGGCGAACCGGCTGATGCTCTCGCTGGGCGAACCCGAGCAGCCGGCTTAGGCAGCAACGAAGAAGGTGGGCACCCGGGTGTCACCACGGCGTCCTCGGGACAGAGTGCAGGCGGACGCCGTCACGCTTGCCATGCATCTGGCGGCCGGAGCCTTCCAGGCTCACCACCCAGGCAATTCCGGAGTCGGGCGTCTTGGCATCCACCCGGCCGAGGTATGGCAACCCTGCGGGCGGAATGACGTGGACGGTTGCCCCCACCTCTATTCCAGACCAGTCCTGCGCGGGGTGGTCCGGGACGCTGTCCCGGAGGCCAAGAACGCCAGCACTGGTCGTGGCGCCGGCGGCCGGCTGCTCAGGGCGGCGCCGCAGCCGGCGGGTCCCTGACTTGGCCCGTGTCATGCGGCGCTTTCCAGCTGCCCGGCCCGGGACGGCACGCCGTCGAAATAGCCGCCCTTGAAGAAGAGCAGCGGCCCGGCACCGTCCCGTGCACCCAGGGCACGGACCGACCCCACCACAATGGTGTGGTCGCCGCCGTCGTACTCCCGGTACAGCTCGCAATCCACCCACGCAAGGGCCTGATCCAGCACCGGATTACCCAGCGGCGACACCGAAAACCCCACACCGGCGAACTTATCGGTGCCCGAACGGGCAAACTGCGCGGCAAGATGCCGGTGCCCGGCCGGAAGGATGTTCACCGTGAACCGGCCCGCGGCCCGCAGCAGCGGCCAGGTGCTGGAACTGCGGGCCGGACTGAACGTCACCAGCGCCGGATCCAGGGAAAGGGACGAAAAGGACTGGCAGGTGAACCCGGCCGGGCCGTTCTCCGTCGCAGCCGTGACCACCGTCAGCCCGGAGGCGAAATGGCCCAGCACGTGACGCAGGCGCTGCGGAGTGAGATCAAAATGTTCGGTCATGTTCTATCCCTTTCAAGGCCGGTCACCCAAACCAACCACCCGCCCCGCACCCCGTTCAACCGGGAACGAAACGCACCGACGCGCAACGCAACCTGGCTTCACCGCCCGAAGCACAAAGTAACCAACGGGGGACGTGATTCTTCGTCCAGTCCATATTGCTGGCCCGGGGACTCAGGCCCCGCGTATCGTGGAAATCGAAGGTTTGAGGGTGGGCAGGGGCCGCGTCGCATGACCAACGATGGTGATCGCACCGAAGCGCAGACGGGATACGTGGCGCTTGTGACTGGCGCGAGCCGAGGGGTAGGCCGAGGGGTCGCGCTGGGCCTTTTGTCAGCGGGCTTTCGTGTGTATGGCACGGGGCGCTCGATCGACCGGGCGGATCTGCCGAGGGAGGTGCGACGAGTGCGCTGCGACCATCTCAGCGACGAGGAGACGGCCAGTGTCTTTGACGTGATCCGGTCCGAGTGCAGCTCCCTCGACCTCGTCGTCAACTGCGCCTGGGGCGGCTACGAGAAGATGGTCGAAGGCGGCGCGTTTACGTGGACTGCCCCGTTTTGGGAACAGCCGATGCACCGCTGGTCCGGCATGATGGACGCCGGCGTCCGGGCGGCCTTCGTTTGTTCGGCGCACGCGGCGCGCATGATGACAACGCGGCACCAAGGCCTAATCGTCAACATCAGCTTCTGGGCAGCGCAGCGCCACCTCGGCAACACCATCTACGGCATCGCCAAAGCGGCGACGGACAAGATGACGTCCGATATGGCGGTCGAGCTGAAGCCGTTCGGTATACCGGTGATTGCGCTCTACCCCGGTCTGGTGCGAACCGAGGCGGTTCTGGCAGCGGCGGAAAGTGGCGCGTTCGATCTCTCCACCAGCGAAAGCCCCGAGTTCATCGGCCGGGTGATCAACGCGCTGTTCCGCGACCCGAACCTAATGTCGCGCACCGGCCAGGTGCTCGTCGCCGCGGCGGTTGCGAAGGAACTCGGCGTACTGGACATCGATGGAACTTCGCCGCCAGTGCTGACTCTGGCGGACATCTAATCCGGTGCCTGGGCCATGCGTGCCATCCCTGCAGGACCCAATTCCGCCTCATCGCGATAAACTGGACCGATCATGATCGGTGCCCCGCTCCGTCGTCTTCTGATCCGGGTAGTCATCCTGGCGACCCTCCTCTCGGCCTGTACGCCCGCGACCAGACTCGATGAGACCACCACCGGTCAACCAATCCAGACCTCTTCAGCCCCGCCAGCCGCCCCCGCCGACGTCCCCGTTCCAAGGCTGACCCCGTCCCCGGCCCCGACATCGATTCCCGCGCCGCCCCCGGTGCCCCAAGCGTTCGCCCTCAACCTCTACCGGGAAGGGGACTTCGTCCCGCAGTACACGTTTGAGTGGTGTGTGGCGGCGAGCATCCAGATCATGCACAACCTCATCGACGACGCAGGGGCCGGCACGTGGACCGACAGTGCCCAGCAAGGTGAGCTCTGGGAGATGGCCCGGGCACGGTCGTTCAACTCGTTCAACGGTGCCAACCCCTTGGGCTGGGCGCAGGTGCTGAACGAGCTCGGAATGGGGCCGTACGCCGTCGTCAGCGTCGCTGACTACGGCGAAGCGCTGCGGACCGCGGCGCGTGCCATCGCCGAGACGGACCGGCCGGTCGGGCTGGTCCTGTGGCGCGGCCGCCACGTATCGGTGATGAGCGGCTTCGAATCCCTCGGCGATCCCGACCAGTTCCCGGAGTTCTCTGTCACCGGAATCCGCGTCCAAGATCCGCTCTACCCGTACGGCGGCGTGCAGTGGGGACCGTCCCCGGCGCCCAACAGCCTGCTCACCCCCGAGCAGTTGGCCACGCAGTTCGTCGTCCGCGAACCGCGGCGCTGGAGCACCGATATCCCGACCGGCTACCTGCTGGTGCTGCCGGTCGCCAAGGCCTGACCAGACCTTCAAGGAAGAAGCCGGCGCTCCTGAAACCTGAGAAGTGCCGGACGTAGATGGTTGCAGACAAAATCACCCGAGGAGGTCTCCATGACAGTCGCTTTCAACCACACCATCGTCTATGCAACGGACAAACAGCGCTCGGCAAGCTTCCTGGCGAGCGTGCTTGGACTGCCGGCACCCCACGTCATGTGGTCCTTTGTGACCGTTGCGTTGGACCACGGGGTGACCCTCGATTTCGCCACGACTGACCGGCCGATCTCCCCGCAGCACTACGCCTTCCTGGTCAGCGAGGAGGACTTCGACGGAATTTTCGCCAGGATCCAGGCCGAGAACGTCCCCTACTGGGCGGACCCGGGACGGTCCCGCCCGCAGCAGATCAACCACAACGACGGTGGACGCGGCGTCTACTTCGCGGACCCTGACGGGCATTTCCTGGAGGCGATCACGCGTCCGTACGGATCGGATGGTGCTTGACAGCACAGGCGGTCAGCCGAAGGCTTCCTTCGCCTGGGCACGAATGGCCCCGATCACCGGGCCTGACCCCTGGATGCGGTACACATCGATTGGCTTGGATCCCAGTTGCGCGTTGTGGCTGCACATCCAGACCATGGCCTGGGCAGGCGTGAAAGCACCGTGGAGATGACCTACCAGGGCGTCGAGGTCCGCCAACTGAAGCCTGCCATGCACGTCCGGCGCATCCTGGGCAGATGCCCAGCGGCCCAGGAGCTCTTCGCTGACCCCCAGCAGCGGTGCCGCGGCGTCCGCGCCCAACGATCCAATGAGCCGTTCGGCGATCGCCTTCGGGCTGTAGCCGGGGGCGTCCCTCAGCTCAGAAAGGCTGGCAAAAACTGTGGTGACAGACAACGCCGGTTCTTCAGCGCTCATGTGCTGAACCTGTTCCATGACTCAGTCTTGTCCTTTGGCGTCCCGTTGGACTAGGGCCACAGGACCTCCCGGGCCCGGGCGGCCGTTGACATCCCGGCAGGACCCTTTCTGCCGGCCCGTGAACCTAGGCAAGGCCCTGAGCTAGGCTGAACGCGTTGATTCCCGTGGATCCGCATCAGGGATGGAAAGTGCAGATTCGACAATGGGGGCTTGGGCAATGATCTGGCTGGGAACAGCGGCGGTGCTGGGGCCATGAGCGATTCCGTCGAACCGGGGCGCTCAATAACAAAACGGGCTTGGCTGTGCATTGCCGGGCTGATGAGCGTTGTGCTTGGGCTGAGCATTCGCACCTTCAGCGATGCGGCATGGACAGGTCCTGCGGGTGATGGCCTGTACGCGGTAATGGTCTATGTTCTCGTGGCAATCGTGATTCCGTCGAAGTCCAAGGCACTGATTGCTGCCGCTGCCCTTACTGTCTGTGTCATGATCGAGCTCCTCCAGCTCACTGGACTTCCTGCCGAGCTCGGGCAATCCTGGCCACTCCTTCGGCTGGTCCTTGGAACCACGTTCGGCACCGCGGATTTGCTGGCCTACACCGGTGGTGCTGCAGTCGCCTACATCGTGGACCGGATGTCGGCCACGGTGGTGGCTGCCGTCGCCACCACTAGGCGCTGGACAGAAGGTGCAGAATGTCCCTATGAGCGATGGTTCGGGTTTCCCTGCTCTCGACGCGACCGGCCCGGATCCGGAAGCGGACCGGCTACATGAGGCTGGCGTTCGGCTGGTCTTAGGATCCATGGTGAACGCGGCCGGAATCACGCTTGCCAAGAGCGTCCCGGTGGCCCGGGTCGACGCCTTCCACAGGGCCGGCATGGGTGCCGCTCCGGTCTGGCACGTGTTCTGCATCGACGGCGAAATCGCCTTCACCGACAGCATCAGTGCCGTTGGCGATCTGCGCTTGAGGATCGATCCCGACGCGTTGCGCAGCCTCGGAGGCGGCCTGGCGTGGGCACCCGCGGACATGTTCCTTCAGGACGGGAGCCGGGATCCGGCCTGTCCGCGGGGCACGCTCGCCCGTGTCCAGGAGCGGGTCAGGAACGCCGGCTATCACGCTCTCGTGGGCCACGAGCTGGAATTCGTGCTTGTGGCCGCCGACGGCACAGCGCTCGACGACGCCCCCTGGGCTCCGTACGGACTCACCGGATTGCTGGACCGGGAGCAGTTCCTGGCAGAGGTGGTGGCTGCCATGAACGATTCGGGTGCCCAGGTTGAGCAGCTTCACGCGGAATACGGCCGCAACCAGTTTGAGCTTTCACTTGCCCCGAAGGATCCACTCGCAGCAGCGGACACCGCAGTGCTGGCAAAGATCGTTGTCGGCAGGGTCGCCCGTGCACACAAGCTGCAGGCCTCCTTCTCTCCCGCACCTTTCCCCGGCTCGGTGGGCAATGGCGCCCACCAGCACTTCTCCTTCTCCCGTGGCGGAACACCCCTCTTCAGCGGCGGTTCCGGTCCGCACGGCATCACCGAAGAGGGCGGAGCCGCGATCGGCGGAATCATCCAAGGGCTTCCGGAGGTGCAGGGACTGCTCACCGGTTCCATCCTGTCCGGCATGAGGCTCGCACCCGGGGCATGGTCGGGCGCGTTCTTGTGCTGGGGCCTGGAAAACCGTGAAGCATCCGTCCGTTTCGTCGAGGGCGGTGTGAGCAACCCGCACGGTGCCAGTGTCGAAGTCAAGGTCATCGACCCGTCCGCCAACGTCTACCTGGCCACTGCCGCCATCCTGTCCCTCGCGCTCGAGGGCATCACCAGCGGCAGCAGCCTGCCCAATGAAATTCCCGGCGACCCAACCCGTCTTACCGCGGCGGAAAGGGACGCCGCAGGGATCGGCACCGTCCCGGACTCGCCCGCGGCCATCATCACGTCTCTGGACAACTCCGCGTACGCCCGAAGGCTGCTGGGCAACGAGGTGGTGGACACCACGGTGGCGGTGCGGCGCCATGAGCAGGAGGCGCACGGGGCCAAGGACCCCGAGGAACTCGGAGCCCTCTTCCGCCTGGCCTGGTCCATCTGATGACGGAGTCATTCGCCGGGTTTGTCGAAGACGTGCGGCTCATCGACCATCACGTGCACGGCGCGTACGGGGCCGATAGTGGCGAGGAACGCTTTCAGAACTCGCTCAACGAGGGCAACAGCGAACTCCTCGCCGAACCTTCGGCGGCCTATGAATCCCAGCTGGGGTTCGCCTTGCGCCGCTGGTGCGCCGAGATCATTGACTTGCCCCGGCATGTCACGGCCGAGCTCTACTGGCGGCGCCGCAGCGAACTCGGCGAACTGGAAATCAGCCGACGGATGACCCGGGCTGCGGGAGTGAGCCACTGGCTAATCGATACGGGATTCAAGACCGTTGGGATGCTCGATCCACGTGGGATGGCGGAAATTGCCGGGGCCACCGTCCACGAGATCGTACGACTGGAGACCCTCGCCGAAACCCTGATCCAATCGGACCAGGATCCGGGCGGCTACGTGGACGCGTTCACCGGACTGCTGGCCAGCCATGCCCCTATTGTCGTGGGGGCAAAGTCGGTTCTTGCCTACCGGGCCGGCTTCAATCATGACCTCAGCCGGCCGCCGGCAGACCGCGACGTCGCCGCGTCCGCAAGGCTGTGGCGGCAGCGGATCGAGTCCGGTGGGGCGGTGCGCCTCGATGACCCCACCCTCATCGGTTTTGGCCTGCACTGCGCGATCTCCCTCGGGCTTCCACTCCAACTCCATGTCGGGTTCGGGGACCGGGAGCTGGACCTTGACCGGGCCAACCCCCTGCTTCTGCTCGACTTCCTCCGGTCGGTGGAGGCCAGCAAGGTCCCGGTCCTGCTCCTGCACTGCTACCCGTTTGAGCGTGAAGCGGGTTATTTGGCCCAGGCCTTCGACAACGTCTACCTCGACGTCGGCCTGGCGGTGAACCACCTTGGGGTCCGGAGCCGGAGCCTCATCGCGCGCTCCTTCGAACTCGCCCCGTTCACTAAGATCCTCTACTCGTCCGACGCCATCGGCCCGGCTGAACTCCACTACCTCGGCGCCCGGCTGTGGCGCAACGCGATCACCGCCGTCTTCGGCCGGTGGATTGACGACGACGAGTGGTCGGAGGCCGATGCCCGCCGCGTGGTGGAGCTGGTCGCGCGGGACAACGCCCGAAGGGTCTACGGGCTGCCATAACGGCCAGTACCGGCCCCGGATACACCGGGACCGGAACATGGCACCATAGGAACATGGTTCCTCCTCAGGGTTTATCCGGCTTCTTTCGGCGTCCCCAGCCCGTCAAACCCCTGGCCGGCCAGGAATCGGTGTGGGACTACCCGCGGCCGCCGAGGGTCGAGCCGCGCTCCGAACGGGTGATCGTGCGGCTTGGCGGGCAGGTGATTGCCGACACCACCGACGCAGTGCGCGTCCTGGAGACCAGTCATCCGCCTGTCTACTACCTGCCAATGGACGCCTTCCCGGCCGGCGCACTCGTCCCGGCCGGAGGCACCAGCTTCTGCGAGTTCAAGGGAGAAGCGCACTACTTCGACGTTGTTGCCGGCGGAGTCACTGCTCCCCGTGCCGGATGGACCTACCCGGAACCCACCCGTGGCTTCGAGGCGCTCAGCACCCGGGTGGCCCTCTACCCCGGTTCCATGGATTCCTGCGAGGTCAACGGCGAGCAAGTGACCGCCCAGGAAGGCAACTTCTACGGCGGCTGGATCACCCGGCAGATCGTTGGGCCGTTCAAGGGTGCCCCGGGTACCGCCGGGTGGTGAGCACACAGCTCCCGCGCCGGCAAAACGTACCTGGCTCTTCAGCGGGCTACTGGTCCGTGGGCTGCTGGTCCGTGGGCAGCGTGCGTTAGTGCTCGGTGCCTGCCGCAGCAGCCTTCCTGGCGTTCTTGTCGGCGTCCTTCTCGGCGCGCAAGGCCTCCGCGTCGTGCTGTTCCTCGGCTTTTTCCTGGTGGATGAGCTCTGCGAAGAGCTTTTCCATTTCCTTGGCCACGCCGGCAGCTGACGCCGGATTCTGGCCGGTCACCAGCCGGTCGTCCACTACGACCTTCTCCTGAAAGACATCAGCGGAGACGTGTGTGGCGCCCTGTTCCTCAAGCCGGTCAGCCAAAGAGAACGGGATGACCTCGTCCTTCCCCACGGCAACCTCCTCCTCGTTGGTGAAGGCGGCCACCTTCCTGCCCTCGACGAGTCGCAGCCCGTTAGCCAGTTCCACGTTCAGCAGGCCCGCCGGTCCGTGGCAGACCGCGCCCACCAAACCGCCGGCGTTGTAGACACTGGCTACGAGGTTCTGCAAGCCCTTGCTGTCCGGGAAGTCCCACATGGTGCCGTGCCCGCCCACGAGGTAGACGGCGTCGTACTGGCCGGGATCAACGACGTCCACGCGGGCTGTGTTGTAGAGGCCGGCACGCGTGGTTTCGTCCTGCGTGAACGCAACCTGGATGGGATCTTCCGAGTCCACCTCGTCGCGCGGGGGCTGGCCGCCCTGGATGGACGCAAAGTCGACGAAATGCCCGGAATCCTTGAAGACCTTCCAGGGATGTGCAGCTTCGGCCACGTTGTAGCCGGTCTTCTCTCCGGTATCGCCGATCTCGGAAACGCTGGTCAGTACCATGAGGATTTTCTTCATGAAGTGCTCCTTTGTCTCAGTTCCACCCTACGCCCAGCCCAATTCGAGTCCTCCCAACCGCTACATCACGTTCGGCCAAGGTGTTGCGCCGGTCACATTGCCCTGCTATCGTCTATCCGCCCAATGACAAGCATCTCCCACTGAGTGGGAAGTCTTGCACTCGAAGACGCAGGCAGGAATCACATGACGCAGGAACTTTCTTTGGAGGGCAACTCCCTCCCGCTCCAGGGCATCCGTGTGCTGGAGCTCGGCAGCTTTATCGCGGCGCCGTTCGCCGCCCGGCTTTTTGGGGACTTCGGCGCGGAAGTCATCAAGATTGAAAAGCCCCAGGGCGGTGACGAGCTGCGGGATTGGCGCAAGACCCGTGGCACCACCTCCATGCTGTTCCGCACGATCGGCCGCAACAAGAAGTCGGTGGCCCTGGACCTCCGTTCCGAGGCGGGACGCGAAGCGGTCAAGAAGATCGCGGCACAGTGCGACGTTGTCATCGAAAACTTCCGTCCGGGCACCCTCGAGAAGTGGGGGCTCGGCCCGGAGGTGCTCCAGGAGCTCAACCCGGACCTGGTGATGGTGCGGATCTCCGGTTACGGCCAGACCGGACCGTACAAAAACCGCGCCGGTTTTGGCAGCTCCGCGGAATCCTTCGCCGGCCTGCGGTACATCACCGGTGAACCGGACCGTCCCGCTGGGCGTGCGGCGGCCAGCGTCGGCGACACCGTGGCCGGTTTGTACGGGGTCATCGGTGCCCTCATGCTGATGTTCCAGAAGGCCCGCGGGCTGCCCCCCGGCCCGTCGCAGGTGGTGGACGTCGCCCTCTACGAAGGAGTGTTCAGCCTCCTCGAGTCGCTGGTCCCTGACTACGACGCGTACGGAATGGTCCGGCAGCGCACCGGCGGCGCCCTGCCCGGCGTCGTACCAACCGGCTCCTACCTGTGCCAGGACAACCTGGAGGTGGTCATCGGCGGCAACTCCAATTCCGTGTTCGTCCGCCTCATGCGGGCGATCGGCCGCGAGGACCTGGCCGAGGACGAATCGCTGCTTGCTACGGAGGCCCGGGGCGCCCGGGAGGAAGAACTGAACGGTGCCATCTCCGCCTGGACGGGCAGCATGCCACTGACCGAAGTGCTGGACAAACTGGACGACGCCGGGGTCCCCGCGGGTCCCGTCTACGACGCACCCAGCATCGCCGTGGACAAGCATTACCTTGCCCGAGACATGATCCAGACCCACGAAGTGGTCATCGACAACGAACCCGAGCTGATCCGCTTCCCCGGAGTTGTCCCCAAGATCCCGGGACACGAAGGCCGCGTCAAATGGGTCGGGCCTGATCTGGGCCAGCACACGGAAGAGGTCCTGCAGGAACTTGCCGGCATGACCGCCGGCGAAATTGCCGGCCTCGGACTGCAGGGGGTGCGCTAAATGAAGGTGGAAATCACCGACGTCTTCCTGCGCGACGGCCTCCAGGACGAACCGGTCATTGTGTCAGCAGCGCACAAACTCGAAATCTCCGAGGCCCTGATCGCAGCAGGGCTCCAACGCATCGAAGCGGCGTCCTTCGTCAACCCGAAACGCGTGCCGCAGATGGCCGACGCCGCCGACATCATTTCCACCCTGCCCGCAGTTCACGGCGTGACCTTCACCAGCCTGGCGCTCAACGGAAAGGGCATTGACCGGGCCGTGGCCGCAGGCGCAACCGATATCCAGGTGGTCACCTCCGCCAGCCAGGCGCACAGCAACGCCAACGCAGGGCAGGCCATCGAAGACGCCCTCGCCGGCATCAGCGAGGCAGTTTCCCGGTACCCGGAGGTCCGTTTTTTCGCCGGGATCTCCACTGCTTTCACGTGCCCGTTCGAGGGCAGCATCGACCCCGGCTACCTGCTGCGTGTGGTCCGCGCCTTCAAGGACATGGGAATCGCCGACGTCGGGCTGGCCGACACCTTGGGCACCACTCCCACCGCGCGGGTGATGGCCAGCCTGCACACAGTCCGCGACGCCGAACCTGAGCTGACCTACTACCTGCACCTCCACAACGCCCACGGCCAGGCACTGGCCACCGCCAGCGCTGCGGCGGGAACCGGCGTCGTCCGTTTCGACGCCGCACTCGGCGGCTACGGCGGCTGCCCGTTCGCGCCCGGCGCTCACGGCAACATCGCCACCGAGGAACTGGTCAGGCACCTGCACGCCGAAGGCCACGAAACCGGCATCAGCGAGGACCGCCTCGCTGAAGCGGTCAGGCTCGCCCGCGGGATCCTCCTGCGCTCCCCCGCCGCCGGGCTGCTGGACCCTGCCCGCTAACCCCCAACCGCACAACATTCCCGCTATCAATTCCTACTCACCGTTTTGGAGACGAAGATGTCTACAAGCCCGCGCACCACGGAATTTCCCACCGAACCAACGGACACGGCCATGAACGAACCCTCCCCCGGCCCCGCCGGGGGCATCGAACACCCGGTGACCCGGACCGCTGGCCCACGTCCCGGGACCCACTATCCCGGCCGGCAAGGCTTCCGCATCGCCAGCCTTCCCGCCCCGCTGTACCTCGTCCTCGCAGGCCTTGTCCTGACCGCCGCCCTGACCGGCAACCTCCCCGACACGATGGTGGCCGGCTTTGCCACCACCATCCTGCTCGGCGGCCTGTTCATCTGGATCGGGAACCTGTTCCCCGTGGTCCGCGACTTCGGGCTGCCGACCGTCCTGTGCACCTTCGCTCCCGCCACCCTGGCCTTCCTCGGCCTGATGCCCGGGAACCTGGTCACCGTGGTACAGAACTTCATCGACGGCCACGGCTTCCTGGACTTCTTCGTCGTCGGCATCATCGCCGGTTCCATCCTGGGCATGCCACGGGCGCTCCTGCTCAAGGCAGGACCACGCTTCGCGGTGCCCATCGTGGGTTGCCTCATCGCCACCTTCGTCCTGGTGGGGCTCATCGCTGCCCTGACCGGCTTTGGGTTCATCGAAGGGATCCTCTTTGTCGCCGCGCCCATCATGGCCGGCGGGCTGGGCGTCGGCGCCCTGCCGATGTCCGAGATGTACGCCTCAGCCACCGGCGGCGACTCCGCCACCTTCATGGGTGACCTCATGTCCGCCGTGGTCATGGCCAATGTCGTCTGCATCCTCATCGCCGGCGTCTATAACGGACTGGGCAAGCGCAAAAAGCAGCTCTTCGTCGGCTTCAACGGGCACGGCCAGCTCCTGCGGATCAAAGGCCGCTCGGACGAGCTCACCCTGCCTCCGAAGCGGGACACCTCCTCCTTCATCGCCCTGGGCAAGGGCCTGCTCATCGCCGGCAGCCTCTTTGTCTTCGGCAACCTCGCCGCGGGATTCCTTCCCGGGCTGCACCCCTACGCCTGGGCCATCATCGCCGCCGCCGCCGTCAAGATCTTCGGGTTGCTCCCCCAGGACGTCGAGGACTCCACCGCGGACTGGGGCGACCTGATCGGCGCCGTCCTGGTTCCCGCACTCCTGGTGGGCGTCAGCCTCACCTACATCGACATCACCGACGTGCTCGCCTCGCTCAGCAACCCGCTGTTCATCCTCCTGACCATCTGCACGGTCGTCATCGCCACCCTGACCTCCGGCATCCTTGGATGGCTGGTCAAGTTCAACTTCGTCGAAGCCTCCATCACACCCGGCCTGGTGATGGCGGACACCGGCGGTAGCGGTGACGTGGCGGTCCTCAGCGCGGCGAACCGCATGCACCTCATGCCGTTCGCGGCCCTGACCAACCGCCTCGGCGGTGCGCTGGTCCTCTTCGTGACCTCCCTGATCGTCCCGTTCCTCGGCTAGCTGCCTGTTCACCCGGCACCACGGAATTACGACGGCGGCGCCCCGCACCTTCCGCGGGGCACCGCCCCTCCACCCCAGCAAAGGAAAACCCATGACTTCGCACATCCTGGCCATCGACGGCCGCAACCCCGCACTCTCGGAAGATGCGTGGATAGCCCCCACCGCCGTCGTCGTCGGCTCGGCAACCATAGGTGCCGGCACCGGAATCTTCTACGGCGCCGTGGTGCGGGCGGACATGGAGGACATCAGCATCGGCGCCGGCAGCAACATCCAGGACGGCGCCGTCATTCACGCCGACCCGGGCTACCCGGCACGCGTTGGCAGCCGGGTCAGCGTGGGGCACGGGGCCGTGCTGCACGGCTGCACCGTCGGGGACGGGACGCTGATCGGAATGAATGCGACGGTCCTGAACGGCGTCGTCATCGGCGCCGGCTCCCTGATCGCAGCCAACGCCCTGGTGCTCGAAGGTATGGAGGTCCCGCCGGGATCGCTCGTGGCGGGCGTCCCCGGAAAGGTGCGCCGCCCGCTCACCCCCGAAGAAATCAAGCACTGCCGCCAAAACGCCGCCACCTACCTCGAGCTCACCAGGAAGCACCGCGGCGCCGCTCGGCTGGTCCCGTCCGGCAGCTAGCGCCTTGCCCGAACCCAGGAACATGAAGGAAACCATGATCATCACCAGCACAGAACCTGCAACCGACGCACCCGCCCTCCCGGACGAAGGCCACGTATCCGCGGTCGTCGCGGACGTCCTAGCGGAGCGGGCCGGACATCTGTTCGGCCTGATGGGCAACGGCAACGCCCACCTCATCAGCCGGCTCACACGCCGGGGTTTTCCCTTCACATCGGCCCGGCACGAGGCTGCCACCGTGGCCATGGCGGACGCGTACCACCGGGCGACCGGAAGCATTGCCGCCGCCACCACCACCTACGGCGCCGGCTTCACCAACGCGTACACCACCCTCGCCGAGGCGCGGATGGCCCGCATCCCGCTGGTCCTCGTGGTGGGAGACGCGCCCTCCACCGGCCCGAGACCCTTCGACGTCGATCAGGCCAAGGCAGCAGAGGCAGTCGGTGTAGTGACCTTGGTGGCCGGCCCGGGCAACGCCGCCGCCATCACCCACCGCGCGTTCGACCTCGCACTGCAGAGCGTCCAGCCCGTGATCGTGGCCATTCCCTATGACCTCGCCACCGCCCCGCCTTCAGTTCCGGAACCGCTCGAGCCCCTGCCGGCAAAGCCTGCGTGGCCCGCAGAACCGGGAGACCTGGACCGCGTCGCCGGCCTGCTCGCAGCAGCGGAACGGCCGCTGATCCTGGCAGGGCGGGGCGTCCTGCTGGCACAGGCGGCTGAACCCCTGCGCGGCGTGGGAGACCGGCTCGGCGCGCTCTACATGACATCAGTCATGGCGGCCAACGCGTTCAACAGCCCGTGGGACCTCGGCATTGCCGGCGGGTTCACCCGCAGCCACCGCCTGGCCGTCGCGCGCCAGGCCGACGTCGTCCTGGTGGTGGGAGCCAGCCTGAACACCTTCCAAACACGCTACGGAAAACTGTTCCCGGACGGCACCAAAATTGTCCGGGTGGACAACGAACCGGACCCGGGACAGCCGGCGGCGGAGTACATCCGGGCGGACATCCTCCCGTTCATCGAGGGCCTGCTGAAACGCGTCCGCACCGCCTCGTCTTCCACCTGGCGTGACCACGTGCCGGAGGTATCCCGGGCCGAGTTCCGGTCCTCCGTGCCCAGCGAGGACCCGGGCGAGTTCGGACCGGATGGACGGCTAAACCCACGTGCCGTCGTGGCCGCACTGGACCGCATCCTCCCGGCCGAACGCTCTGTGGTCATGGACGGCGGCCACTTCATCTGCTGGGCGCCCATGTACCTGACCGTGCCGGACCCGCACGCCATGGTGCTGGTGGGCACCGCCTTCCAATCGATCGGCCTGGGCTTCGGGTCCGCGGCCGGCGTCTCGGTGGCCCGACCGGAGCGCACCACCGTCTTGGTCAGCGGCGACGGCGGCGGGCTGATGGGGCTCGCCGACTTCGAGACTTTCCTCCGGGCCACCCGAAAAGGTGTGGTGGTGGTGCTCAACGACTCGGCCTACGGAGCGGAGCTTCACCAGTACGCCGCCAAGGGACTCCACGACCAGGCGATGCTGATCGACGAAGTGGACTTCGCCGCCGTCGGGCGTGCACTGGGCGCCCAGGGCGCCAAGGCCCGCACCCTGGCCGACCTTGGCCAGCTGCAGGAGTGGCTTGGGTCCCGCCAGGAAGGCGTTTACGTCCTGGACGTGGCGATCTCCCAAAAAGTGGTGGCCGAGTTCATGGCTGAGTCCGTGGCAGCCAAAGGCTAGCGACGCCATAAGCTGGCCACATGCCCTCTAGCGACACCAACGGAACCAACCGCACGCTCGAACGTGCCGCCGCCATCCTCGATGCCGTGGGCCGGTCCTCGGCGTCGGCCAGCGAGCTGTCCCGGCGCACCGGCCTGTCGCTGTCGACGGCGCACCGCCTTGCGCTGCAGCTCGCCGACTACGGCTTCCTCCGCCGAACCGAAGGCGGCGCGTTCCGGCTCGGGGACCGGTTCGTCAGGTCAGCTCTCGAAAATGCGGGAATACCCGCCCTCAACGACCTCCGCGACCAGACCGGCGAAACAGCACAGCTATGGGTGCGCCGGGGTGACGACCGCGTTTGCCTGCTCAGCGTCGACAGCCGGCACGAACTCCGCGCCACCCTGCCTCCCGGCTCCAGGCTGCCCCTCCCCCAAGGGTCCAGCGGCCGGCTCCTCGCCGCGGAGGAGGATGCCCTGGCAGAACTGGCCGCCAGGGGCTGGATTGAATCGATAGGTTCCCGCACGCCCGGCCTGGGCTCCGTCAGCGCCCCCGTGCGCACCGACGACGGAATCATCGCCGCAGTCTGCCTCGCCATGCCGCTGGCCAGGGTCTCTGAGACCCCGGGCAAGGACCACGGCAACCTGGTGGTGCAGGCGGCGGAGCGCATTGCCGAAGCAGCCCGGCGACGGACCTAGCCCTTACCCACCTCAAGCAGGGGCGCCGCACTGGTCTCGCGCGGCACCAGGACCGGCAGCACGCTGCTGTTCACGGCCTCGGCCCTGCCGCCCACACGCTCCAGCAGGAGGCGTCCGGCGGTTGAACCCATGTTGAGGCCTGATTGATCGACCGTAGTCATCGAGATCGGCGCCAGCGACGTGGTGAAGATGTTGTCAAAGCCCGCCACGGATATTTCGTCCGGCACCCGGATGCCCGCGTTCCACAGTGCCGTCAGGACACCGAACGCAGCAACGTCGCAGCCGGCAAACACAGCCGTAGGCCTCTCTTTCCGGGACAGGATCAACCGGCCCGATTCCTCGCCCCCTTCCTGGCTCCACTGCGATTGGATGATGTCAATGGCGTCCCCCAGGCCGTGACGGATCATCGCATCGACATACCCGCGGACGCGGACCTCCTCAGGGAGCCTGGCGTCGTTCGTTCCGGTCGTCGTGTGGTTGACGTAGGTAATCTGCCGATGCCCGAGGGACACTAGATGGTCAACTACGAGGTTCGCACCGGCAAAGTCGTCGGCGGCGACGGAATCGAACTCCGGGCTGGCCCCGTGGCGGCCGAGTACGACAACAGGGATTTTCTTGGCCAGTTCCTCCAGCTCGGCGTCAGTGCCGAGGGGGGAAATCAGGACGATTCCGTCCATTGCCCGGTCGATCAGGTCTTCGACCATGCGGTCCTGGGCGTCCTTGCCCGAGCCCGCAGGAGCCACCAGCAGCCGGTACTTCTGCCGTTCGCACTCCCGCCTGATGCCTTCGACGAGCAGCGATGAGAATTCGTTGTGCAGGTCCGCGACGACGACGGCCACGGTGTACGTTCGGCCGCGCATGCCACGGGCGGAGGCCAGCGGCCGGTATCCGAGTGCCTTCATGGAAGCCTGCACCTTGGCCTTCATTTCCGGGCTAACACCGTAGGCGCCGCGAAGCACTTTGGACGCGGCGGCGGTGGAAACACCCGCGTGGGCTGCAACGTCCACGATCGTGGGCCGCTTGGTCACGGAACTCCTGCTCATCGCGCCTCCTTGAGCTGCGTTGATGGTGATCACCCCTTCTTATCGCATAAGTAGCGACGACCCCTTGGCAGATCGCCATGTTGTGATCTACGCTATAAAAAGTGTATAACGTACTACACGGATTCAGCGAGAATGTGCTTACATCTTCGTAGAACGTATTACTGGAAACATCACACCGGACACCCCCATCGCGAAGAGCCGAAGCTCAGGCCGCGCAACTTTCTCTGAAACGTTTCAGAGCGGGTGGGTTTCACCTCCGCCAGAGGCGGAGACGTCCTCGACGAAGAGAATGGAGAATGCGATGACCCAACGTGAACTCGCAGACCCCCGCACGGGGGACCCTGGCCGTTCCACGACACCCCAGCCGCCCGGGCCTGCCCGGCCGAGCAGACGCCGGGCAGGCGTCGGCACAAGGGCGCCGTGGTGGTTCCTGCTGCCGGCGCTGGCGCTGTTCACCCTGGTTGTCGTGATCCCCAGCTGGCGCGGGGCGTTCTACTCACTGACGGACTGGGACGGGCTGTCTCCGCGTTTCGACTTCGTCGGACTGGACAACTTCTTCCGCGTCTTCCGGGACTCCGCTACCGGCGCATCAATCATGAACACCGCCCTATACGCGCTCGGCATCACGGTGGTTCAAAACTTCATCGGCCTGCTTTTGGCGCTTGGCGTCAACTCCGCCATCCGCTCCCGCAACTGGCTCCGGGTCCTGTTCTTTGCACCGGCGGTGGTTACGCCACTCGTTGTGGCAAACCTCTGGCAGTACATCCTTGCCCCCCAAGGGGCGCTGAACATCGCCCTTCGAGCGATCGGCTTGGACTTCATGGCCCAGGACTGGCTCGGAAACGCCCAACTGGCGTTGCCGGCAATTATCTCCGTAGTGGTATGGCAGTTTGCCGGATACTCCATGGTGATCTTCCTGGCGGGCCTCCAAAGCATCCCGGAGGACATCTACGAAGCCGCCAGCCTCGACGGGGCCGGGTCTTTCAAGACCTTTTGGAACATCACCCGGCCCCTGCTGGCTCCGTCCATGACCATCAACCTCATGCTGTCACTCATCGGCGGCCTGAAGCTGTTCGACCAGGTGCTGATCATGACCCAGGGCGGGCCGGGAAGCGCCACCGAAAGCCTGAGCACTATCGCCTACAAGGACGCCTTCCAGTTCCAGCTGTTCGGATACAGCACCGCCCTGACGCTGGTCCTGAGCGCGTTCGTCGCGATCGCTTCCATCATCCAGTTCACCCTGCTCCGCCGAGGAGAAGACAAATGAAGCGCTACACCCTGAAGACGGGCGTCCTCGAGGTCGTCATGATCCTTGTCGCCCTGCTGTTCGCGGCCCCGGTATACGTACTGCTGAACACCGCCCTTAAGCCGGGAGGCGTAACAACGTCCCTGGCGCCCGTCCAGAACCCGTCGTTCGACAACTTCGTCACCGCATGGGTCAGCGGAGGACTGGGGCCCGCAATGGTCAACAACATCGTCATCACCGTCGTGTCAGTTTTCCTGATCGTCGTGATCAGCGCCTCCGCAGCCTACCCGCTGGCCCGCATAACCCGGACCTGGTCCAAGCTGACATTTGCGTTCTTCCTGGGCGGGCTGCTCATCCCCGGCCTGCTGGCGCTCATCCCGCTGTACACGACCTTCCGGGACCTGCAACTGATCGGGTCGATCTGGGGTCTGATCATCATCTACGTCGGTGCACAGATGCCCTTTTCCATCTTCCTCTACGTTCAGTTCCTGCGGTCACTTCCCCTTGATTTCGAGGAAGCAGCCACCCTGGACGGCGGAAGCCCGTTCCGGGTCTTCTGGCAGGTCGTGTTCCCGTTGATGCGCCCCATCACAGGCACCGTCGTCATCCTGAACACAATCCATGTCTGGAACGACTTCTTTACCCCTCTCCTTTACCTCTCGGGTAGCGGAACGAACACCATCCCGATCGCGATCTACTCCTTTACCGGGCAGTACGTGAACCAGTGGGGAACGATCTTCGCCGCCCTCATCATCGGGGTCGTCCCCCTCCTGATCTTCTACTTCCTCCTGCAGCGAAGCATCATCAAGGGCTTCGCAGGAGGTCTGAAGGGTTGAGCGCAGCACGCACGCAACATCCCCGCCCAACCAGCACCACCCGCCGTCCACACCCCCCAACCCATGCCTTTCAAGGGAGAATCATGCGTCACAAGAATGTCCTCACCGCCATCGGGGTGATAGCCGCCGTCGGCATCTCGCTCACCGGATGTTCCTCAAACCCGCCTGCAGCCAGCTCAAGCGGCACAGTCACCGTGGCCCGGCTGTCCGGCTCCGATGAGAAGTGGAAGGCAATCGCCGACAAGTTCCACGAACTCAACCCGGACCTGACGATCGAATACACGGTCATCCCCACGGACAGCTACAACCAGCAGATGGGCACCCGCCTCTCGGCAGGAACCGCCACCGACGTCCTGAACGTCTTCCCTGGCAGCGGAAACGCCACTGCCGTACGCACCCTTGCCAAGAACGGCTACCTCGCGGATCTGTCCGGCGAAAGCTGGGCTTCCGGCCAGCCTGGGTCCACCACTGCCCCGACCAGCTACGAGGGCAAGAGGTACATGTTCACCGACGTGGCCACGGCCAACACCCTGGGCGGCGTCTACAACGCCAAGGCTTTGCAGGACGCCGGACTGAAGATCCCCACAACCTACGCCGAAGTCCTGGGCTTGTGCGCCGACGCGCAAAAGGCCGGCAAGGTGGCCTATGCCCTGGGCGCACAGACCCAATGGGTCACCCAGCTGGTTACCTACGCCCTGGCGGCCACGGACGTCTACGCCAAGGATCCGGACTTCAACCAGAAGCAACTCAACAAGGAAGCCACCTTCCAGGACAGCAGCTGGGCAGACGCCATGACCAAGTACAAGGAAATGTACGACAAGGGCTGCTTCAACAAGGACGCCCTGGGCACCTCAGTGGACAGCCAGACCGCCATGGTGGCCGACGGCCGCGCCCTCGGCGCCATCCAGATTTCGACAATGGGCAACTCCATGACAAAAGCGAATCCCGATTTGAAGATCCAGCTGGCGCCCCTTCCGGCAACCGACACAGCAGCCGACACCCGCTTGGCTTTCGGACTCGGAGTGGGCTGGGGCGTCAACGCCAAAGCCAAAAACGCCAACGGCGCGAAAAAGTTCCTCGAATTCCTGGCCGGCAAAGAAGGCAGCGCCATGAACGCCGACAAGTTCGGCGTGGCTCCCGGAGGCGTGATCGAGGCCAACGACGTCAACAGGCTCGAGGTTCCCTTCGTCGAAGAAGGAAAGACTGTTCCGTTCCCTGACGTTGACTGGCCGTCACCCCAGGTACAGAACCTTCACCTGACGGGTGTCCAGGAGATGCTCGGCGGATCCAAGGCCCCGAAGGACGTCCTGACCTCAATGCAGGAAGCCTTTACCGGCGCACTGAAATAGGACCGGCAGAGGGGCGGCCATCAACCATGGCCGCCCCTCGCTACTCACCCTTTGCCGACCAACCGGCAACCCCACGAAACGTCGATGAGAAATGAAAAGCTTCCCAGTGGTTCAAACAGAGCACGTCGTTACGAAGCAGGATCTGGGCGGTCCGTGGTTCGAACTGCCTGCGGGCCCCGATGGGGTACCCGGCGACGGTGTCGCATCGTCCATGCGGTTCCGTTCCCGCGTCGCCGTCGATTCCCCCGTAGCCGGCCCGGCATGGCTCCATATCAGCGCCGACTCACGCTACCGGCTGCACATCAACGGCGCACTTGTCGCCGCCGGCCCCGCCAAGCCTTCCGGCCGGACGTGGTTCGCTGATGCCGTCGACGTCGCTTCCTTCCTTGTCGCCGGTGAGAACATCATCGGGATCGACGTCTTGACGTATTCACCGACGTCCCTCGGAAACGCGTCGGTCCAGCGTACGGGCAGGCCCGGTTTGCTGGTCAGGGGAATCGTCGGGGAAACGGACCTTTCGGTTCCGACGGCCTGGAAATGCCGGCCGGTGAAGGGGCGTCGGTTCCATCAGGGCCGCAGCACTCTTTTCCTCGGCATCCAGGAAACAGTGGATGGGGCCGTCAGCGAGCACGGCTGGCTCAGCGGAAGTTTCAATGACGCCGCCTGGCGGATCCCCGCGCTGGACAGCCAGGAGCCGTTCATCGCAACACCCAGGCCGCCCCTTGCAGCACGGCCCATACCGCAGCTGACACTGGCCCCCGTGCCGGTCATCGGCGTCACCAGGACTTCGGACCCGGGACTTGACTGGACACGGCTCCTCAGCGGCAACACGGTGGAGATCCCGCCCAACTCAGACGTTAGCGTTGATGTGGACGCCGGGTTCCTGATGACCGCGTTCCTGGCCATTGCCGTCGAAGCGGGCCACGGCGCCCGGCTGCAGCTCACGGCGGCCGAGTGCTACGAACAGCTCCCCGTTGACATACCCTGGCTCCGCCGGAAAGCAGACCGCACCGATCACGTCACCGGTGACCTCTACGGGGACCCGGACCACTACGTCTTCGCGGGGACCGGCACCCCGAACGCCCCAGAAGTATTCTCGCCCTTCTGGTTCAGGACCTTCCGGTACCTGCGGCTCAGAATCACCACGACGGACGCGCCCCTCCGGCTGCAATCCCTGAAACTCACCCGGACGCATTATCCGCTCGACGTCACGGGCTCGTTCTCATCGTCCTCGGATGTGCAGCGTCAGCTGTGGGACGTGAGCGTTCGGACCCTGCTGAACTGCATGCATGAAACCTTCGAGGACTGCCCGTTCTATGAACAGCTGCAATACGCCATGGACACCCGTTCTCAGGCACTGTTTTCGCTGCACCTGTCGGCTGATGACCGGCTCATCAGGCGGGCCATCGGGGACTTCGCGGCCTCCGGAAGCCCGACCGGGCTGACCGAAAGCCGTTCCCCCTGTGTCGAGCCCCAGTTCATCCCCGGCTTCTCTCTCTACTGGATCAGGATGGTCGCAGAGCACGTCGATTTCGTTGGCGACCGTTCCTTCACCGAGCGGTTCATCGGCAGGATAGACGCCGTCCTGGGCTACTTTGACGACCGGCTGTCCCCCGACGGATTCATCATCTCCGCCGAGGGCGACGGTATTCTGTGGAACTTCGTTGACTGGACAGAAGCCTGGCGGGCCAGCCGCGGCGTCCCCGATCTGGGACCCCGCCGGGCTAACACCATAGCCACATTCATGTACATCTCCGCCCTGAAGTCAGCGGCATCCATCGCGGACTTCTGCGGGCGGACAGGACTCGCCGAGGAGTACACCTCCCGCGCGGACGCCGTGACCCGCCGGATTGCGGACGGGCCTGCCTGGGACGAGCAAACAGGCTATTACCTAGACACGGACAGCGGGTCACCGCAGAGCGTCCACGCCCAGATGTGGGCCGTCCTCTCCGGAGTTGTGCAGGGCGCTGCGGCCGCGGACCTGCTCCGCAGGGCCGTGGCGGACAGTCGCCTTGCTCCGTGCTCCTACGCCACCGCACTGGACCTTTTTGATGCCCTCCGGCTTGCCGGCGCCCACTACAGCGTGGACTGGAAACCCTGGGAGGACATGCTGGCTCAAAACCTTACGACCTGGGCAGAAGACACGGTAAGCCTGCGCAGTGATTGCCACGCCTGGGGCAGCGTGCCGCTGCAGCACTTCCCGCGTTACATCCTCGGCGTGTCACCGGCAGCGCCAGGCTTCACAAGCGTTGCCATCGACCCGGCACCGAGCGACCTGGAGTGGGCCGAAGGAACCGTCCCCACCCCCCAGGGCTTGGTCACGGTGGCGTGGAAACGCACGCCTTCCGGCCGGGAGGTGACAGTCTCCGCCCCCGTAGCCGCCGTGCTGAACCTTCCCGCTACCGCTTCCGGAACCACCGAGCACGTCGACACCGGCCGACGCACCTTGACCTTCATCCTCTGACGACCTACATCCTCTGACGCACTGCCGCGCAGCAACCAAGAAATGAGAATCCCCGTGAACACACCGCAGAGCGACCTCCGCACCGCCCCCTACACCAACCCCGCGTTGCCCATCCTGGAACGGGTTGATGACCTGCTGGGCAGGATGACGCTGGAAGAGAAGGTGGGCCAGATGCTGCAGCTCGACGCCCGCGGAAACATCGAGGACCTGGTGCTCGGCAAACTGGCCGGATCACTCCTGCACGCCTCCCCCGAACGCATTATGGAAGCACGCAAACTCTTGCTCACCACGCGTTTGCAGATCCCCCTGCTGATGGCAGACGACTGCATCCACGGCCACTCATTCTGGCCCGGAGCCACCATCTTCCCAACGCAACTTGGCATGGCGAGCACCTGGGACCCTGCCCTCGTGGAAAAGGGAGCCCGCGCCACGGCCGTCGAAGTCGCTTCCACCGGGCTGCACTGGACCTTCTCCCCCGTCCTCTGCATCAGCCGTGACCTACGCTGGGGCCGGGTCAACGAGACCTTCGGCGAGGATCCGCACCTGATCGGCGCCCTCGGAAAAGCCATGATCCGCGGCTACCAGGGAAACGGACTCACAGACACCACCGCCATCCTCGCCACCGCGAAACACTTCGCGGGATACTCAGAAACCCAGGGTGGCCGGGACGCCAGCGAGGCGGACATCAGCCGGCGGAAACTGCGGTCGTGGTTCCTACCGCCATTCCAGGAAGCAGTGGAAGCCGGGTGCCGCACCTTCATGCTCGGATACCAGGCCATCGACGGAATCCCCGTGACAGCCAACAAGTGGCTGCTCAACGACGTCCTCAAGGGCGAGTGGGGATTCACCGGCACGCTGGTCACCGACTGGGACAATGTAGGGCGCATGGTGTGGGAACAGAGGGTTTGCGAGGACGACGTCCAGGCAGCAACCGTCGCAGTGGAAGCCGGGAACGACCTCGTTATGACGACGCCGCAGTTCTTCGAAGGAGCGCAGGAGGCCGTCAGGCGCGGTGATCTGGACGAGCGGCTGATCGACGACGCCGTGCGCCGGCTGCTGACCCTGAAATTCGAACTCGGGCTGTTCGAGAATCCCCGCATCCCGGACGCGGCCCGGCAGGCCAAGGTCATCGGCTCCGCAGAGCACGCCGCAGTCAACCTGGAAATGGCCCGACGCTCGCTCGTCCTTCTCACCAACGATGGCACGCTGCCGCTCGACGGCGGTCTGGTCCCGTCGGGCACGGTCAGGGCCGGAATTTCCGGCGAGCCACGAACGATTGCCATCATCGGTCCCAACGCCGATGACCCCCACGCACAGCTGGGCGATTGGGCCGGCGCCTCCGGGCAAATCAACTGGCTGACTGACGGTCACCCAAGGCACCTGACCTCAACCGTGCTCGACGGGTTCCGCGCAGCCGTGCCGGAGGATTGGACCGTCACCCATGCCCGAGGGGCCGACATCGGGCGGCTCGTGCCGGACCCGGCAGGACCCACCTACGCCGACGGACAGCCGCGGCCTCCGATGTTCCTGGCAGCCGGGACCGATGAGGCCATGCTCCAGGAAGCGGTCCAGGCTGCCCGGAACGCCGACTACGTCGTCGCCGTCATCGGCGACACCGTGGCGCTGGCCGGCGAGACCAAATCGACGGCAACCCTGGAACTCCAAGGCGGCCAAATCGAGCTTGTGGACCGCCTCATCAAAACCGGCGTTCCCGTCGTCGTCGTTCTCGTTCAATCAAAGCCCTCGGTCCTGCCGCGGTCCGTCCTCGACGCCGCTGCCATCATCGAGGCGTTCAACCCCGGCATGATGGGTGGCCGGGCCGTCGCCGAACTGGTCCTGGGGCTGATCGAACCGACCGGCCGGTTACCCATCTCCTTCGCACGCCACGCCGGTCAACTCCCTATCTACTACAACCAAATCCGGGGCCAGCACGGCGACCGCTACGCAGACCTGTCCCAAGACCCGCTGTTCGCATTCGGCGAAGGCCTCAGCTACACCACCATCGAATACTCCGGGCTCCGAATCCTTAACGAATCAGTTACTCCTGACGACACAGTGCAAGCCGTCGTAACCCTCAGAAACACCGGAAACCGGCCTGCCATCGAGACCGTCCAGGCCTACGTCACCGACGTCGTCACCAGTGTGACCTGGGCGGAACGCGAGCTGAAGTTGTTCACGCGGGTGCGCGTCGGGCCCGGACAATCCGTCGACGTCGAACTGTCCCTCCCGGCCTCCGCATGCTCCCTCGTGGACCAAAACGGCCACCGAGTCGTCGAACCGGGTGTCTTTGAGCTCCTGGTCGGCAAGAACTCCCGCGACGCCGGGATGCTGAAGGCAGAATTCCGGATCACCGCATAGCCCCCGCAAGACCCGGTCAGGAGACGTCAAGTCCGAGGCCCCGATTGGGGCGGCCAAAGGGGCCAGAAGGCAGGTTAATTCGGGTTCAACGCCTTTTGCCCCCGACACCCGGCACGGACGCGGCCTGCTTCATCCACGCCGCATTCTGTCGCTCGTCGATGTCCTCGATGGATTCGAGCTCCACGCCCCGCGTCGACTTGCCCATCCCGACCGGTGTCACCGGCGGTTCAGGCTCGAGCGCCCCACCATTGATGAACATGAGCTTCACATGGCCGGCAAAGCCGCCGCAGCTGAAACACCATCCGTCGCCGACACCGTAGTAAGCCATGCCCCACTTCACGGAGCGCCGGAGGCCGGGCAGCGTCTTCGCCGCCAGCGCATCGACCGCTTCGGCGATGCCGCGCTGCGGCTGCGGCAGGCTGGCGATATAGGCGAAGACCGGCTTGTCTCCGACCGCCGCTTTCGCGGGGCTGGCCCTGCCGGTCATGGCTTCCGGCAGCGTGGTGGCGGCATCGGCATCTGCCCCGGCGTGCGTGGCCGGCTTTTGGGCTTCCCTCTTACCGATCTCCCTACTCGTCATGGAGAGCATTATTCCTCACGCCTCCCGGGACGCCGCCGGTCCTCAGGCAATCAGGTTGAGCGTGAGTTCCACGGCACTGAGGAAGAGCGCCAGAACCGACGTGCCAAGCCCAGCCACCAAAAGCAGGCCCGGGTGGGCCAGACCCACCACAACGCGCCGGAGTTGGGGCGAATGCCGCAGGAACCTCTTGGGCAGCCGCGACTCTTCCGGGATCTGCCGCCACCCGCGGAGACGGCGCAGGAACCACGCGCAGCGCACGATAAGCGCCATCCACAACACCGACACAACCAGCGGGACCGCCGCAAGGAGCAGATTGAACCCCAATGACGTCACGGCACGTTCCGAGTTCCCGGCCAGTGCCTGCACCGTTGTGGAAATCGAGCCGCTGGCCACGACGGAGAGGCCCCACACCAGAAACGCGGCCGTCAGCGCGAGGAACCGGACAAAGAAGTGCGCGAGCACCGATTCCTTCTGGGGCTTGAGGTAGCGACGAGGGGTCGCATGGAGCACGGCCACAGTGCAGGCCAGTGTGGGCAGGGCCGCCATCCCCACCAGCACGTACCAGGTCCAGCCGGCGAGGTCCACGAACTCGTCAACGACGATCAGCAACGCCCAGAAACCGGTCCAAACCCAGCCTGCATAAAGCGGATTCCGGATCAGCCAAGCAGGCAGACGCTGAGCCACCGGGACAGAGGGCGGAACAGGTGGCAAGGAATCAGGATTCCGGACCCTCCCAGTTACGGGCGCAACAGCAGCCGGACCGACGCCGACGGCGCCGTTGGGCAGGGCCCCTGCCCGGGCGTCCGGCGGGTTTTGTTCCCCTTCAGCCATGCTCATGGGCTCACTGTAGCAATGCGGGAGGCGGGTCCGCCGTCGTCCGTCCCTGCGGTTGAGTACGGCGCGGGGCAGCGGAGAGCCGCTGGGTATCGCTGAGGAAATCGGCCCGTTCCAGGGTCGGGGCCGGAAGCCGTGTGTAGGGTACTGATATGGCTTCTCCGCAGACGCTAAGCGAGGCCGAGCGCCGCGTCGTCGCAAGTTGGGCAGCCGACTGCGCTGAGCGGGTCGTTGCCTTATTTGAGGCAGAGGCGCCGGCAGATGGCCGCCCCCGTGATGCGATCGCCCGAGCCCGGGCCTTCGCCCGCGGTGAGCTCAGTGCCGCCGACGAGATCCGCCGGCGGTTTGTTGCCGGCCGTGCCGCAGGAGAGGTAGACAGCCCTGCTGCGGTGGCTGCCGCCCGGTCTGCCACGCAAGCCGCAGCCGTCGCCCACATGGGAGCGCACGCCTTGGGCGCCGCCGCCTATGCCGCGAAAGCGGCCGGGCTGGCAGCACCCCATCGACCCGGGACGGTCGACGACGAAGTCCGGTGGCAACTCGAGCACATGACTGACGAAGCCCGGTCTGCGCTTCGACGCTTGCCGCCGCTAGGTGAAAATTCCGCCGGTCCGCTGGGTCCAGGACTGCTCTCGTCCGGCATCCTCGCCACGATCATCCGCGCGATCCAGGCCGACCTGGCTCGCCCTGACCGGCCTGCCTCCCCCAACTGAAACTGCTGCCCACCCGCGGTCCTGTCCGGAGGCACGTTCGGTGCTGCCGCAGGCTATGGCCGCCGGCTACCCGGCAGACTTAAACTTGTTGTACTTTCCGGGATTTCGTGCACGAGGGAGAAATGTCATGGAGATCATGGAGCAGGTGCGTGAAGGAATGCACGTCGTGGCATCTGACGGGAAGAAGATTGGCAAGTCGAGGACCTGAAAATGGGTGACCCGGAGGCAGTGACCTCAGACGGCCAGACTGACCCGGAAACAGGAGGCCTCGCCAACACCGTGATCGAAAGCTTTGCTGTTTCCTCCAGCCTGCCTCGGCACGCTGCAGAAAGGCTCCTGCGGATCGGCTATGTAAAGGTCAACAGGTCCGGTTTCCTGGCCGGGCACGGCTACTTCGCCTCGGATGAGCTGGACCGGGTCGACGGCGATACTTTGTGGCTCAAAGCGGGCCGGAACGCAGATTCATAGAGAGCCGAAAGCCCATATGGCAGGGCCGACCGGATGGAAGCACGAAGCGCGAGTACGCGATGGAAACCCGCAGCGGGGAAACAGGTAGCGCTCACTCACGCCGGTCAACCGGAGACGTCATAGACTTTGGTTCCGTTCGCCGCCTGGGGGATTTCCGGCCACCCTCCCGTGTAGCAGAATGGGCGCATGTGCGGCAGATACGTGATGTCAAAGGCGACCGGGGATCTTCTCTCGAAGTTTGATGCCAAGGAAATCGAGGGCACCCCGCCCGCGCCGAGCTGGAACGTGGCCCCTACACAGGACGTTCCGATCATCGCCGAAAGGCTGGACGAGGGCGCCTTTGACCGGCGGCTGCTGATCGCCCGCTGGGGCCTGGTCCCGTCCTGGGCCAAAGACCTCAAGATCGGCTCTCGGCTGATCAACGCCCGGAGCGAATCCATCCTGGAGAAGCCCTCGTTCCGCAAAGCAGCCGTGAAGCGCCGAGCCGTGATTCCCGCGGAGGGCTACTACGAATGGCAGAAGACCGAGGACGGGAAGAAGATCCCGAACTACCTTTACTCCGAGACGGACGACGTCCTCGCCTTCGCCGGCCTCTACGAGTTCTGGCCGGACCCGACTCTGCCCGAGGACGATCCCGGCCGCTGGCTCCTCAGCTGCACGGTCCTCACCACGACGTCCCATGACACGCTCGGGCACGTCCACGACCGCGCCCCCGTTATCGTCCCTCCAGCCATGTACGCGGACTGGCTAAACCCCGGAACGACCGACAAAGATGCCGTGCAGCGGCTCCTGAACGGCATCCCGGAGCCGGTTCTTACTCCGCGCGTCGTTAGCGACCGGGTGAACAGCGTCCGGAACGACGGGCCGGAACTCATTGAACCGGCCTCCTGAACCACCTCGTCTATGACGAACGCTGGCGGTTAAGAACGCCCTCTTAACTGTTCCTACTCACCATCGTCCGGTGACGCCGCGGCATGCCTTCCGGACGGCGCTCTCCTGACAACGGGAACAGCTGCTGTATCGAAAAACTGATAGTCGGTCGCTGGAACACGGATGGTTCCGGCAGCCTCCGCTTTCTCCCGGATGAAATCGTGATCGGCCCGCGAAAGCACAATCTGCCCGTGCGGGTCGCACTCGAAGTCCCTGCGGGCTTCCTTGCTGATTTTTGCCGACACAGTACGGGGCACCACCAGACATCCCGGATTTTCCAGAAGCCAGGTCCGGGTCTCGGAATCGAGACGGTCCCACTCGTCCTTGAGGCTCATACCTGCCTGTACCCCTTCCAATACGTCTTGTCATGAGGTGAATTCCGTTTAGAGTACGCCTCCAGTCATGCGGTTGACAGCCCCCAAACGTGCCCGCGGGAATTACCGGCCCGGAGGCCACGCCAACCGGCCCGGGAGCGACCATAATGCCGCAAGGGAGGTGGGAGCCTCGCCGGCTTTTCCTTCAAAAAGGGGTGTGACCGGGCAGAAAGACAGGTAACTGATACTCCAGCCCAAACCGGGACGTCTGCTTACAGTTTTTATGAGAGGTCGTTTTCCTTGGAAACAACTCTCGGCGGTAGCTGCGCCAGTGCCCGGATCACGGTGGGCAGCCTTTCGTCAGCACCCCGGCAGTTTCGGCCGAAGATTGGAAGGCCACAGTGCCTGTTATCAAAGCCCGTAGAGGCGTAGCGTCAATCCAACGGAGTACTGCGGCGATCGACGGTTCCACTTAGAGCCCGTGCCGTCGCCCCGGTCTTGAGCCGTTTGAGGAGGCGGGGATGGCTGGATGGAATGCTGACACAGCTGCTGGGCCCGTAGGGTCCGGGACGGTCACTTTGGTGGAGGGTTCATCCTTCTGTATTTCGTTGGCCAATGGCGACATCCATCCGGAACATCCGCACGGTGTCTTCTACGAGGACACCCGCATCCTGTCGCGCTGGAACCTGGCAATCAATGGGCAGCCGCTGGAGGCGCTGACAGCTTCGACGATGGAACCCTATCGGGCCTTGTTTATCGGCCGCGTTCCCCGCTCCGACGGATACGCGGACAGCCCCCTGATCGTGGAGCGCCTGCGGGAAGTGGGTGCAGGGATCACGGAGGAGATCACCATCCGGAACTACTCTTTGGACGAAACCGACTGTGTGGTCACCTTCAACGTTGAATCGGACTTCGCGGACCTCTTTGAAGTCAAGGAGGCACGTGTCCAGCGGCGGTGGGAGGAAGTCCGCCAAACGGAGGGCGACTCACTCACCATTGAGGCAGCCTGGCAGGACGTCCGCAAGGGCGTGGTCGTTAATGCGAGTGGCGCAGACGTCACCCCGGAGGCACTGACCTATCGGGTGGTCGTTCCGGCGCGCGGACACTGGAGCACCCGGGTGAACGTAGTGCCAGCCGTCGACGGCACCGGCCGCGTGGCACCGTTCGTTCGTCCGGTTCCAGGTGAGGTTTCTCCCAGCGACCGTCGCCGCCAGGAGTGGGTTGCGAAGATTCCCAAACTGCACATGGGTAACCGCTCCATCGAGCGGACCCTGCGTCGCAGCTACGACGACCTGGGCGCCCTCCGCATCGAGGACCCCGCCCACCCGGAGCGGATCGTGGTGGCCGCCGGCGCACCGTGGTTCATGACGCTATTTGGCCGGGACTCGCTCTGGGCCTCGGAAATGGCACTACCGGTGGACCCGTCAGTGGCACTCGGGACCTTGCAGACACTGGCTGACCGGCAAGGCAGTGTGGTGGATCCGATGAGCGAGGAGGAGCCGGCAAGATCCTGCACGAGGTCAGGCTCGGTGTGTCCAGCGGGCTCTCCCTGGGCGGCAAGTCCGTCTACTACGGCAGCGTCGACGCGACCCCGCAATTCGTGATGACCCTCGCGTCCGTGAGCCGTTGGGGTTTTGCCAAGGACACCATTTCCGCGCTGCTGCCCCACGCCGACCGCGCACTGGATTGGATCCGGACATACGGTGACAAGGACGGTGACGGGTTTGTCGAGTATGAGCGGCTCAACGAGCAGGGCCTCGTCAACCAAGGCTGGAAAGACTCCTGGGACGGGATCAACTTCGCCGACGGGCGTGTGGCGGAGCCGCCCATCGCGCTCTGCGAAGTCCAGGCCCTCACCTACTCAGCGTTCTTGTCCCGGGCATGGATGGCGTACGACGCCGGTGACTCGGCTTTGGCTGCGCGGCTTACGGAGGACGCCGCACAGTTGAAGAAGAGGTTCAACGAACAGTTCTGGATGCCGGACCGCGGCTACTACGCCATCGCGCTGGACGGCAAGAAACGGCAGGTCGATGCGTGCGCATCCAACATGGGCCAGTGCCTGTGGCACGGCATCGTCGATGAAGACAAGGCTCCGAAGGTGGCTGAACGTCTCATGTCCCCCGAAATGTTCAGCGGCTGGGGCGTGCGAACCCTCGCCAGTGACATGGGCGCCTACAACCCCGCGAGTTACCACAACGGCTCGGTCTGGCCGCATGACAACGCGGTCATCGCCGCCGGCCTGATGCGCTACGGTTTTGTAAAAGAGGCGCAGAGGATCTCCACCGCCCTCTTCGAAGCGGCCGACTACACCGACGGCCGACTCCCGGAGCTGTTCTGTGGCTTCACTCGCGAGCAGGTCGCCGAGCCCGTGCCATATCCCACCGCATGCTCTCCACAGGCCTGGGCGGCCACGACACCGATCATGCTTGTGACGAGCCTGATGCGGTACGACGCCCATATTTCCCGCGGCGGATTCTGGATGGACCCGGCCCTCCCGGAATCCTACGGCGACCTGCACATCACCAACGCGCCCATGGCGGCAGGCCGGATCACCATCGACGTCAGGGCTTCAGAACCGTCCGTGCAGGGCCTGCCAGAGGGAATAGTCTTCCACCGTGGATATCGGCCGTGGCTGACTGAACTCGTGGAACAAGCCAAACTGGGAAACGACGGCTAGCAGGACCCCTGCGAAGCCAGACAGCAATGTTTGCGGCAAAAGCCCCGGGTGGATCTTGACACCCGGGGCTATGGCTACCTCCTCAGCTCAGCACTCGATGACGTTGACGGCGAGGCCTCCGCGGGAGGTTTCTTTGTATTTGGTTTTCATGTCCGCTCCTGTCTCACGCATGGTTTTGATGGCTTTGTCGAGGGATACTTTGTGGCTTCCGTCGCCGTGGAGGGAGAGTCGTGCGGCGTTGATGGCTTTCACGCTGGCGATGGCGTTCCGTTCGATGCAGGGGATTTGTACTAGTCCGCCGACGGGGTCGCAGGTCAGGCCGAGGTTGTGTTCGATGCCGACTTCGGCGGCGTTTTCGACTTGTTCGGGGGTTCCGCCGAGGACTTCGCAGAGCCCGGCGGCTGCCATGGAGCAGGCGGAACCCACCTCACCCTGGCAGCCCACCTCGGCGCCGGAGATGGAGGCGTTGATCTTGAACAGGATTCCGACGGCGGCCGCCGCCAGCAGGAAGCGGACCACGCCGTCGTCGTTGGCGCCGGGGACGAACTTCACGTAGTAGTGCAGCACCGCCGGGACGATGCCCGCCGCGCCGTTGGTGGGCGCGGTGACGATCCGGCCGCCGGCGGCGTTCTCCTCGTTCACGGCCAGGGCGAAGAGGTTCACCCATTCCATGGCCCGCAGCGGATCGGTCACGCCGGTGTCCGCCGTCAGGGTCTGGAACAACGACGGCGCACGGCGGCGAACGTTGAGGCCGCCCGGAAGGATTCCTTCCGCGGCGCAGCCGTTGTCCACGCATTCGCGCATGACGGCCCACAGCTTCAGCAGTTCCTCCCGGAGTTCGGTTTCGGTCCGCCATGTCAGTTCGTTGGCGAGCATGACGTCGGAGATGGACATGCCCTCGCGTTTGCAGATTGCCAGGAGTGCGTCGGCGGTGGTGAAGGGGTAGGGCAGGACGGTGTCATCAGCCACCACGTTGTCGCCCGGGGCGGCGTCCCCGTCGACGACGAAGCCGCCGCCGATGGAGTAGAAACTCCGTTCGCTCAGGACGGCCCCGGTGTGGTCCAGGGCGCGGAAGGTCATGCCGTTGGGGTGGGCCGGGAGGGACTTGCGGCGGTGCAGGAGCACGTCCTCGTCCCAGTTGAAGTCCACCCGGTGGGTTCCGGCGATCAGGAGTTCGGCGTCGAGGGCTGCGGCGGCGACCTGGTCGTCCGCGGTGGTGGTGTCCACGGTTTCGGGGTCCAGGCCCTTGAAGCCCAGGACCACGGCTTTGTCCGAGCCGTGGCCCCGCCCGGTCGCGCCGAGCGATCCGAACAGTTCTGCCTGGACGCGTTTGGTGGAGCTCAGGTGGCCGTCGCCTTTGAGTCCGTCGGCGAACAGCTTCGCTGCCCGCATCGGGCCGACCGTGTGGGAGGAGGACGGCCCGATGCCAACGGAGAACAGGTCCAGGACGCTGAGGGCCATTTAGGGGACCTCGGGCGAGGCGTACTCGCGCATGGCGTCCAGGAGCCAGCGGCCCAGGAAGTCCGCGAACGAGGCCCGGGGGAAGAGCCGGAAGCTTTCCTCGCCGGTCTTCTGCAGGACCACGGGGATGTTGCCGACCTCGGTGGAGAGCGCGGTTCCCGGGGTGAAGCTGCGCGGGTGCAGGTCCAGGGCACAGCCCTTTTCCAGGACGGCCCGGGCCCGCGGGCCGGTGAGCTCGAACGTGGTGCGGTTCGCGGAGAGGTCCACGACCTGGCCCGGGGCGCCGCCGAGGGCTTCGGTGAGGGAGCCGATGAGGTTCCCGCCCAAAGAGTCGTGGGCTTCTTCCGGTGCGATCACGAGGAACTCGGCCGGGCCGAGCCAGAGGACGCTGACGCCGTCGGCGCCGCCCACCTCGCCGCAGCGTGCGGGCAGGCCGCCGGTGCCGGCGGCAATCCGTGCGCCTTCTTCGGAGCGGGGGTTCACCCGGACCCCGGCCATGGTCTGGAAGGGGCCTTCGGCGAGGACGACCTTGCCGGGGACGGAGCCGGTTTCCAGTGCGGGAGCGAGGTGGGAGGCGGGGCTGCGGCGGATGTCCCGGAGTCCATTGATGCCTGTCAGTGCTGGGGTGTTAGCCATCTTTGCGGGTCCCTTCGGGGTCAAACAGTACGGTTTCGGCGACGACGACGTCCACGAGCTGGTCGCCGGCGGCAGCAGTGAGGGTTTCGCCAATGCGGTTGCGGCCGTTCTTGATCAGGGCCAGGCCAAAGGACCTGCCCAGGGCGGCGCTGTGGTAGCTGGAGGTGACGAAGCCTTCCATCGGGACCGGCCCGTAGGCGGGGTTGGTGGAACGGCCCTTCTCCACGAGCTGGGTGCCTTCGGGCAGCCGGATGGTGCCGTCCACGGGAAGGACGCTGACCAGGTGCTTGCGGTCCTCCCGGCTCGCGTCGGCCCGGGCGTAGGAGCGTTTGCCGATGAAGTCCTTGGCCTTGGAAACGATCCAGTCCATGCCCGCGTCCTGCGGGGTGACGGTCCCGTCCGTGTCCTGGCCGACGATCGGGTAGCCCTTCTCGGCGCGGAGCACGTGCATGGTTTCGGTGCCGTACGGGGTGATGTTGAACTCGGCCCCGGCCGCGGCCACGGCCTCCCAGGTGTTCAGCCCGTACCAGGACGGCACGTTGATCTCGTAGGCCAGCTCACCGGAGAACGAGATCCGGCAGATCCGGGCGCGGACGCCGGAGGCGAGGGTGGTTTCGCGGAACGTCATGAACGGGAACGCATCGGCTTCCAGTCCGCCGTCATTGGCGAGTTCCGGGGCCACCTTAGCCAGGACCGCCCGGGACTTGGGCCCGACGACGGCGATGGTGGACCACTGTTCGGTCACCGAGGTGCAGTGCACGTCCAGTTCGGGCCATTCGGTCTGCAGCCATTCTTCCAGCCAGTCCAGGACCTTCGCGGCACCGCCGGTGGTGGTGGTCATGAAGAACCGGTCCTCGTCCAGGCGCAGGGTCACACCGTCGTCGAAAATCATGCCGTCCGGACCGCACATCACACCGTAGCGGGCCGAGCCCGGGGCGAGCTTCTTGAACGCGTTGGTGTAGACCCGGTTGAGGAACTCACCGGCGTCCTTGCCCCGGATTTCGATCTTGCCCAGGGTGGTGGCGTCCATAAAGCCCACGGACTCCCGGACCGCGGCGCATTCGCGCAGCACCGCAGCATCCATGTCCTCGCCGGCCTGCGGGTAGTACCAGGGCCGCTTCCACTGCCCCACGTCCTCGAACAGGGCGCCCTTGGCAACATGCCACGGGTTGATCGACGTCACCCGGGCCGGGTCGAACAGCTCGCCGCGCTGGCGACCGGCCAGTGCCGCGAACGCGACCGGGGTGAACGGTGCACGGTAGGTGGTGGTGCCGATGTCGCCGATGCCGCGGGAGGCTTCGCCGGCGGTGCGGAGCGCGGCGGCGATCACGCCGATCGCGTTCACCCCGGAAGTCTTGCCCTGATCGTTGGCGGTGCTGATCGAGGTGTAGCGCTTGATGTGTTCCACCGAGCGCATCCCGGCCCCGGTGGAGCGGAGGACATCTGCCACGGACTGGTCGCGCTGGAAGTCCACGAAGTGGTGGTGCCAGTCATCCGGCGTGCCGGCCTGGCCCGGGACCAGCCACAGCTGCCGGGTCGGGGCGGACGCCTTCGGCTCCCCGATCACGGCGGGTTTGGTGTCGGATTCGAAGCCGGCGGCGATGGCGGCCGCGGCGCCGGCGGAGATGCCCTCGGCCAGGACGTCCGCGAGTTCGAAGCTGCCCCGGCCCGAACCGATGGTCTGCTGGTTCGGGACCACGGTGCCCGGCACAAACGCGGCGAGCTCCTCGTCCCAGCGCAGCTTGCCCTGGCGCTGGGAGTGCAGGTGCACCAGCGGGCTCCAGCCGCCGGAAACGGCCAGCAGGTCACAGGCGATCTCTTCAACACCGGAGGTGAGCTCGCCGTCGTCGTTGATGCTGCGGACGGTGACGCTCTCCACGCGGCCGTCCGCCGCAGAGGAGGAGGTGTCAGCGACCGCGCTGCCGATCAGCACCCGGGTGCCGGCCTCAACGGCGGCAGCCGCCACCGGGGTCAGGGCGGGGCGGGCGTCGACGACGGCGGCGACCTTGACGCCCGCAGCGCGGAGGTCCGCGGCCAGGGCGTACGCGGAATCATTGGTGGTGCCGATGACCACACGCTGCCCGGCGGCCACGGCATAGCGGTTGAGGTAGCTGCGGGCAGCGGAGGCCAGGATGATGCCGGGCCGGTCGTTGTTCTCGAACACCAGCGGGCGTTCATGCGCACCCGGAGCCAGCACCACCTGCTGGGCACGCACATGCCAGATCCGCTGGCGGGAGACGCCGGGTGCGGCCGGGCTGGACAGGTGGTCGGTGCGGTTCTGCACCGCGATGACGTAGTTCGCGTCATAGGCGCCGAAAGCGCTGGTGCGGTTCAGGACAGTGCATTCGGCGCCGGAGACGAGCTCGGCCTCAACGTCGGCTACCCATTCCAGGGCCGGCCTGCCCTCGATGGTCTCAGCCAGCCCGGGGGCGGTGGAGCCTGACAGCAGTGAGCCGCCCAGTTCGGGCTGGTCGTCCATCAGGATCACGCGGGCGCCGGTGCGGACCGCCTCACGGGCCGCGGCCAGGCCGGCGGGACCACCGCCGATCACCAGCACATCGGTGTGGACGTACTTCTTGTCGTACTCCGCACGGTCCTCGTCCGGGTCCAGCTTGCCCAGGCCGTTAAGGAGTTCAGCCTTCAACCCGTCCACCAGGGTCACGGTGGTCGCAGGCAGCATGGACTCGGCAACATCGCCCGGGAAACGCGGGGAGATCTTCACCATCGCGTTCGATTCCTCCACACCGGCGGACATGATGCCCCGGGCACGGTCCTCGTACAACGAGTTACCGGCCAAGATCCGGCCGTTGGCAATCAGGGCCGAGGCCAGCGTGTCCCCGGGATGGCCGGTGAACTCCTCCCCGTCCACGGTGAAACGCCAGGAAATGGTGCGGTCAATGCGTCCGCCGGCGGCGAGGCGGGCGTTCTGGGAAGTCACTTGGTTGCTCCTTCCGGGGCGATAGTGCCGGTGCCGGTTCCGGTTCCGGTGCTGGCGGTGGGGCTGGCGTGGGGTCCGGTGCTGGCGGGGGCGATGCTGGTGCCCGAGATGCTGGGCGCCGCGGTGCCGGTGGTGGTGCTGTCCGCGGCCAGGCTGGCCGTGCCCGTCTCGGCGGTCGGCTTCCCGGCGCTGTCCGGCCGGGGGGCGCCCATCGGGTAGACGGCCTGGATGTCGTACGTGACCGTGTCGCGGAGCATGTTGAACCACTGGCGGCAGCCCGTGCTGTGCAGCCAGCGCTCAGCGAACGTGCCCTTGGTGTTATCGCGGTAGAACAGGTACTCGGCCCACTCGCGGTCAGTCAGCTCGTTCGGGTTTTCCGGGTAGGCCACGTGGGCCTGGCCGCCATAGTGGAACTCGGTCTCGTCGCGCGAGCCGCAGTTGGGGCAGGAGATGAGCAGCATGTGCGTCTTCTTTCTAAAGTGCAGTGTTCGCTGGCGGCTAGTGGGCCACGGCGGCGGCGCCGTGTTCATCGACCAGGGCACCGGTTTCAAAACGTTCCAGCGCAAACGGCTTATTCAGCTTGTGCGGGGCACCCGTGGCGATATTGTGCG
>NZ_JARCCY010000035.1:0-49445 GCF_039907775.1 Arthrobacter sp. CC3
CCACACAAATATCATCACTCACCACCAACGATTAACAGGTTCCCAGCCGAAAGTCCGATTAAACCGCCGAAAGTCACTAATAAACGCGACTGTAGTACTAGGCCGGGCTCCCGGCGCGGGATAGTGCTGCTGGGCGCGTGCACAATCCGCTCCCGTCCGCCTCAGCACTTCATCCATTGAGCGCGTCCGCGGCCGGCCGCTTAGATGGATCAGGTCGGCGCTGACCACCAGTCGACGGCACCGGAATTCAACCAGGCTTCAGAAACGGCATCGGGGACCATCGTGACTTTGCAGGACAATTTGGTGAGCAGCACTCCAGCCTTGGACGCCCCGCAGCAGCCAGCCTCCGGCACCACGCACTGCGAGGACGACTGCCACTATTGCTCAGGCCCCGAAACGGACTAACCGGGCCAGCACATCTCCCCGCTAGAATTACAGGCAACGAACCGAACCGAGGGAGGACTCCGTGCGCACTCACAACGCCCGGACTCCTTTCCATTCCCTCCGCGCGGCCATGGTCGCCGTGACGATGGTGACCCTCGCAGCTTCGGCCCACGTTTTTGGCGGCGGCGAACTGCCCGCCCCGGTCATCATGGCAGCCGTGCTGGCCCTCACCGTAATGGCGGCCACTGCGGCCACCCGGCTCAAACTGAACTTCCCCGCGATGGCGTCGCTGCTGGGGACCGGGCAACTTGTCCTCCACGAGGCGTTCAGCGCCTTCAGCTCTCCTGCCGGCACCGGACTATCAGGCGCACCGGGGCACCACTCCGCGGCCTGGCCGCCGGGCATCCGGCTGGACGCCGCCGACGGCACCGCCGGCCACCTGCACCAGTTCGATTCCGCCTGGGCCGCCGGCCTCATGCTCGGCGGACACGCCCTTGCCACCCTCGCATGCGCCCTCCTGCTGGCCAAGGGCGAAGCTGCCCTGTGGTCGCTCGCAGCCTGGCTCCGGCCACTCATTCAACTTCCCGAAGCGGCCATGCCCGACGTCGTCGCGGCACCTGCCGCCGCCGGCCGGCCGTCCGATTCGGCTCCCCTCCCCTGGCGAAACCTCAGGGCTGACTGCCCGCGGGGCCCGCCCGCCGTCGTCGTGCTTTCACATTCCTGACACTCTTTTCCCGGCTCCGCCCTGCCTGCTGATCCGCCCGCTAGGGCGGTATCGGCCCGGCGCCTGGACGCCCCATCAATCGTTTTGTGCACCGCCGTTTGCGCGACGTGCACCCCTGAAAGGCCCCCCATTGAAAAAGTCATCACGCATGTCCTTCCGCCGTGCCCTCTCCGTTACGGCTGCGGCCGGCGGCACCGCAGCCCTCATGCTGGCGGGAGTCGCGGCCGCCTCCGCACACGTCGGCGTCACGCCGGACAAGACGGACGCCAACTCCTACGCACTGCTCACCTTCGGGATTCCGCACGGCTGCGATGAATCGGGCACCACCAAGGTGACCATCACGCTGCCCGAAGAGCTCAACGACGCCCAGCCCACGGTGAATCCGAACTGGACCGTGGAGAAAGTGGTGGAGCAGCTGTCCGAACCGAAAAAGCTGGCCGACGGCGCCACGATCACCAAGCGGACCAGCAAGATCGTCTACACCGCCAAGGCTCCGCTGGACCCCGAACTGCGGGACGCCCTGGTGCTCTCGGTCAAGCTTCCCGACGCCGCCGGCAAGACTCTCCATTTCCCCACCTTGCAGAACTGTGAGCAGGGGCAGACGGACTGGTCCGAGATCGCCAAGGACGGCCAGGACCCGCACTCGCTCGAGGCGCCTGCGCCCTCGCTCACCGTCACGGCGGCCGCCGCGGACGGACACGGCAGCCATGCGTCGGCGGAGACGGACACAGCGGCAGGCACCGCCCAGGCCTCCTCGGTGACGGACGACGGATCCCAGGCGCGCAGCTGGGCCGGCCTGGTGGCAGGCGTCGGCGGACTCGCCCTGGGCGGGGTGGCGCTGATGCGCAGCCGGAGCCGGAAACCCGCCGAGGCCGCCGTCGCAGAAACCTCTTCGGAACCCCGAAAATAGCGCACCGGATTGATGCCCGGAAATCACAATCCGGGCATCAATCCGAGGCAGCGGTCGTGGCATCGTTGACTCAGGCAACGGCGGGCATAAAGTGTGACCCATGAGGTCTCAGCCATTCAAAAACGGACTTGCCATCACGACGGCGGTTGCGGCCGCCGCCTTCCTGCTCACCGCCTGCGGGCCCAGCCAGCCGCAGCCCCAGGGAACCTCCGCGGGCGCCTCCACGTCCAGCGCCGCTCCCGCCACGTCCACCCCGGCCGGCAGCGAGGCGGCCAGCACCCCGGCGTCGTCGTCGGCGACGCCGCCGTCGTCCGCGGGACCGTCACGGTGCAAGGCAGCAAACCTGACGGTGTCCTCGGATTCCGCCGGCGGCGGCGCCGCCGGCAGCGTCTACTCCAAGCTCATCCTTACCAACTCCGGCACCGAGGCCTGCCTTCTGCGGGGCTTCCCGGGAGTATCCCTCACCGCGGACGCCAACGGCGCCCCGATAGGGGCCCCCGCCCGGCAGGACGGGTCCTCGCCCGTTGCGGACGTCCTCCTCGCTCCGGGGCAGGCGGGAGCCGCCGAAATGCGCTACACGCAGGCAGGAAACTACAGCGACTGCACGCCCACCCAGGCTGCAGGTTACCGGGTCTATCCGCCGGAGGAGACCGCGTCGCTGTTCCTCGCCGAACCCCGGACCGCGTGCGGCAACGAGGCGATCGAACTGCTGACCATCGGGGCATTCCACGCCGCGTAGGCCCTGCCGGGACTTGCCGGCCTTACGCCCGGGATTCCCGTAATCTTGCGGGCGCATCGCGGGAGAACGCAACCCCGAACCCGATCAGCGCCATGCCCAGAAAAAGGTGCAGCCAGTTGTCGGCGCTGTTCACGGGAAGGATGTTCACCGGCGAGTCCAGTGCCAGGAACTGCCCCACACTCCAAAGGACCATGTAGGTGACCCCGGCGCCGATGAGGAAATTCCGGGCCGGCAGCGGACGCCGTGACATCAGCACGCCTGCCACTCCTGACAGCAAGTGGATGAGGTTGTGGAGCACGGACACCTGGAAGACCCCAAGGAGCATTGCCTCCGAGCCGTGTCCGGCAAACGCCAGCGTGCCGTAGTTTGCGGTGACGCCCGGAATGAACCCCAGCACGCCCAGCACAAATACCGCCACTCCGGCGAGAAGTGATGACTTCTGGACGTTCTTCCGCAGGCCGAATCGGGCCCTGGCGGCTTCGGATGATTTCATGGTGCCGCTCCTGTTCCCCGGTCAAGCTGCTCATGACATGATAAGTCTACTTACGAACCCCTTCGGAGTCCCGCCGGCAGCGCAACGGCACGGGCCTTCGCAGGACCGGGAAAGGCAGGCAGGACTGTGATCTCGCTTTGGTTGGACCGTGACCACGCCTTCCGCAGCGACCAGTTCCACCCCCGCAGCACGGTTGACACGGTGGTGGCAGGGGCCGGGCTGACCGGACTGGTGACCGCGTTGCTGTTGGCCCGGTCCGGCAAGAAAGTGCTGGTTGTCGAAGCCCGGAGTCCGGGCGCCGTCACCACCGGCAACACCACAGCGAAGGTTTCCCTGCTGCAGGGAACGGTGCTCTCGGCATTGCGCCAGCAGTATTCAGAGAAGGTCGTGGGCGCCTACGTCGAGATGAACCGCGAAGGCCAGGCGTGGCTGCTGCGGTACCTGGCGGAGCGGGGTGTGCCGTTCCAGCATCGCGACGCCTACACCTATGCCACCTCAACGGACGGAACCGAAACCCTCCGCCTCGAATTGGCCGCTGCCCGGGCCGCCGGACTTGAGGCCGAGTACGTTACCGATCCCGGACTGCCTTTCCCGGTCAAAGGTGCCATCCGCCTTCCCGGACAGGCCCAGATTCATCCCCTGGAGGCCATCGATGCCCTCGTGGATGACGTCCGCTCGCACGGCGGACAGATCGTCTCCGGCGTGCGGTTGAACGGGCTCCGTGGACTGACGGGGCCCGGTCCGGCGGTGGTCCAGACCGACCACGGCCCTGTTCGCGCCCGGGAGGTGGTGCTCGCCACCGGCACACCTGTCCTGGACCGCGGGCTCTATTTCGCCAAGCTCAAAGCCCTGCGGTCCTATGCGGCGGCATTCGAACTGCCGGGCACAACCGCCGTCCCGGACGGCATGTTCCTTTCGGTTGAGCAGCCGGTCCGTTCCCTGCGCGACTACCCCGGCGACGGCCGCCGGCTCCTCCTGGTCGGTGGCAACGGGCACCCTGTGGGCCGCGCCAGGTCAGCACAGGCCTACCTCGACACCCTGGTCGAATGGACGACGGCCCAGTTCCCGGGTGCCAGCCTCACCCACTCGTGGTCCGCGCAGGACTACCAGGCAACCAACCTGATGCCGTTCTTCGGCAAGCTGCCGCGCGGGCAGGGCCGGGTCTATTTCGCCACCGGTTACAACAAATGGGGCATGGCCAACGCCGTCGGCGCGGCTCTGGACATCACCGCCGACATCCTCGGCTCGCGGCTCCCCTGGGCCAGCATCATCCACCACCGGGTCACGTCCCCGGCCGGGGCAGCCTCCGCCGTCTCCCTCAATGCTGCCGTTGCGGCCACCGTGGCAAAAGACTGGGGTCAGGTGGGACTCAAGCGCCTGGATGAGTCCCTCGAGCAGCCGTCCGAAGGGGCAGGCCTGGTGACCCGCCGCGGCCGGAAGCCCGTGGCCGTATCCACCGTGGACGGCGCCCGCTGCACACTGTCCGCCGTCTGCACCCATCTGGGCGGCATCGTGCGCTGGAACGACAGCGAGAAGTCCTGGGACTGCCCCTTGCACGGCTCCCGCTTCAGCAGCGACGGGACGGTGCTGGAAGGACCAGCCACCCGGAACCTCCGCCAGATTGACTGACCCGGCGGGAGCGGCACCCGAGCCCGCTGGGGGTGCCGCCAAGAGTGTCAGTGGTGTAAGGCATGATGGAGGAATGCAGGGGAAGGAGCCCGCCGGGGACGCATCCGGTGAGACACCGGGGGCAACGCCATCAGGCGGCACACCATCAGGAACGCCGGCCGGCGCGCCTTCATCCGCGCGGACCATGGACAGGTTCAGCCAGTCCACCCGGGAATGGTTCCTCGGCGCGTTTTCCGCGCCCACTCCCGCGCAAATCGGCGCCTGGCAGGCCATCTCCTCCGGTTCCCATGCTCTGGTGGTCGCCCCGACGGGCTCCGGCAAAACCCTCGCGGCATTCCTCTGGGCGCTCGACCGCCTCCAGTCATCCGCTCCCGCCGAACCGGACGCCCTGCCGGGCCTCGACCCGGCAGCAAAAGGCAGGAAACCGAAGGCACCCAAGCGGAAAACACGCGTCCTGTACATTTCGCCGCTCAAGGCGCTTGGCGTCGACGTCGAACGCAACCTCCGTGCGCCGCTTATCGGGATCACCCAGACCGCCAAAAGGCTGGGCCTGCCAGCCCCGCTCATCACCGTAGGCGTACGTTCAGGAGATACGACGACGGCGGACCGCCGCGCGCTGCTCAGCCACCCGCCGGACATCCTCATCACCACCCCGGAATCCCTGTTCCTGATGCTCACGTCCAGGGCCCGGGAAACACTGGCCGAGGTGGACACCATCATCGTGGACGAAGTCCACGCCGTCGCCGGCACCAAGCGCGGCGCGCACCTGGCTGTCTCTCTGGAACGCCTGGATGCGCTGCTGCCCAAGCCGGCGCAGCGGATCGGCCTCTCGGCCACAGTGGAACCCCGCGAACTCGTGGCCCAGTTCCTGGCAGGTTCGGCCCCGGTGGAAATCGTGGCACCGCCATCGAAAAAGAACTGGGACCTGACGGTCTCCGTGCCGGTGGAGGACATGTCCGATCTGCAAGAGGCCGCCGGTGCCTTCGATTCCGGTCCGGCCTCCGGGCTGCAGCCGCAGGCCTCCATCTGGCCGCATGTCGAAGAAAAGATAGTGGACCTGGTGATGGCCAACCAGTCCACCATCGTGTTCGCCAACTCGCGGCGCCTGGCTGAACGGCTGACCGCCCGCCTCAACGAGATCCACGCCGAACGCCAGCTGGTGGCGGCGGGCGGCTGGGGTGAATTCGGCGCCGGGGCACCGGATTTCGATGCGGTGCCGGCCGGACGGCCATCGGCGGGGGCCGGCATGCCGACGTCCACGGCAACGCCCGCGCACATGATGGCACAGGCAGGCAGCACCGCGGGCGCCGACCCCGTCCTGGCGCGGGCACACCACGGCTCCGTCTCGAAGGACCAGCGTGCGCTGATCGAGGACGACCTCAAGTCGGGCCGGCTGCGGTGCGTTGTTGCCACGTCCTCCCTGGAGCTTGGCATCGACATGGGCGCCGTGGACCTGGTGGTCCAGGTGGAGTCGCCCCCGTCCGTGGCCAGCGGGCTGCAGCGGGTGGGCCGCGCCGGTCACCAAGTGGGTGAAGTCTCGCAGGGCGTCCTGTTCCCCAAGCACCGCGCCGACCTCGTGCACACCGCCATCACCGTGGAACGCATGCTGGGCGGCAAGATCGAACGGCTCAGCGTTCCCGCCAACCCGCTGGACATCCTGGCACAACAAACCGTGGCCGCCACCGCGCTGGGCTCCATCGACGTGGAGGAATGGTTCTCCACCGTCCGCCGCTCGGCACCGTTCGCGTCCCTCCCCCGCTCCGCATTCGAGGCCACCCTGGACCTGCTGGCCGGCCGCTACCCGTCCGACGAATTCGCCGAGCTGCGGCCGCGGATCATCTGGGACCGCAATGCCGGCACCATCGAAGGCCGGCCGGGGGCGCAACGGCTCGCCGTGACCTCCGGCGGCACCATTCCGGACCGAGGGCTGTTCGGCGTCTACATCATCGGTACCGAGGTGGAAGGCTCCGCGTCGCCCTCCACCGAGGGCAAAGCCGCCAGCCCGGGTGCTTCGGCCGCCAAGGGCGGGCGGCGCGTGGGCGAACTCGACGAGGAAATGGTCTACGAGTCCCGGGTGGGCGACATCTTTGCCCTGGGCGCCACCAGCTGGAAGATCGAGGACATCACGCACGACCGCGTCCTCGTTTCCCCGGCCTTCGGGCAGCCGGGCAAGCTCCCCTTCTGGAAGGGTGATTCGCTGGGCCGGCCGGTTGACCTGGGCCGGGCCCTCGGCGCATTCGTCCGCGAACTGTCCGCGTCCGACGTCGGGCCCGCCACCGAGCGCTGCAAGGCCAGCGGCCTGGACGACTTCGCCGCTAACAACCTGATCCAGTACTTGGCGGAGCAGAAGCTCGCCACCGAAGTGGTCCCCAGCGACACCACCCTGGTGGTGGAGCGGTTCCATGACGAGCTGGGCGACTGGCGGGTGGTGCTGCACAGCCCCTTCGGCATGCCGGTGCACGCACCCTGGGCGCTCGCCGTGGGCCAGCGCCTGCACCAACGCTACGGGATGGACGGCTCCGCCATGGCCGCGGACGACGGCATTGTGCTGCGGGTGCCCATGATGGAGGATGAGCCGCCGGGCGCCGAGCTATTCCTCTTCGAACCCGACGAGCTGGAGCAGATCGTGACGGCGGAGGTGGGCGGCAGTGCGCTCTTCGCCTCGCGCTTCCGCGAGTGCGCCGCCCGGGCCCTGCTGCTGCCGCGGCAGAACCCCGGGAAGCGGCAGCCCCTGTGGCAGCAGCGCCAACGGTCCGCACAGTTGCTGGACGTGGCACGGAAATATCCGACGTTCCCCATCGTGCTGGAAACAGTGCGCGAGTGCCTGCAGGACGTCTACGACCTCCCGGCGCTGAAGGACATCGCAGCGTCCATTGAGCGGCGCGAACTGCGGATCCTGGAGACCACCACCCAGCAGCCTTCCCCGTTCGCGAAGTCCCTTCTGTTCGGCTACGTGGCCCAGTTCCTGTACGAGGGCGACTCGCCGCTCGCGGAGCGCCGGGCCGCGGCGCTGGCCCTGGATTCGACCCTGCTCAACGAACTCCTGGGCCGGGTGGAGCTGCGCGAACTGCTGGACGCCAAGGTCATCGAAGCCACCGAGCGTGAACTGCAGCGGCTGGCCCCGGACCGCCGTGTGCGCGGCATGGAAGGCGTCGCGGACCTGCTGCGCCTGCTCGGACCGCTGACGCCGGAGGAGGTTGCCGCCCGGCTGGAGCCGGCGGTCGAGCCTGTCCCGGCGGTCGAGCCTGTCCCGGCGGTCGAGCCTGCCGCGACCCCTGGTGTTGCGCCCGCCCCGGTGGCGGACGCCGTCGCCCACCTCACCTCCCTGCAGCGGGCCAACCGCGCACTCAAGGTGAACATCGGCGGCGTCGAACGCTTTGCGGCCGTGGAGGACGCCGCCCGCCTGCGGGACGCCATCGGAGTGCCCCTGCCCATGGGCGTGCCGCTCGCGTTCATCGAGCCTGTGGCCGACCCCCTGGGCGACCTCGTCTCCCGCTACGCCCGCACCCACGGGCCGTTCACCGCGGCGGAAGCCGCGGCCCGGCTGGGACTCGGCGTCGCCGTCGTCAGCACCGCGCTCAAGCGGCTGGCCGCGGACGGCCGCGCGGTGGAAGGCGAGTTCCGCCCGCATGCCCCGCTGCCGGAACAGCTGCCGGAACAACAGTCCGGACAGGCCACCGCCCCCGCCGTCGAAACCGAAGTACCAGGCGAGGCTGCGGTCCCTGCCGCGCCGCCAGCCTCCGTCACCACGCTGGCCGGCACCAGTGAATGGTGCGACGCCGAGGTGCTGCGAAAACTGCGCCGCCGCTCGCTGGCCGCGCTTCGGGCCGAAGTGGAGCCGGTGGACGGCGCCGCCTACGGGCGGTTCCTCCCGGCCTGGCAAAACGTCCGGATCCCCGGACGCGGCCGGGGCCAGTCCGCCCTGCGGGGTCTGGACGGCATCATTACTGCCGTCGACCAGCTCTCCGGTGTACCGGTTCCGGCCTCCGCGTGGGAACCGCTGATCCTCGCCAGCCGCGTCAGTGACTACCAGCCCGCCATGCTGGATGAACTGATGGCCGCCGGAGAAGTCCTCTGGTCCGGCGCCGGCGCGCTGCCCGGCAATGACGGCTGGGTGAGCCTGCACCTCGCGGACTCCGCCGAACTCACCCTCAACCCTGCACCGGACTACGAGCCCGGGGACGCTCAGCAGCGGCTGCTGGAGCACCTGCAGGACAACGGCGGCGGCTATTTCTTCCGCCAGCTGAAGGATATTGCCGGCGGCATGGACTCGGTGCTGAGCGACCAGGATGTTGTGGCCGCCCTCTGGGACCTCGCCTGGGCGGGCAGGATCACCGGCGATACCTTCGCTCCGGTCCGTGCCATGATCGCCGGCGGCCACACGGCGCACCGGCAGGTAGCCCGGACGCCGCGGGCCCGCGCACCACGCCTGAGCAGGCTGGGACGCGCCCACGGCACGGGCCTGATGGGATCCGCCGGGCTGACCGGCGGACGCTACGGGTCCGTGACCGGCGCCGCTCCCACCCCGCCGCTGGCAGCCGGAAGGTGGTCAGCCCTCCCGTCGCCGGAGCTGGACCCCACCATCCATGCCCGTGCCACGGCCGAACTGCTGCTGGACCGGTACGGCGTCGTGACGCGCGGTTCCGTCATGGCGGAAAACATCCTGGGTGGATTCGGCCTGATGTACAAAGTCCTCGCCAGGCTGGAAGAGGCCGGGCGCTGCCGCCGGGGCTATTTCATCGAACACCTCGGCGCCGCCCAGTTCGCTGTTCCGGCCACGGTGGACCGGCTGCGGTCATACTCGGATGACTCCCAGCTGGCGAAGCCGGAGCCCGTGGCGCTGGCGCTGGCGGCGACGGACCCCGCCAACCCCTACGGCGCGGCCCTGCCGTGGCCAGCCCTCAATGTCGAAGCCGGCAGCGGCCACCGCCCTGGCAGGAAGGCCGGTGCCCTGGTGGTGATGGTCGACGGCGCGTTGGCGCTTTACGTGGAACGCGGCGGCAAGACGCTGCTCGCCTTCGACGACGAGCCGGAGGTACTGGCCGCCGCCGCGGCCGCGCTGGTCGGCGTAGTCCAGCGCGGTGCCGTGGACAAGCTCATCATGGAGAAGGTCAACGGCCACGGCATCCTGGACACGCCCGTGGCCGCCGCACTGACGCACGCCGGCGCTTATTCCACTCCGAAAGGACTGAGAATCCGTGCCTGAAGGCGACTCCGTCTGGCGGGCGGCCGCGCAGCTTCACGCCGCCCTGGCCGGGCAACAGCTCACATCCTCCGATTTCCGCGTGCCCCGGTTCGCCACCCTGAAGCTGGCAGGCTGGACCGTGGACGAGGTGGTGCCCCGCGGCAAGCACCTCCTCATGCGCCTTCGAAGCCCCGCTGACGAACGGCTGACCATCCATTCGCACCTGAAGATGGAGGGTGCGTGGCAGGTCTACCCGCCCGGCGGACGGTGGCGTAAACCGGGGTTCACTGCCCGGTGCGTGCTCCGCACTGCCACCGCGGATGCCGTCGGCTTTTCCCTCGGCATCCTGGAGGTGGTCCGGACCGCTGACGAGGATTCCGTCGTCGGCCATCTCGGGCCGGATCTCCTGGGTCCGGACTGGGACATGGAGGAGGCCGAACGGCGGCTGCGCGCGGCGCCGGACGTTGCCATCGGCGTAGCCCTGCTGGACCAGCGCAACCTCGCCGGCATCGGCAACATCTACCGCTGCGAAGCCTGTTTCCTGTCCGGCATCCACCCCGCCGCGCCGGTCTCCCACGTGACCGACCTGCCCGCCATGATGGCCACCGCCAAACAGTTGCTGGAGGCCAATCTCGGACCGGGCCGCCGCACCACCGTCCTCAGCCCGCGCGGAACGCCGGTGGGCCGGATGTCCGGCCGGCCTGGATACTGGGTATACGGTCGTGAGCACCGGCCGTGCCTGAAATGCGGCACGCCCGTCCGCCACGGCGTACTGGCCACCCAGGCCGGCACCGAGGAACGGGACATCTACTGGTGCCCGAGCTGCCAGCCGCCACCTGCGGGAACCGGCTGATCCGGGCCTGACCCGGGCGGCAGCGGGCGGGAAGCCTCCGGCACCGTGAACCGCGGCAGCAGCAGCTGCACCAGGGGGCCGATGGCCAAGGCGTAGACCACCGTGCCCACACCGACGGATCCGCCCAGCAGCCAGCCTGTCGCCAGGACAACGATTTCGATGCCCGTCCGGGACGTCCGCACTGACCACCCGGTCCGCCGCGCCAGGCCGGTCATGAGGCCGTCGCGGGCGCCCGGGCCGAAGCGTGCGCCGATGTAGCAGGCCGACGCGATCCCGTTGAGCAGCACGGCCCCCGCCAGCATGCCGATCTGGCCGCCCAGATGTGAGAACTCCGGAATCAGCGCAAGCCCCACATCAGCGAAGACACCCACCAGCACGGCGTTGCACAAGGTGCCGAACCCGGGCCACTGGCGCAGCGGAATCCATAGGAGCAGGACAAGGAAGCTCACGATGACCACCACCGCTCCAATGGAGAGGCCCGTCTTTCCTGCCAGACCCTGGTGGAAGACATCCCAGGGATCGAGGCCCAGGCCGGCGCGGATGAACATAGCCAGCGAGATGCCGTACATGGCCAGGCCGGCGAACAGTTGGAGGAGTCTACGAGTCATCATGAAATCCATCCTCCGCCAGAACTGGCCTTGCAATCCATATCCAGTTTGAGATACTGGCTACATGTCCGGCTCCCTGAACCCCACTGCCTTGATGCGTCTCCTGGGCGGATGGAACCGCGGCGCCGCCCCGGCGTACCGGGAGCTTGCCGACGTCGTACGCCTCCTGGTTCTGGACGGACGCGTCCCCCTGGATATGGCGCTGCCCAGCGAGCGCGCCCTGGCCGAAACACTGGGAGTCAGCCGGACCACGGTGACGGCCGCCTATGCGAGCCTCCGTGAGCAGGGGTTCCTGAGCAGCCGCCAAGGCAGCCGCGGCCGGACCTGCATCCCCCGGCAGATTCCCGCGGGCGCGGGCGGGCCGGGAGCCACCGAGCTGATCAGCCCCACCGCCCTGACCGGCGCACCGGGACTGGCGGCGCCGCCGGGACTGTTGGACCTGGCCTACGCGTCCCTGCCGGCCAGCGGCGAGGTGGTGCACCGCGCCTTCGCCGCCGCGCTGACCGAACTCCCCGCCCTACTCCCGGGTTTTGGCTACGACGCCATTGGCATTGCGCCTCTCCGCGAAGCGATCGCTGCACGGTACACGGCGGCGGGCGCCCCCACCACGGCGGACCAGATCCTGGTGACGTCGGGCGCGCAGCATGCCCTGAACATCGTGCTCCGCACCCTGGCAGGCCGGCAGGACAAAGTACTGGTGGACCACCCCACATACCCGCACGCCCTCGTTGCCATCCGGGCCAGCGGCTGCAGGCCCGTGCCGGTCGCCCTCCCCCACGGCCGCGGCTGGGACGTGTCCGGCATGGAAGCCGCCATGATGCAGCAGCGCCCCAAGATGGCCTACGTGGTGCCGGACTTCCACAACCCGACGGGCCGGCTGATGTCCGATCCGCAGCGCCGGCGCCTGGTCCGGGCCGCGGCCGCGGCGGGGACGGTGCTGGTAGTGGACGAGACACTGCGCGAACTTAACCTCGACGCCGTGGGCACCGCCCCGCTGGCGGCCTTCAGCCCGGAAGTGGTCACCATCGGCTCCCTGAGCAAGTCGCATTGGGCGGGGCTGCGGACCGGCTGGATCCGGGCAGGCAGTTCGCTGATCCGGCGCTTCGCCGCTGCCCGCACCACCATGGACCTGGGCGGACCTGTGGTGGAACAACTGGCCGCGGCCCACCTGGTCCGGTCCCTCGACGAGCCGCTCCCGGCCCGGCTGGCAGACCTTCGCGAAAACCGGGCCGCGCTGCTGGACCTGATCGGCGGCATCCTCCCCGACTGGCAGCCGGAACGGCCCGACGGCGGGCTGAGCGTGTGGTGCCGGCTCCCGGCACCGGTCAGCACGGCACTGACAGTCATCGGCCCGGATTTCGGGGTGCGCCTCGCGGCCGGGCCCCGCTTCGGCGTCGGCGGGGCTTTCGAGCACTACCTGCGCCTCCCCTTCACTCTTCCGCCCGGGCAACTGGAGACAGCGGTGCGGGCCCTCCGCTCGGCCCAGGAGAAACTCGACGCCGCACCGCAGCTCCGGCGCACCCTCCGGCACACACCCGCCGTCGCCATCGCCTGAGCGGGCATCCATTAGCGACGCGCAAAATGCCTGACGCGGCCCGTATTCCGGTAGCGTCAGGCATTTTGCGTAGCGTCAGGTATTTTACGTGTCGCGTCCTGCGCGTCGACGCCTACGCGTAGACCTTCCCGAGGTAGTCTCCCCAGGCCTTCGCTGTGGCTTCGGAATCCCCGCGGCCGCTGAAGTCGTGGACGGTCATGCCCACCGGCGCGCCAAAGGCGTTGCGGCCGAAGAAGCGGTACATGGTGTCGGCGGTGCGCAGGCCCAGGAAGTTCTCGTTGGCGAAGTCAACCTGCCCCGTCAGCTGCCCGACGCCGTCGAGCTCCACATCAAAGGTGTCCCCTTGCGACGCGGCGTCGACGCCCAGCGCCTTCTTCAGCTGCACGAAGCCGTCCGGGACCTGTGAGGCGGCAGGGCCCTGGATGTCCGTGAACACCACGGGCCGGCCGTCGAAGTATTCCAGGTACTGGCCCAGGGTGTGGAGGTAGAACTCGGTGTGCTTGCTGGCGCCGTCGTACTGCCCGTCCCAGTTGTCGGCGAAGATGCCGCTGTGCACGTAATGCAACCTGGCCCGGCCGCCGTCGAGCGGTTCCAGGACGTGCTCCAGCTGGTTGAACCAGCCGTCCGGCCCGTCCATGCGCGAGACCAGGTGCTGCGGATACTCCTCCACGGTTTTCACGGCCGGCCACTGGTCCGTGGGGAACATCCAGCCGGGCGTCCCGTTGGTAACGGCTTCCCAGACGCGCTCGGGGGTGCCGGGCAGCTCGGTGTCGTAAACAATCTCGAATTTCCGGTTGTCAGTCATTGTCCTGCTCCTGTTCCTTATCCCCGGACGGGGTGGTTTGTTTTGGTTCTTTGAGTGCCGGGTGAAGCGCGACGACGAGCCGGTGCTTCCGCCCGCCCGTCCCGCCGCCGTCGTGGTACTTGTCCACGAGCCGGGTGACGGCGACGCCGAGCTCTTCGGCGAACGCTGCCCGGTCCGCGGCGGTGCGGAAGGTGATTTCGCCGTCGATCGCGAACGTGGCGAGTTTCTGCCGTGCGGCCGCGGCCCCGGCGATGAGCTTCCCCACTTCCTGGACCATGCGCCCGGCGAGCGCCAGCAGCCAGAAGGCGGAGAACCGGTCCGCGAAACGGTGCGGATCCGGGGCCACGGAGGCCAGGGCCACCGGCGAAATCAGGTAGGAAGCGGCCGTGGCCTGGAGCACCCGTTCGGTGACGTTGCCCTTGCGGCGCTCCTCCACCAGCTCCACCAGGCCGTGCCGCTCCAGCGCCTTGAGGTGGTAGTTCACCTTCTGCCGCGGCAGCCCCACTTTAGCGGCCAGCTGGGTGGCCGAGCCGGGCTCCGCAAGCTCCTGGAGGATGCGGGTCCGGATGGGGTCCAGCGAGGCTTCCGCCGCGGCCGGGTCCTCGATCACTTCGATGTCCAACATGGTTTAAGTATTGCCACCGACAATTTTATTTGTCAAGAACTTTTTTACCGTCGGCGCCGGGAAGGCAGCCAAGTAGAATGGACCGGTGATGCAATCCCCCCTCCCCGTGCGCGACGGCGTGAACGCGACCCGCCTGCGCCTCCCGGACGAGGGGCCGTGGGACACCGCGATGGACTACATGATGCACCGCTGGGGTCACATCGACCCGCAGGGCATCGAGGACCGGTTCGACGCCGGCGAGATCGTGGGCGAGGGCGGCGTCCCCCTGGACAGGCGGACCAGGCTCGAGGACCACACCTTCATCTGGTACTACCGCACGCTGCCGCCGGAGACGCGGCTGCCGGTTGAGCTCAGCATCCTGCACCAGGACGACCACATCCTGGTGGTGGACAAGCCACACTTCCTGCCCACCACCCCGGGCGGCACCTACATCCAGGAGTCGGCCCTGGTCCGGCTCCGGAACCAGCTGGCCCTCCCGGACCTGATCCCCATGCACCGCCTGGACCGGATGACGGCCGGCATCCTCCTGCTCTCCACCAACCCGGAGACCCGCGGCAGGTACCAGGTGCTGTTCGAAAAGCGCCAGGTCCAGAAGGAGTACGAGTGCGTGTCCGCCGCGGAACCGGCAGCGGGACATCCCGCCGTCGACTTCCCCGTGGTGGTGCGGAACCGCATGACCAAGTCGCGCAGCTACCTGCTCGCCGAAGTCGTCGACGGCGAACCCAACGCGGAAACCCGCATTGACGTGATGAAAACGTTCGACGCCGGCACTTCAGCAGGTGCCGCGGGTTCAGTACGTGCCCCGGAACGGCGCGCACTGTACCGGCTTGAACCGCACTCCGGAAAGACCCACCAGCTCAGGGTGCACATGGCGTCGCTGGGGCTGGGGATCGTCAACGATGCGTTCTACCCGGACCTGCTGGACAAGGCTCCGGACGACTACACCAGGCCGCTCCAGCTGCTGGCCCGCGGGATCCGTTTCGTGGACCCCATCACCAAGCAGCCTGTGGAATACCGCAGCCGGCTCCGGCTGAGCGAAGCTCCTGCGTAAGCCCGGCCCAAGTCTGGCGTAAGTAAGACCTCCCCCGCCCGCCCGAGGCGCAAAAATGAGGTACCTTGTGCCCATGGACCTCGCCAACGCTGACACTTGGGGCGCCGCGATCTATTTCTGGATCATCCCCATCGTCCTTGGCGACGCCATCTTCCCGCCCGTCCCCTCCGAAATGGTGGTGATCACGGGCGGAGCGTTGTCCGCCGAAGGCCGGGCCAATTTCCTGCTGGTGGGCTTCCTTGCCGCGCTGGCGTCGTGGATCGGCGATGTTGTGGTGTTCCAGCTGTTCAAGCGCCGCCTGGGCCATGTCCTGGACCGGTGGCGGTGGGGCCGTAAATTCCACCGCGGCATCCACGCGGCCATCGCCAAGGCCGGCCGTTCCACCACGTACGGGGCCATCATCGGAGTCCGGTTCATTCCGGGCGGCCGGCTGGCGACGTCTGCCGCTGCCGGCATCGCCGACGTCACCACCCGCGCGTTCAGCTTCTGCGCGGCCGTGGGCGGAGTTCTCTGGGGCACCTGGCTCACGGGGCTCGGCTACTTCACCGGCTCCGCCACCAAGCTGCCGTTCTGGGCAAGCTCGCTGATCGGCGTCGCCCTCGGACTGGTGATCGGAGCGGTGGTGGGCATGATTGTCACCCGCCGCCGCGGCAGCCGGTCCCCGGTGGACGAGCCGGCGGAGGACCCCAGCCCGGACACGGCGCCTTCGGGCTAGACGGGAGCCCAGGTCAGATGGGAGCCCAGCGGCCGCGGCTGCGGCGGAGCACCAGAAGTGCACCGGTCACCGCAACGCGTTCGACGGCGTCGCGCATCATCGCTGCCGATTCCCGCGCCTGGTTGTTCTCCCCGGTGTACCCGGTCGCCTCCACCAGGAAGCGGAGGTTCAGTTCCGGCACTCCGCCGGCGATCTGCAGCTGGTTGGATTCCACGTGGTGCCTTGTTCCCAGGGCTTCGACGGCGGCAGCCATCACGGCCTCGGGAGCGTTGCCAGGCTTCAGCCCGGTGATCTTGAGTCTGGTCTGGAACGAAGGCATGAATGCAACCCTAACCTCACCCCACGACGCTCTCTCACTTTTCGGGGCTTTTCCCCCAACGCTCTCTCACCGGGGAGAGAGCGTTGGGGGAATCCCCGCAGGAAGTGAAAGAGCGTTGGGCATTATCCGGTGTTGCGGAGGCCGGCCGCTACACCGTTGACGGTGATGAGCATGGCCCGCTGCAGGCGCTCGTCAATCTCTGCACCGGAGATACTCTCGCCCTCGGAACCTTCGGCCCGGATGCGGCGCATCAGTTCCACCTGCAGGTAGCTGATGGGGTCCAGATACTGGTCGCGGATCTCCAGGGAGCGCTTGAGGGTGGGCTGCGCGTCGAGGAGCACGTGCTCGCCGGTGAGGTTCTGGATCTCGGTGACGGTGAGTTCGTATTCGTCCCGAATGGCCCGGAACAGGTGGTGCAGCTCTTCCGGGACCAGCGTGGAAACGTAGTAGCCGGCAATGTCCATGTCCGTCTTGGCCAGCGTCATTTCCACGTTGGACAGGACCGAGCGGAAGAAGTGCCACCCCTCCATCATTTCCACGAGCTGTTCCGTGTTGCCTGCTTCGCGGGCGGCCTTCAGCCCGGAACCTACGCCGAACCAGCCCGGCACAATCTGCCGCGACTGGGTCCAGCCGAAGACCCACGGGATGGCGCGCAGCCCGCCAAGCCCGGCGCCCGAGTCCGGCCGCTTGGACGGACGCGAGCCGATGTTCAGCGAGCCGAGCTGTTCCACGGGGGTGGAGGCCATGAAGTAGGCCGGCAGGTCCGGGTCGTCAATAAGCGAGCGGTACCGGGCGAAGGCGGCGTCGGAAATGGTCTCCATGACGTGGCCGTAGCGCTCGCGCTGGTCCTCGGAGGTGCGCGGGGTCCGGTGCAGCGCAGAACCCTGCATGACGGCGGCGAGCGAAAGCTCCAGGTTTTCGCGTGACAGCTCGGGCAGCGAGTACTTGTCCGAGATGACTTCGCCCTGCTCGGTGAACTTGATTTCACCTTCGAGGACACCGTTCGGCTGGGCCATGATCGCGTCGTAGGTGGGCCCGCCGCCGCGGCCCACGGATCCGCCGCGGCCGTGGAAGAGGCGCACCCGCACGCCATGCTTGGCCGCGACGTCACGCAGCTTCCGCTGGGTCTTGTGGATCTCCCACTGGCTGGTCATCACGCCGGATTCCTTGTTCGAGTCCGAGTAGCCAAGCATGATTTCCTGCACGTCGCCGCGCAGCCGGACGAGTTCCCGGTAGGACGGATCGGACAGCAGCTGGTCCACGATCTCCGCCGAAGCCCGCAGCTCCTCCACCGTTTCCAGCAGCGGCGCAAAACCGATCTTCGCGTACGGCGCCTCACCGAAGAGGCTGACCAGCCCTGCTTCGCGGGCCAGCACCGCAGCGGCCAGGACGTCGTCCGCACCGCGGGTCATCGAAATGATGTACGTCTCGATGACGTCCGGGCCGTAGGTCTTCAGGGCGCGGCGGATCTCACGGAAGACGTCGTACGTGCCGTCAGCGACGCCGTCGAGCTTGATCGGGTGGCCGGACAGCGGACGGCGGGAGCCCAGTTCCGCCCCCAGCACTTCCAGGCGTTCGGCGCGGCTGAGTTCGGAGTACCGCACGCCGGGGCCGCCCAGGCGGTCCATGAGCTGCCCGACGGCGTCATGGTGGTGGTCGGCGTGCTCGCGGATGTCCAGGGTGGCCAGGTGCAGCCCGAAGGAGGCGATGGCGCGGCGCACCCGCGCCAGGGCACCGTCGGCAGCCAGTCCGGCGTGGTGGTTGCGGAGGGATTCCTCCTGCAGGCCAAGCTCCGCGAGGACACCCGCGGTTGAGGTGTAATCCCGGCCCGGCTCGTGCGCGGATCCTGCCGCGACGCGCTTGGCCGTGTTGAGCAGCTTGGCCTTGATGCAGGTGAGCTTGAGCCGGTAGGGCTCCTGGGCATTGAGTTCCAGCACCCGGCGGTCCAGGCCCGGCAGGTTCTTGAGGTCAGTGTCGATCGAGTCGAGCAGTTCCTGGTCCGCCCCGGCCAGTGCCGTGGAATTGGACAGGATGGCGATGAGCTCGTCGATCATGGCGATGCTGATCCGGACGGCGTGCTGGTTCTGGATCTGGAGGATCTCGCGGGTGACGGCGGCGGTGACGTTCGGGTTGCCGTCGCGGTCGCCGCCGATCCAGGAGCCGAAGCGGATGGGGGCCTTCTGCGACGGCAGCGTGACTCCGTGGTCGGCCAGCAGCTCGGAGAGGTCCGAGAGCATCTCCGGCATGGCGTCGGTGAGGATGCTGTTGAGGTAGTAGATGGCGTTGCGGGCCTCATCCACCGGGGTGGGCCGGACCTGGCGGAGCTCGTCCGTCTGCCACATCTGGTCGATCACTTCGGCGAGCTGGCGGTCCTGGCGGCGGCGGGCCGAGGTGCCTTCCTCGGTGGAAACTGCCAGGACGTCGGACAGCCGGCGGATCTTGTCCAGGACGGAGCGGCGGGACGCTTCGGTGGGGTGGGCCGTGAAGATGGGACGGACATCCAGTTCGTTGACCACTTCCTGGAGCACGGCTGGTCCGGCCTGGCCGGAAATCTCCTCCACGGCCTTGGCCAGCCAGCCGTCCTTTTCCTGGCGGGTCCGCAGTCCGCGGACCCGGTGGACCTGCTCGGCGGCGTTGGCCAGGTGGAAGTAGAACGCAAAGGCGCGGACCAGGTCGGTGGCCTGGTCAATCGGCAGGGAACCGAGCAACTCGCGGACCTGGGCGACGACGTCGTGCGAGCTCCAGGGGCCGGTGGCATCGGCTCCGCCGCGGGCGGCTTCCTTGGATTCCTTGGTCAGGAGGCGGACCTGCTCCACAAGGTCGAGGAGCTCGGGCCCGTGCTGGCGGACCAGCGATTCGCCCAGAAGGGTGGAGACGCGGCGGACATCCGCCCGGAGTTCGGACGCAAGATCGCTACTGGCATCGGAGCCTGCCGGGTCAGCGCCTGCTGCGAGATGGGAGCCTGGATTTACTGCAGTGTCAGCCATGGAAACTATCTTTCGAGGGTTCGGACTTGGCTCGTACACTGCGCTGGATACTGTGAGCCGGGTTACGTGTTCCTATGGGATGTTACCCGGCACTGTTGCGGCGTGGGAATTTGTCTCAGATAGTGTTCGTGCCCTTGACGTCCGCGGCGGCCCCTGTTTTATTAGGTGCCGCCGCGGGCCTATCAGGTGCTGCCGCGGGTTGCTCAGGTGCCGCCGCGGGCGGCCGGACAGCCCTGATGGTGATTTTTCCGGTGTAGGCCTCGTTGTGGTCGGGCCCCTTACCGGACTGCGCGGGTGAACCCGGCAACAAGCGCGAGGCAGGCCACTACGGTGAGCAGTGCATCCATGCCCCGCCCCTGACTCAGCGTGCGATCTTGAAATTGAAGTTTGCGGTACCCAGCGCCCCCCAGAGCCGGATCCAGACCGGCAGGAGCATTTCGGTGCCGCGTGCCGTAGTGATGTCGCCCAGGTCAATCACGTCCTGATGCCCAAGGCTCTTGAGGAGCGTGACCACTTCGTGCTTGGCGTCGGCATCGTTGCCCGAGACGAACACGGAATGGTCCCCTCCAGCCGCACGGCCGGGGTCAACCATCAGGCTCGCGTTCATCGTATTGAGGGTCTTGACCACTTTGGCGTCGGGGAACTTCCGCTGGATCTGCTCGCCCAGGCTGTCCGTGTTGACCGGGTTGAGCGTCGGCGGCATGCCATGGGAGAAATCCAGGGGATTCGAGATGTCCACGAGAATCTTGCCGGCAAGATTCTCCGCACCGGCGGCAGCAAGCGCAGCGAGGGAACTCGCGCCTTCAGTTGCGTTGACCACCAGCTCCGCCCCGGCGGCCACGTCTGCGTATGCAGCCAGGTGGACGTGGGGGTGCTCTTGGAGCCACGTGCTGAAGGGAGCCGCACCCATGGAGTCCGGCTCCGTGCGGGCCAGGGTCGCCTTCGGATCGCGGGTTCCGATGACGATTTCGTGGCCGAGGCCTGCCAGCGCTCCGGCCATGGTCCGGCCAACGGTCCCGGTTCCTAGTACAGCAATTTGCATGGCGTCCTCATCCTCTGGGCATTTGGGATCTCGGGGTAGACAGGTCCGTCTACCGCTGGGCCTGACGCTATCAGGCCCACCTGAGCACCGCAAGGGATCGACTGAAGGCACAGTGGTATTGGCTGACAATTATTGAAATCTGTCAGCTGATTGTTGTATTCTCGTTTTATGACCACTTCCATGCAGGCGTCCCGCCGCACCCTCGGCTCCGCAGGACCCGCCACCGCCCCCATCGGACTGGGCCTCATGGGCATGTCCGACCTCTACGGACCCGCGGACGACGCCGAGAGCGTCGCCACGATTCAGGCCGCCCTCGACGCAGGCGTCACCCTGCTGGATACGGGCGACTTCTATGGCATGGGGCACAACGAGCTCCTGCTGCGCGATGCCATCCGCGGCCGGAGCCGCGAAGACGTGCAGATCAGCGTCAAGTTCGGCGTCCTGCGGGACGCGCGCGGCGGCTGGAACGGCGTCGACACCCGGCCGGCAGCCATCAAGAACTTCCTCGCTTACTCGCTGCGCCGCCTCGGCACCGACTACATCGACATCTACCGGCCCGCCCGCCTCGATCCCGCCGTCCCCGTCGAAGAAACCATGGGCACGCTGGCCGAGCTCGTGAAACAGGGACTTATCCGCCACATCGGGCTTTCCGAGGTGGGATCTGAAACGCTGCGCCGCGCGCACGCCGTTCACCCGGTCTCAGACCTGCAGATCGAATACTCACTGATTTCCCGCGGCCTCGAAAAAGACATCCTGCCCGCAGCCCGTGAGCTGGGCGTCGGAATCACCGCCTACGGGGTCCTGTCCCGCGGCCTCGTCTCCGGTCACTGGCCCGCCCAGGCCGAGGGCAACCGCCGGGACTTCCGCGCCCACCTCCCCCGGTTCTCCGGCGAAAACCTGCAGCGCAACCTCGAGCTCGTGGAGCGGCTGCGCCTTATTGCCGACAGCAAGGATGCCACCGTGGCCCAGGTGGCCATCGCCTGGGTGCTCTCGCGCGGCGAGGACATCGTCCCCCTGGTGGGCGCCCGCCGCCGCGACCGGCTGGCCGAATCCCTCGGCGCCGCCGCACTGACCCTCTCCGGCCAGGATCTCGCCGACATCGAAGCAGCCGTTCCCGCGGACGCCGCAGCCGGCACCCGATACGACGCAGGCCAGATGGCCATGCTCGACAGCGAGCGGAAGTGAGCCCTGCCGCCGTCGTACTGACGGAAGAACGCATCCTGGACGCCGCCGAGGACGTCCTCCGCCGCTTCGGCCTGGCCAAGGCCACCGTGGTGGACGTTGCCAAGGTCCTCCGCGTGAGCCACGGCAGCGTCTACCGGCACTTCCCCACGAAAGTGGCCCTCCGGGACGCGGTGGCAAGGAGGTGGCTTGACCGGATCATCAAACCCCTGGATCCGTCGCTGGACACCGCCGGCCCGGCTGCCGAGCGCCTCCTTCGCTGGCTTCAGCGGCTCGCGGCCATCAAACAGGGCATGGCCCTGAAAGATCCTGAACTGTTCGCGACCTTCAGCCAGCTGACCGCAGAAGCCAGGGAAGTGGTGGCCGCCCACGTGGACCACCTCGCCGCGCAGCTGACGCAAATCATCGCGGACGGCATCGAAACCGGCGAGTTCGCCCGGACGGACGCGGTCACTGCCGGCCGCGCGGTCCTGTACGCCACCGCCCGCTTCCACCACCCGCTGCACGCCGCGGAGTGGGCGGATCCGGCGATCCACGACGATTTGACGGCGGTGTGGAAGCTGCTGGTGAACGGCCTGGGTACCCGCCCCTGACCTGGCCACCCGGCGTGACCTGCGCCCTGCCCCGGGCCACCCGGCGTGAGACAGACTTGTCTGTGTACCATTGGCGTATGACGACGCCAGCAGCCTCTGCACCGCAGGCTGCCCGAACTTCCGCCGGCCCCGCCAGGGAGAAGATCCTGGCCACCGCTTTCAGGCTGTTCTATGCGCACGGCCTGCGCGCCGCCGGCATTGACACCATCATCGCCGAGTCCGGGATCTCCAAGGCCACGTTCTACAAGTACTTTCCGGCGAAGGACGAACTGATCCTCGCCTACCTGGACAGGGTCGACGCCATCTGGACCGGCCAGCTCCACGCTGCCGCAGAGGCCGCTGGACCGGACCCGGCGGCGCAGCTCGTCGGGCTGTTCGATGCCCTCACCTCAGCCTGCCGCCGTGACGGCTACCGTGGCTGCGCCTTCATCAACGCTGCGGCCGAGTCGGCATCGGGGACTCCTGTTCACGAACGCACGGTTGCGCACAAGAGGGCTGTGCTGGCGTGGATGCAGGGGCTGGCTGCCGAGGCGGGCGCCGCGCGTCCGGACCGGCTCGCACGGAGCCTCTCGTTGATCCTCGACGGCGGCCTGGCCAGCGGCGTGCTGGACGGTGACCCGGAGGCCGCCGAGACGGCCCGGGATGCCGCCTCCCGCCTGATAGCTGCAAGCTTGGGCACCGCGGAGTAAGGTTGCCGCGACGCCCGCGCCCGCTTTGGAGGAACAATGACCACTGCCCCTGACGCCCTCGTGGAACGCTGGAACCGGTTCCGCGCCAACCGCAACAAGGCTCTGGCCGGCGACTACGGCTGGTTGACGCTCACGTCGTTCCAGTGGCTGGAAAGCCAGCCCGCCGCCGTCGACCTCGTCCCGGGGCTCTGGTCAACGGACGGCACGACGGCGTTCCTCACCGCCGCGGCGGCGGACGGACTGACGCTGGTGGACTCCGGGCAGCCGGTGGACGGCACTATTTCCGCCGTGCTGGCGGACGAGGAGTCGCTGATGTGGGTGCAGTTCGGCGGCGACGACGGCAAGCAGGTGGTGGTGGAACTGGCCATGCGGGCGGACAAGTACGCCATCCGCACCAGGGATTCGATGTCGCCGGTGTTTACCGAGTTCGACGGCGTGCCCACCTTTGAGTACCGCCCCGATCTGGTGGTCGAAGCACGTTTCCGCCCCTATCCGGAGCCCGTGGACGTCCCGATCGGCACCGCGAATCCGCTGGTGGACGGCGTGCACCGGACCGTGGGCGAACTGGTGTTCCGGCTGCCCGGCAAGGACCACGAGTTCCACCTGCAGGCCGAAGAAGAGAAGCTCGGCGCCCTGACCGTCACGTTCCACGATGAAACCAACGGGGACTCAACGGACGACTGGCGCAAGGTGTCCACTGCCAGACCCCGCCCGGACGGCTCGGTGGTCCTCGACTTCAACCGCGCCATCAACTACCCGAGCGCCTTCACGCCCTTCGGGACCTGCCCCATGCCGGTGAAGAACAACAGCCTGGACTACCGGATCGAAGCCGGCGAGAAGGACCCGATGATCGCCGACTGACCGGGAGGCACCTAGACGATCGCGGAGACCCCGGTGACGGCGCGTCCCACGATCAGCGTGTTGATCTCGAACGACCCCTCATAGGTGTAAATGGCCTCGGCGTCGGCGAAGATCTTGGCCATCCGGAAATCGGACACAATCCCGTTGCCGCCCAGGATGGACCGTCCCATGGCCACGGTTTCGCGCATCCGGGCGCTCGTGTAGGACTTCGCCAACGCCACCTGCGCCATGTCCGCCTTGCCTTCCTGCTGCAGCTGGGCGATCCGGACCATCATGCCCATGCTGGCCACGGCGTTTCCCAGCATGGTCACCAGCTGCTGCTGGATCAGCTGGAATTTGGCCAGCGGGCGGCCGAACTGCCGGCGTTCGACGGCGTGCTGCCGGGCAACGTCGAACGCCGCCAGCTGCTGGCCCACCGCCTGCCATGCCACCATGATCCGGGAGCCGCGGAGCAGTTCGTTGGTGTCCTCGAAGCTTCCGATGCCGGCAAAGCGGTCTGCCTCCGCAACCCGCACATCCCGGAAAACGATGTCCGCGTTCTGCACCGTGCGCAGGGCGATCTTGTTCTCGATCCGGCTTCGGCTCACCCCGGGCAGCGCCGCGTCCACGATGAATCCCCGGATGGCGCCGTCGGCTTCGTCCCGCGCCCAGACCAGCATGTAGTCGCAGAACGTCCCGTTGCCGATCCAGCGTTTGGCTCCGTTGAGGATCCAGACGTCCCCGCCGCCGTCGGCAGCTCCCGTCGAGCCGGACACGCGGCGGGCCCGAGTTTCCATTCCGCCGGCCACGTCGGAGCCGTGCTCCGGCTCGGTCAGCGCGAAGGCGCCGGTGGTGCGGAGGTTGGCGGCGTCGTCGAGCAGGCGGGCTTTCTGCTCGTCGGAGCCGAATCCGTACAGCGACTCCACGAAGAGGTCATGGTGCACCAGGAAGAACGTGGCAATGGAGGTGTCCACCCGGGTGATCTCGGCAATCACCAGGCCCGCGAACAGGTGGCTGTAGCCGCGCTGGGCCGGTGCGCTCAGTTCCAGGGCGGCCAGTTTGGGCAGGAGGTGGGCTGGAAATTCAGCGTTGTTCCACCACTCTGTGGCGAACGGCGCGATCTCGACAGCCAGGAAGTCCCGCAACTCCTGCAGTTTCAGCCGTTCCCGTTCGCTGAGCAGCGATTCGAAGCCGAAGAAGTCGGCCGTAGGCAGTGAATCCAGAGCGTTCGCAGCCGGCACCCCCGGCATGGCTGCCGGCATCATTTCGGCCCCATCCGGATGGCGCCGTCGAGGCGGATGGTCTCACCGTTGAGCATGGCGTTGTCCACGATGTGCGCGGCCAGGCTGGCGTATTCGGCCGGCCGGCCCAGCCGGGACGGATGCGGGACCTGCTTTCCCAGCGAATCCTGGGCCTCCTGCGGCAGCCCGGCCATCATGGGCGTCTCGAAGATGCCCGGCGCGATGGTGACCACGCGGATCAGGGAGCGGGCCAGCTCGCGGGCGATCGGCAGGGTCATCGCCGCCACTGCCCCCTTCGAAGCCGCGTAGGCGGGCTGGCCGATCTGGCCGTCGAATGCGGCCACGGAGGCGGTGTTGATGATGACGCCGCGCTCCGGTCCGCCAAGTTCGGTCGAGACGGGCTCGGTGGCGGCCATGGCAGCGGCCGCCAGGCGGATCACGTTGAAGGTGCCCACCAGGTTGATCTGGATGACGCGGCTGAAAGTGTCCAGCGGCAGCACGCCGTCGCGGCCCAGGACCTTCCCCGGTGTGGCGATGCCCGCGCAGTTCACCACAATCCGCAGCGGCCCCAGCGCAACGGCGGCGTCGACGGCGGCCTGCACCTGGTCCTCGCTGGTGACGTCGGCCGGAACAAAAACAGCCGTTCCGGCCCCGCCGAGGCCGTTCAGCTCGGCTGCAAACTCCATGCCCCGCGAGGACGCCAGGTCCACCAGCACCACCGAGGCTCCGGCGTCGAACAGGCGCCGTGCCGTTGCGGCGCCCAGCCCGGAGGCCCCGCCCGTAATGAGCGCGACAGTACCTTTGATGTCCATGCATCCTCCTTGATGTGGAACCGGAACCCCGGCGTAACGCTAGTTAATGAATGTTAACTGGAATGGGACCAAACCGCACACCCGGCCGCCGCCCCGGACGCGCCCCGCGCGGTCATCCCGCCTGCGCACCGATCGGACTCCGGGCTAGGCTGGCACCATGATCTCCCCGGACGACGCCACCACCGCGGACTGGTCTGCCCGCGCCGACGAGGCCGCCCGGTCCGTGACCAGGATGTTCGGGCAACGGCTGTTCTTCCTGCCCGGAACGCATATCGCGGCCATTGAACGCCCCTCCGGCGGGCTGAAGAACCTGAGGCGTCCCTGGCACTACTGGTGGCAGGCCCACTACGTGGACTGCCTGGTGGATGCAGGACGCCGGGAGCTGGCGAAAGGCGCGCGGTTCGACGGCGGGAGCCGGCCCAGCGCCGGACGGCTGGCCTCCCGGCTGGTCACCGGCATCCGGCTGCGCAACTTCCTGACCGTGGTCAACAACTACTACGACGACATGGCCTGGCTCGCCCTATCCACCCTCCGGCTGGCGAAGCTCGCCGAACAGACGCGGAAGCCCGGCGCCCGCCGCCACGCCCGGATCCGGAAAAGCCTCACGCTGCAGTTCGATTCCGCGTCCACGGATGACCTGGGCGGCGGCACCTTCTGGAGCACCAAGCGGGACTTCAAGAACACCCCTGCCACGGCGCCGGTGGCGCTCTACTACGCCCGCACCGGGAACACGGCCAAGGCGCAGGCCTTGGTGGACTGGCTTCACGCCAAACTGTTCGACCCCGCCCAGGGCATGTACCAGGACGGCCTGCGGATCGGCCCCGGCGGTGCGGTGGTGCTGGAAGCCGCCATCTACACGTACAACCAGGGACCCGTGCTGGGGGCGCTGCTGGAGCTCGGCGGCCAGCCGAACCTTGACAGGGCGGCCAGCCTGGTGGACGCCGTGTCCCGCAACCTGACCCGCCCCGCCCTCCTGGCCTCCGGCAAGACCGCCGCCGTGCTCCGCTGTGACGGAACGGGCGACGGCGGCCTGTTCACCGGGATCCTGGCGCGGTACCTTGCGCTGGGGGCAGTGGACGGACGGCTGTCCGACCGGACGAGGGCCACCGCGGCAGCCCTGGTCATCGAAACCGCGCAGGCGCTCTGGGAGGGGCGCCGCGCGGTGGGACCCGGGGAGCCGCTGGCACGCCACGGTGCGCACCTCGTGTTCCCGGTGTTTCCCGAGACGCCGGCGAGCGGCTCCTATCCGGCCGGTGCCGCCGTCGAACTTTCCACCCAGCTGCAGGCCTGGATGATTCTGGAAGCCGCAGCCGCGGTATGGGCCATCCAGAATTAAGTCACGTAAAAGTTCCGTAATTGATGTGATCCTGATCACTTAAGGCCGCTTCGACTTGGTCTCTTAGGTTTGGCTAACCTACAGTTTTTGGCAGTGAGCATGCCCTAACTTCCCCCTCACGCGGACTCCGGTCCACCAAGACTTTTTTCCAGAAAGAAGCCCCCATGAAGATCCGCACCAACGCGCTGGCGGGAATCGCACTCGCCGCCACCGCAGCCCTCGGCCTGGCCGCCTGCGGCTCCGGAAGCTCCACCCCCGCCGCCAGCACTGCGGCAGCGGATGGCAAGGCTGCCGGCGAAATCACCGTCTACAACGCCCAGCACGAAAGCCTCACCAAGGAATGGATCGACGCTTTCACGGCGGAGACCGGCGTCAAGGTCACCCTGCGCCAAGGCTCGGACACGGAAATGTCCAACCAGATCATCCAGGAAGGCGCAGCCTCCCCGGCCGACGTGTTCCTGACGGAAAACTCACCCGCAATGGCGCAGGTCGAGAACGCCGGACTGTTCGCTGACGTGGACAAGGCCACCATCGACCAGGTGCCTGCCGACTTCCGCCCCTCCACCGGCAAATGGACCGGCATTGCCGCGCGCTCCACGGTCCTGGTCTACGACAAGGCCAAGCTGAGCGAAGACAAGCTGCCCAAGTCCATGCTGGACCTGGCCAAGCCGGAGTGGAAGGGCAAGTGGGCCGCTTCTCCGTCCGGCGCTGACTTCAACGCGATCGTGTCGGCACTTCTTGAGCTCAAGGGCGAAGCCGCCGCCGAGGAATGGCTCAAGGGCATGAAGGAAAACTTCAAGGCGTACAAGGGCAACAGCACTGCCATGAAGGCTGTCAATGCCGGCGAAGTCGATGCCGCCCTGATCTATCACTACTACTACTACGGCGACCAGGCCAAGACCGGCGAGAACTCCAAGAACGTCACGCCGTACTACTTCAAGAACCAGGACCCGGGCGCCTTCGTCTCCGTGTCCGGCGGCGGCGTGCTGAAGTCCTCCAAGAACGCGGCGGCGGCCCAGTCCTTCCTGAAGTTCATCACCGGCAAGAAGGGCCAGGAGGTCCTGCAGAAGGGCACTTCCTTCGAGTACGCCATTGCCTCCGATGTCCCGGCCAACGACAAGCTGGTTCCGCTGACGGAACTGCAGGCGCCCACCGTTGACCCGGCCAAGCTCAATTCCGAAAAGGCTACCGAGCTGATGACCAAGGCAGGACTCCTGTAAATCAGTGCCAACTGACCTAGCGGCACCGGACACTTCCGGAAGCACGACGACGGCGGGCAGGGGCAAGCGCCCCCGCCCGCCTTTCGGCGTTTCCGCAGTATCCGTCATCGCCGTCCTCATTGCCCTGTTTTCACTGATCCCGCTGGGGTACGTCATCGTGATGACGGCCGCCACGGGGTGGGACACCGCCGTCGCGCTCATCTTCCGGGAGCGCGTCGGGGAGCTACTCCTCAACACCGTGCTGCTGATGGCCATCACCGTGCCGCTCTGCGTGGTCCTGGGCGTGGGCGGAGCCTGGCTGGTGGAACGCACCACGCTGCGCGGCCACAAATGGTGGGCCGTCCTGCTGGCCGCGCCGCTGGCCATCCCGGCCTTCGTCAACAGCTATGCCTGGGTTTCCGCCGTGCCGTCCCTAGGCGGGCTCTGGTCCGGCGTCCTGATCGCCACGTTGTCCTACTTCCCGCTGGTGTATATCCCGGCCGCGGCCACACTGAGCCGGCTTGACCCCGCGATCGAGCAGTCCGCGGCGTCGCTGGGCCTGGGCGCGTGGCGCACCTTCTTCCGGGTGGTCCTCCCCCAGCTCCGCATCGCCATGACCGGCGGGGCGCTGCTGGTCTCGCTGCACCTGCTGGCCGAATACGGCGCATTCGCGATGATCCGCTTCGACACCTTCACTACCGCGATCATGGTGCAGTACCAGTCCACGTTCAACGGCACCGCCGGGAACATGCTGGCCAGCGTCCTGGTGTTCTTCTGCCTGATCCTGCTCCTGGTTGAGGTGCGAAGCCGCGGCACCGCACGCTACGCCCGGGTGGGTTCGGGCGCACAGGCCAGGGCGCTGCGCCTGCCGCTGCACGCCTACCAGGTTCCGGCGCAGCTCTTCCTGACCGGCCTCACCGCCCTGGCGTTCGGCCTTCCGCTGATGTTCGTGCTGCGCTGGATCTTCGCCGGCGGGGCAGACATCTGGGTGGCAGACGAATTCCTTCCCGCCCTGCTGCAGACCATGGGCTACGGCCTGACCGGTGCCCTGGCAACCACCGTGGTGGCCTTCCCCATGGCCTACCTGGCCGTGCGGCACCCCAGCTGGTTCAGCAAGGCGCTGGAATTGTCCAACTACATCACCAGTTCCATGCCGGGCATCGTGGTGGGCCTGGCCTTCGTGACCGTCAGCATCAGGGTCGCGCCCGGCTTCTACCAGACCACGGTGCTGCTGATTGCGGCCTATGTACTGCTGTTCCTGCCGCGGGCACTGGTGAACATCCGGGCCGGGCTGGCCCAGGCGCCCAAGGAACTCGACGAAGCCGCCCAGGCGCTGGGCAAGCCGCCGCTGGTGTCCTTCATCCGCGTCACGCTGCGGCTCACCGCGCCTGCCGCGGCGGGCGGCGCGGCGCTTGTCTTCCTGGCCATCGTCAACGAACTCACCGCCACCCTGTTGCTTTCGCCCAGCGGCACCCGCACCCTTGCCACCGAATTCTGGAGCAAGAGCAGCGAGATCGACTACGCCGGCGCGGCGCCGTATGCGCTGTTGATGATCCTCATCTCCGCCCCCATGACCTACCTCCTTTTCCAGCAGTCCAAGAAAGTGGCCGGACAGTGACCGATTCCTACACTTCCCGCGATGCCCCCTCCAGGCTTCCGGAACCGCGGATCGCCGCGTCCGTGGCGCCCAGCACCAACAGCCACCTGGAGATCGAGGCCGTCACCAAGAACTTCGGTTCCCAGGCGGTCCTCAAGGGCGTCAACCTGTCCGTGGCCAAGGGCGGAACCACCGCGATCGTTGGCCCTTCCGGCTCCGGCAAGACCACCCTGCTGCGGCTGATCGCAGGCTTCGAGCATCCGGATACCGGCAGCATTTCGCTCAACGGCACCAAGGTGGCCGGCGAGGGCTTCTGGGTGCCGGCGCACAAACGCCACGTCGGCTACGTCGCCCAGGACGGCGCCCTGTTCCCGCACCTCACCGTTGGCCAGAACGTCTCCTTCGGCCTCAGCGCCAGCCACCTGTCCGGCGGGCGCCGCGAGATCGCGGCCCGGGTGGGCGAGCTCCTGGAGATGGTCTCCCTCGATCCGTCCATGGCCAAGCGCCGGCCGCACCAGCTTTCCGGCGGTCAGCAGCAGCGCGTTGCCCTGGCCCGTGCCCTGGCCCGCGAGCCGGAGCTGATGCTCCTGGACGAGCCCTTCTCCGCACTGGACGCCGGGCTCCGCGTGGCCACCCGCCGCGCCGTGGCCAAGGTCCTCAGCGAAGCCGGGGTGACCACCATCCTTGTCACGCACGACCAGGCCGAGGCGCTCTCCTTCGCGGACCAGGTAGCCGTGATGCGCGGCGGCAGGCTGGCCCAGATCGGCAACCCCTTCGTGGTCTACACCCGCCCCGCGGACCGGGCAACGGCGGAGTTCCTGGGCGACGCCGTCATCCTGGACGCCTGGATGGAAGGTTCCCTGGCCACGTGTTCGCTGGGCGGCATCCCGGTCCGCAGGCCCCCGGCGCAGGGCCGCGTGCAGCTCATGCTGCGGCCCGAGCAGATCCGCATCGCGGAGGACGGCCCCATCCGCGGCGTGGTGGTTGACACGGACTACTTCGGCCCGGAAACCACGGTCCGCCTGAAACTGGCCGTGCCGCCGGAACTGGCCGACGGCGCCATCCCGGACCACCGTTTCCCGGGCGGCGGCGAAGTGATCACCATCCGGCACTGGAACGCCTCCATCGCGCGGCCGGGCATGGAGCTCTGCCTGCGCGTGGTGGGCGAAGCCGTGGCCTTCCCGATGGACGAGGACGCCACCGCCTGAGGCCTGCTACTCCGCGGGGCGCTTCTTCTGCGGGTACGGGGTTTCGCCGCGCGCCAGCATCTCCACGAATCCGGCGATCTTCCGTTCCCGGGTGGCAGCCTGCTTGACCGAGTTGGTGCGGTAAATCAGGGCGAAGCGGTTCACCGACGTCAGCACATCGAACATGGCCTGCGCCCGCGGTTCGGCGGCGATGGCAGCTGCCAGGTCCGCAGGGACTTCGGCGGAAGCCGCTCCGGAATAGGCCGACTCCCAGCGTCCGTCCGCTTTGGCGGCCTCGACGACGGCCCGGCCGGCCGCGGTCATCCTGCCTGCTGCTTCGAGTTTTTCGATCCGGTCCACGTTCCGCGCCGACCATACGCTCTTGGGGCCCCGGCGCGTCATCCGCTGGAAGGAGCTGTCGTCGTCGCGCCTTTTGCCCTGGCCGTCGATCCATCCGAAGCACAGCGCCTCCTGCAGGGCGGCCTCGTAGTCCAGCTCTGTGGTGTTGCCGCCCTTCTTGTGCAGCACCAGCCAGACCCCCGGACTGGTGGCGTGGTGCTGTTCCAGCCAGCTGCGCCACTCGGCGGCGTCCTTCACCAGCAGTTCTTCAAGTTCGATGGCCATGGCACCATTCTGCTACCCGGGATTCCTTAATCAAGGCGTGGCATCATGGCAGTGTCGCCGTCGACGCCACCGCAAAGCCAGCCCAGGAGTGTCACATGCTGCGTGTCCGTCCCGTCCATTTCACGTCCCGTCCTGACCGGTGGGAGCAGCTCCTCACGCAGCTGGGAATGGTGAAGACCGTCGATGACGGTCCCTGGAAAGAGTACGACTCCGGTTCGGGCCGCCTGGCGCTGCACGCCGCCGAAGCCGGTTCCGCCGAGGACGGCACGACGGCGTTCGGCGTCGAAGTGGGCGACCTCGCCGAATTCGCCCGGCGGACCAACGCGGCCTCCGTGGAGGACGGGAACATGCCGGCCGAGCTGGTCGACGCGGACCACGGGGGCTCCTGCCGGATCACCGGCGAGGACGGTTTCAGCTTCTTCGCGGACAAAGCCGCCCACGGCGCCCAGTGCGCGGACGCCGATCCGGGACTCGCCGTCGTCGAAGTCTGGTTCACGCCGGACGCAACGGCCGCGGCGCAGACCCTGCGGAACATGGGCGCGCGGCTCCGGCCGGTGCCGGATGACGACGAAACGGCGGATTTCACCGCCAAGAACGGCGGCGTGCTGATGGTGCGCCCCTCCAGCGGCGCTCCGCGGACCGGGCTGGGATTCGAGTACACGGGCGAGCTTTCGGTGCTGCGGGACCGGCTGGACGCAGCGGGCACCAAAGTGACCATGACGGAAGAGGCCTTCGGCCGGACCCTGCATGTGGCCAACCCCGACGCCGCAGGCGGGGACGTTCCTGCGCTTTGGGTTTCTTCGCGGCACTGACGGGGGCGTGGTTGCGGGGCCAGCATTCGGGACGCGTGAAGGTCCGGCGCGGGGTTCGGGCAGGGATGGGGTAGAACTTAAGCATGAACGTGCGCACTCCTGACCCGAATCCCGGCTGGCTGTCCGATGAGGACCTCTTCGAAGCCCGGGGCCGGCTTCCCATGGTTTATGTGGAAGCCGTACCCGTCCGCCTTGATCCCCTCGGGTTCGTGAACGAAGTGGGCACGCTGCTGCAGGCCGACGAGGACGGCACCATGGTCCGCTCCCTCGTGTCCGGCCGCGTCCTCTACCGCGAGACCATCCGGGCCGCCCTGCTCCGCCACATGGAGAAGGACCTCGGCCCGCTGGCGTTCCCGCAGCTGCCCATCAGCCCGGTGCCGTTTACCGTGGCCGAGTACTTCCCGGCGCCGTCCCACACGGGCTTCACGGACGACCGCCAGCATGCTGTTTCGCTGGCCTACATCATCCCGGTCACGGGCGAATGCGAACCCCGCCAGGACGCCCTTGAGCTCACGTGGATGACCCCGGAAGAGGTCCTGAGCCCGGACGTGCAGCTGGAATTCAGCGGCGGCCGCGGCGCGCTGGTCCGGCAGGCTCTCGCCTTCGCGGGCGTAGGCAGCTAAGTTCCCCGGGCTTCACCGGGGACGCTCGAAGGAACCCGGGCGTCCCCGATTTTCGGCATGCTCCTTTGTAGACTGTAGGGCGGACCGCAAGAGAACTTAAGGACTCCCGATGACCCACCGCCCAGCCGCCCAGCACTACAGCGAGCTCAAGGCTGGCTCTCTGCAGACCGGCCACCTGCTGCTCCTCCCCGACGGCGAACGGTCCGCCGAAATCCAGAGCGTCCTCGTCGAGGAAGACGATTTCGGCACACCGGCTGTGGTCCTGGCAACGCTCACCGGCGGCGGGATCCTGCGCATCGCCGCCGGGTCCACGGTTCTCGTGGCGGGCTCCGGCACGGGCTCTGAGGCAGATTCCACCGGGACTCCCGGGCTTAGCGGCGGTCCCGAACAAACAGCAGTTTCCGAAGAGTCCGACGCCGCCGCCTCCCTTCAGCTCGTTGAGTCCCCCGCCGCCGGGGCAGAGTCTGCCGGGGAGGGCGCCGCCCCGGCGACTCCCGCCGTCGTCGTTCCTCCCCTCCCGGCCACCACCCCGGCCGCAGCGGCCGTCCCGGCCGGCCCGAGCGAGGAAGAGCTGGCGCTGATCCCGGCGCCGTCGGGAACGCCCGAGTCGGTGGTGGAGGCAGCCGCGGCCGCCCATCCGGACGCGCTCGGCGTGATGCTACTCAGCGACCGCCTGGCCAAGGGCATCAACACCAAGTCCGGCAGCTGCCTCAAGGACCTCAACGACCTCGCCCACGAACTGTTCGTCGCCCTCAAGGACGCCGAGAACGCCCTGGCCGTTGCGGACCTCCTCAACGTCCTGCCCTTCGATGGCAATCCGGGCCGGTGGACGTCGGTCGAGGCGGCGCTTTCCCTGTCCAGCTACATCTGCCGGCAGACCGGGCAGGAGGACCGTGCCGACGTGTACGAAAAGCTCCTCCGGGCCCCCGAAGCGATGGAAACAGACCCGTTCAAAGCCCGGATGAACGCCAAGGTCCGCCAGCGCTCGCTGAACGAGCCCAACCTGTATGACAAGGAAATCTTCCGGGCCATCGACAATTCCAACCCGGACGCCGAACGCGAATGGCGGCTGCTGCGGCTTGAGGCCCTGATGTTCCTGCGGGCGCACGGCGGCTCCGAAACGATCGGGCTCAAGGAACTGGAGCGCCGGATCGGCAACGAACTGGAGTCCGTGCGGGCCTGAGGCCGTGCGCCACCCGTTAGGCCCTACCCCGCGGGCTCCGGGAGTTGTAGATTCACCCCATGACGAACAATCTGAGCGTTGTGATTAATTCCGATGCGCAGCAGGTTTGGACAATGCTGCGTGAACCGGCCAAGGTGGCCCAGTGGCACGGCTGGGAGGCCGACGACCTTGCCGCCGAAATCAACGAAATCTACTTCAAGGACACCGTGGTCGAAGGCCCGGACCACACCAGCCTGACCGTGGACGGCGGGGACGAGTTCAACCTGAAACCCGTTCCCAGCGGCACCGAAGTCAGCGTGACACGGGCCGCCCTGGACCACAATTCGGAGTGGGCCGCCTGGGACGAGGACATCACCCAAAGCTGGCTGACGTTCCTCCAGCAGCTCCGGTTCGCATTGGAACACCACCCGCACGGTAAACGCCGCACTGCCTTCTTTTCCGTTCCGGGCGGGGACGGCTCCGCGATCGACAAGCTCGGCCTGGCAGATCTTCCCAAACGGGGTGAGCCGTACTCGCTGACGCTTCCAACCGGCGAGGAGATCTCCGGCAAGGTCTGGTACCGGACGAACCACCAGGTGGGCCTCACGGTCCACAGCTACGCCGAGCACGGCGACGGCCTGCTGATTGTGGCCGACCAGCCGCCCATTGCCGAGGTAAGGCCCGACGGCGGGTCGATGGTGATCATCTCAACCTACGACCTGGGGGCGCACCGGCTGGAGGAAATCCGCACCGGCTGGGACAACTGGCGGGCTGAGAACTATCCCACATCGGACCCCGTGCACTGACCGCCGGCTAAGTTTCCGGGAGCCAAGCTGGCACACTTGAACCGTGCCAGCCAATACTGAACCTTCACTCTCGCCTCTCGAGCCCGGTGCCGCAGCCCTGCAGTCCGAGTTTTCCTTCACCGTGGGCAAACGGCTGAGTGAAACCTGCTCTCCGACGCCGGAGCAGGTAGCCGCCAACGGCGGTAGCTTCCTGGGCAGGACCGGCACCATCAGCACCCCGCACGGCGAGATCCAGACTCCCGCCTTCATCGCCGTCGGCACCAAGGCCACGGTGAAATCCGTGCTGCCCGAGTCCGTCGCCGAGCTTGGTGCGCAGGCGGTCCTGGCCAACGCGTACCATCTTTACCTCCAGCCCGGGGCGGACATCCTGGACGAGGCCGGCGGGCTGGGCGCCTTCATGAACTGGCGCGGGCCCACCTTCACCGATTCCGGCGGGTTCCAGGTAATGAGCCTTGGCTCCGGGTTCAAGAAGGTCATCGACATGAAGTCTGTTGACTCCTCCGGCCCGGAAGACGCCGTGGCACCTGGCAAGGAGCGGCTGGCCCACGTGGACGAGGACGGCGTCTGGTTCAAATCGCACCTGAACGGGGACCGGCACCGCTTTTCGCCGGAGATTTCGATGCGTGTGCAGCACCAGATCGGTGCGGACATCATGTTCGCCTTCGACGAGCTGACCACGCTGCAGAACTCCCGCGGCTACCAGGAGGAGTCGCTGGAACGCACCCGCCGCTGGGCCGAACGCTGCATCACCGAGCACTTCCGGCTGACGTCCGAGCGCACCGGCAAGCCGTACCAGGCGCTGTTCGGCGTGATCCAGGGTGCCCAGTACGAGGACCTGCGCCGCAAGGCCTGCCGGGACCTCGGCGCCATGAACTTCGACGGCTTCGGCATCGGCGGTGCACTGGAGAAGGAGAACCTCGGCACGATCGTGCGCTGGTGCAATGAGGAACTGCCGGAGGACAAGCCGCGGCACCTGCTGGGCATCTCCGAGCCGGACGACATCTTCACCGCCATCGAGAACGGCGCGGACACCTTCGATTGCGTCTCCCCCACCCGGGTGGCCCGCAACTCGGCCTTCTACCACCCCGACGGCCGGTTCAACCTGTCCGGGGCCAAATACAAGCGCGACTTCGGTCCGCTGCAGGAAGGCTGCGACTGCTACGCCTGCCTGAACTACTCCCGGGCCTACATCCACCACCTGTTCAAGGCCAAGGAGATGGTCTCGGCCACCCTGATCTCGATCCACAACGAACGCTTTGTGGTGAAGATGGTCGACGACGCCCGGCTCGCCATCGAAGCCGGCAACTTCTTCGACTTCAAGGCCGAGACTTTGGGGCGCTACTACGCCTGAGCCGCGCCGCCGGGCGCCGTCGTCGAAAAGGCGCCTCCCGCCGTCGTCCTCCGATATCCTGACCGGATGCTCATCGAGATCCCGGCCGCAGAAGGCGTTGCCGAAGCCGTCGTCGCCCGCCCGTCCACCGGCGCGGGTCCGTTCCCGGGCGTCCTGCTCTACATGGACGCCTTCGGCCTGCGCCCCCGGATCCACGACATGGCGCAGCGAATCGCCGACTGGGGCTACATTGTCCTGGCCCCGAACGTCTTCTACCGCGAAGGAACGGCAGAGGAGTTGGCGCCGGAAACGGACATGACCACTCCGGCCGGCCGCGAAGCCGCAGGCGCGGCCGCGTTCCCGCGGGTGGGCCGGCTTACTACGGACAAAGCGCTGCCGGACATCGATGCCTGGGTGGATGCGCTGAGGAAGCTGGACGGCGTAGCGCCCGGGCCGATCGGCACCGTCGGCTACTGCATGGGCGCACGCCTTGCCGTGCGCACGGCAACCTCCCACGGTGAAGCGGTTGCAGCCTGCGCCGGCTTCCACGGCGGCGGCCTGGCGAGCGAGGCTCCCGACAGCCCTCATCTCGGACTCGGCAACGCCCGGGCCCGGTTCGTGTTCGGCCACGCGGATCACGATCGGAGCATGAATCCCGACGCCGTTGGCCGCCTGGGCCAGGCTCTTAGCGCCGCCGGGCTCGAGGCTGCCAACGAGATCTACGCGGGCGCACCGCACGGCTATTCGATGGCGGACACCTCGGCCTTTCATGCGGAGGCCACGGAGCGGCACTTCCGCGAGCTTCGCAACCTCCTCGACGGGACGCTCCAGGGCTGACGTTCCGCGGGCAGCCCCATCGATTGCTCCGTACCCGCCCTTTTGAAGGCTCAAAACGGCCGTTACGGAGCAATGGATGCGGCTACAAGGTACGACGCCGGGCGGCAGCTACGCGACGTTCGTCACCGAGGCCGTCGGGGCGCCGTAGCTGGGTTCGCGCTTCTTGATCCAGCCGATGGCCAGGGCGGTCACGGGCACAAAGAGGAACTCCACCAGGGTCTTGTAAAGGAAGCCCACCAGCACGTAGTTCACGAACGTGCCAAAGCCCGTGATGCCGATGACGGACGCGGCGATGCTGCAGAAGATGAGCGTGTCCACGAACTCACCGGCCACCGACGAGCCCATGATGCGCGCCCACAGCGACTTCTCGCCGGTGCGCGCCTTCATCCGGACCAGGATCCAGGAGTTGATGGTCTGCCCGGCGAAGAATGCGAGCAGCGAGGCCAGCACAATCTGCGGAACCGGCCCCAGCGCCCCTTCGAGGGCGGCCTGCTTGGAGGCACCGAACTCGTCGTCGAACCCGGGCAGCGCGATGATCACCCAGTAGCAGAGGGAGGCGAACACGGACAGGGCAAACGTGGTGATGATGGCCTTGCGTGCCACCTTGAACCCGTAGACCTCGCTGATGACGTCGCCCAGGATGTAGGCCAGCGGGAAGAGGAAGAATCCGCCGTCGGTGATGATCGGACCGATCGCCACGCCTTTGGATGCCCCGATATTGGACAGGATCAGCACCACGGCCATGCAGGCCAGCATGATGCCGAAATAGGGGGAACCGATCGAAGCGAATTTCGGCGCCGCGGAGGCCGGGAAAGTCTTGGCGGAGGTCATGGGTGATCCATTCGGAGTGGTTCGCTCGGCTGCACGGCAAGTCGCGGTGATGAACCGCGGCGGCGGCCGGCTGTATTAGCACTGGGAGACGGCCCCCGCGAAGTGCTTCCGCCGGAACCGTCTCCCATTCTCGCACCAATACAACCCCGCTGGCGGAACGCATGCTTCGGGCAGGCGGGCCCTGCCCGAAGCATGCGTTCACATTGGTCATCCGCACAATGCGGCCCGTTCGGCGGCGGTGGCAGTATGGGTGGATGACTTCTGCAGCTGTTGACACGTTCCCCGCCGTTGCCCTGACCATTGCCGGCTCCGAGGCGACCGGCGGCGCAGGCGCACAGGCCGATCTGAAGACCTTCCAGGAACTTGGCGTCTTCGGCATCGCCAACCTGACCTGCATCGTCTCCTTCAACCCGAACGACAACTGGAACCACCGTTTCGTCCCGGTAGACCAGCAGGTCATCGCGGATCAGTTGGAGGCGACGACGGCGGCCTACGGTGCCGCTTCCGGCGCACCGTCCGTGCTGGACACCGTGAAGATCGGCATGCTGGGCAGCCCTGCCACCATTTCGACCGTGGCCTCCGCCATGGCCGACGGCGGGTTCACCAACGTGGTGCTGGATCCCGTGCTGATCTGCAAGGGGCAGGAGCCGGGCCACGCACTGGACACGGACCAGGCACTCAAGGCGCAAATCCTGCCGCTGGCCACTTTCGTCACGCCCAACCATTTCGAGGCGGAGTCGCTGTCCGGGCTGGAGATCACCGATGTCGAGTCCCTCAAGGCCGCGGCCGTCCGTATCCATGAGCTGAGCGGCGCGGCGGTGCTGGCCAAGGGCGGCGTGCGCCTGGCCGGGCCCGACGCCGTCGACGTCTACTACGACGGCGACACCCTGGAAATCCTCTCCGCCCCCAAGGTGGGCGAAGTGGCCGTGTCCGGTGCCGGGTGTTCCCTCGCTGCCGCAGTGGCGGCCGAACTGGCCAAGGGCGCGACCCCGCTCGAGGCTGCGCGCACGGCCAAGGCCTTCGTCACCGCCGGAATCCGCAACCGCGTGGCCTCAGGCGCACCGTTCGACGCCCTCTGGCAGGGCGGCCCGCGCTAACCCCCGCCGGGCCGTGGTGTTAGGAGCGGGGGTCGGCCACCCGTCCCATGAAGAGCGGCAGCCCGGTTTCCACGTGCACGATCTGGTAGTGGAACGGCCGGTCGAAGGTGATGGTCCGTTCAGGCTCCGGCGGCGCACTGGTGACAGCTCCGTTGATCTGCGTGACCGCCGCGGCGACGGTGCCCTTTTCGGCAACAGTGATGTTGGCAGCCTGCGCGGCCTGGGTGATCATCATCCTGGGCTGGATGTTGTTGAAGTCCTCGGTGGTGTTGAGCGTCTTCTGCAGTCCGAGCGACTCAAACACTTTCCTCAGGTCGAAGCTGCACTTGTGGTCCCAGCGCGGCAGCTGGATCTGCACGGTCTCCAACGGGGCGCTGTCCAACGCGTCCGCGATGTCGGTGAGTGCTGCAGCACCCAATGCGGCGTCCGCGCCGGCCTCCGGCAGAACCAGACGCATGACAAAGCCGTCGGCATACGGAAGGTCCACGCCCTGCCACCCGGTCCCTTCCGCATACTTCATTTTCAGCTCGTTGTGCATTGCCGGTGCTTCGATTTCCTCGCCGGCGGCCGTGGTGAAGGGCAGATCCGAGGTGTCATTCGGGTCGAACGGCGCGCTCCAGGCGGACGCGAAGTACAGGGAGTTGAGCAGGCTGAACGTGTTGTCCCGGTCGTATTTTGCCGGGGCTTGCTTGATCCGGCCGCCGGTGTTCCTGTTGACCCAGGCATCGATGGCGGGCTTCGTTGCGCCCTCGTCCTTGAAGTCCACGGGGTACACCCCGGTTCCGTAGTGCCGGGCCAGTGTGTCCAGGAACGGCTTACCAGTGGGGACGTCCTTGTCCACAAACAGGCCATTGGCGGCGTGCATCACGGGCTTTCGCGGCGGGTTCTCCTCGTCCACCGCTCCCGGATCGCCGTCGAACTTCTCCAGTGATGCGAGCAGCGCGTTCATCGCCTCGTCGCGGTTCTCGGTGGGGAGTTTCAGGACAGCATCCATCTCCGCGGCCGTACCGCCCCTAGCACCGGCTCGAAGCATGGCCAGGGCTATCAGCAGGCTCCCGGGCGAGGACACCACGTTCCCTTGGGCGCCGTCGCCGCCGTCGGCCAGCAGGGCTTCGCCGAGCCCGAAAGCGGAGGTGCGGAAGGAGCGCAGTTCAGCGGCGTACGCCGCGCCGTCCACCGCAACCCGCTGCACGCCGTCGGCCTTCAGGATCTCCGGAGACGACGACGCCGAGCACGCGGTGAGCGCCACCAGCGCACCTGCCGTCGCGAGCCTGGCCAAACGGAACGTTTTCATGTTTCCCCCTTGGAAATGCCATGCCGGCACTCGGCGGGAATCCGCCTGTCCCCTTCAGTCAACCAGCCTGCCCGCTGCAGCACGATGCCCGTAGGGTCACGGTTTGCCGTCGTTTTGGTCTCGCCCGGGGAACCCTCTCTCCATTGCTGCAACGTTTCGGGAAACGCTCACGCACGGACAGCCGCGGCGTATCCTCAAGACACGTCGAAGGAGCACGGATGGTACAGAGGTTTACAAGCGTCGAGGAGTACATCACGTCCTTCCCGGCCGACGTGCAGGACATCCTCCGGGAAGTCCGGCGCCGGTGCAGGGCCGCCGTGCCGGACTCCGGCGAGATGATGAGCTACGGCATTCCCACGGTCACACTGAACGGAAAGTACGTGGTGTATTTTGCCGGCTGGGCGCACCACATTTCCGTGTATCCGGTGCCGTCAGGCGATCCCGCTTTCCAGGCTGACATCGACCCGTACCGCTCGGCCAAGGGAACGTTGAAATTCCCGCTGGGCAAGCCGGTTCCTTACGAACTCATCGAAAAAACCGCGGCGCTGCTTGCGGCGGAGCGCCGCGGTTCTCCACCCACATAGCGAGCGGACGACGGCGGCCGCCCGTCGTCGTCGTCGTCGTCGTTGTCGTCAGAAAACTACCGCCGCGGGATGTTGCGCAGGTTGCTCCTGGCCATGCTCACGGCCTCGCCGGCGCCCCGGTTCAGGACCACCTTCGACATGGCGGTCGCGAAGCCGAGGACCTGCGAACCCGTGATTTTCGGCGGGATCGACAGTGCCTTCGGATCCGTGATGAGCTCCACCAGCGACGGCCCCGGGTGGGCGAAAGCCTCCCGGTAAGCGCCCTCGATCCGGGCAGGATCCGTGACCCGGACCGCGTGGAAGCCGAGCGCTCGGGCGACGGCCGCGTAATCGGCGTCGGGCACGTCCACGCCAAAATCAGGCAGCCCGTCCACCAGCATCTCCAGTTTGACCATGCCCAGTGTTGAGTTGTTGAAGACCACCACGTTCACGGGGAGCCGGTGCGCGGCAACGGTGATCAGTTCGCCAAGCAGCATGGACAGCCCGCCGTCTCCGGACACCGAAATGACCTGGCGGCCGGGATAGGCCAGCTGGGCGCCGATCGCGTGCGGCAGGGCGTTGGCCATGGAGCCGTGCAGGTACGACCCGATCAGCCTGCGCGTGCCCAGCGGATTGATGTACCGGGCAGTCCAGACGTTGCACATGCCCGTATCCGCGGTGAAAACGGCATCCTCCGCGGCTACCTGGTCCAACAGCGATGCGGCGTACTCCGGATGGATCGGCTGCTTCTTTTCCACCTTGCGGGTGTAGGCGCCCACTGCCTTGTTCATAAGCCGGTCATGCTTCTTGAGCATCTGGTCAAGGAACCGGCGGCTCTTCTTCGCTGCGACCAGCGGCTTCAACGCGGCGAGCGTGGGCAGCACGTCGCCATGGACGGCGATGTCGACGTCGGTCCGCCTCCCCAGCTTGTGCGCGGCGCGGTCCACCTGGGCCGTGCGGGTGCCGGGAAGGAACTGATCGTACGGAAAATCCGTGCCGAGCAGGATCAGCAGGTCGGCGTCCTCGATGCCCTCGGCCGCGGCGCCGTAGCCGAGCAGCCCGGTCATGCCGATGTCGTACGGGTTGTCGTACTGCATGAAGTCCTTGCCCCGCAGCGAGTGGCCGATCGGGGCGCCGATCACTTCGGCGAGCGCCACCACCTCGTCGTGGGCACCCTGCGTTCCCGCACCGGCGAAAATGGCGACTTTGTTGGCAGCGTTGATCGCGTCAGCCAGCTCCCGGACGCTCGCAGCGTCCGGAGTCAGCGTGGCGCGCCGGAACGTTGCGGGCAGCGGCGTTTCGCCGGTGGCTTCCAGTCCGGCGATGTCGCCGGGAAGCGTAACGACGGCGACTCCCCCGAGCCCGACGGCGTGCTGGATGGCGCTGTGCATGACCCGGGGCGCCTGTTCTGCCGTGCTGATCAGCTCCGAGTACACCGAGCACTCGTTGAAGAGCCGGTCCGGATGGGTTTCCTGGAAGAATCCGCTGCCGATCTGCTTGCTCGGAATGTGCGAGGCGATCGCCAGGACGGGTGCCCCTGAGCGGTTCGCGTCGTACAGGCCGTTGATCAGGTGCAGGTTGCCGGGGCCGCAGGATCCCGCGCAGACGGCCAGCTTTCCGGTCAGCTGGGCTTCGGCGGCGGCGGCGAAAGCAGCTGCCTCTTCGTGGCGGACGTGGATCCAGTCGATGCCGCCCTGCTGTGAGCCGCCGGTTTTTCGGACCGCATCGACTATCGGGTTGAGGCTGTCGCCCACGATCCCGTAGATGCGCTGCACTCCGGCAGCCTGGAGTTGTTCAACGAGCTGGGTGGCGAGTTCCTTGGCCATGAGTGCACACTCCCGCGATCGGGTCCGATGAGCTGACAGGGCCAATATAGTCCGCCCACCTTGGCGCCGTTCCCAGGTTTTGGACGGGAACGACGACGGCGGCCCCCGCCCCGGGGACCGGAAGGTCACCGCCGGGCCGGCCAGCCGCCGTCGTACTCTTACCGGACTGAACCGGGATCAGACGTTCAGGAGGTCCTTGTCCTTGTCGTCGTCCTTGCGGGTCTGCGACCAGGCGTGGCCCTGTTCGTGATCAAGATGCGTGGATTTCTTATTCTTCAGCGCGAAGATGTAGACCACCAGCGAGATGGCAATGGCCACCGTGACGTAGGTGAAGAACAGGTCCACCCGCTCGGCCTTCTGGAACGCGGCGCCGATCAGCGGGACGGTGCCGCCGAAGAGCGAGTTGGCGATCGCGTAGCCCAGCCCGACGCCGAGTGCCCGGATGGACGCGGGGAACAGCTCGGCCTTCACCAGGGCGTTGATGGAGGTATAGCCGCCAACGATGAGCAGGCCGCCCATCATGAGCAGGAACGCCGTGAACGGGTCCTTGGTGTTGGAGAGCGTGGACAGCAGCGGCCAGGTGAAGAGGACGCCGGTGATGCCGAACCACAGCAGCAGCGGCTTGCGGCCCACCTTGTCCGAGATCAGGCCGTAGACGGGCTGGAGCAGCATGAAGATGAAGAGGGCCCAGAAGTTGATCACCGAGGTGTCGGTCTTGGCGATGCCGGACGTATCGTTCATGAACTTCAGGATGAAGTTGGTGTACGTGTAGAACGCCACGGTGCCGCCGAGTGTGACGCCGATGCAGATCAGCAGCGGCTTCCAGTACTGCGTGAACAGCAGCTTCATGGTGCCAGGCTGTGCTTCGCCGGCCGTGACCGGTGCCTTGGCGGCCCGGACCTGCTCGGCCGATACGGTTTCTTCCATCGAGCGCCGCAGCCACAGGACCACGAGCGCAGCCACGCCGCCGATCGCGAACGGAATGCGCCAGCCCCACTCGGTCAGGTCGCCCTTGGGCATGACGTTCTGCAGGATGACCAGGACCAGAAGGGCCAGCATCTGGCCGCCGATCAGGGTGACGTACTGGAAGCTCGAGAAGAAGCCGCGGCGCTTGGACGTGGCGGCCTCGGACATGTAGGTGGCGCTGGTGCCGTATTCGCCGCCCACGGAGAACCCCTGGATCAGGCGGATGAGGATCAGCAGCACCAGGGCCCAGACGCCGACCTGCTGCGTTGTGGGCAGGAGCGCGATGGCGAAGGAGCCCGCGGACATCAGAGTGACGCTGAGCGTCAGCGCGGCCTTGCGGCCCTTGCGGTCCGCGTAGCGGCCGAAGAACCAGGCGCCGATGGGGCGCATCAGGAACGACGTCGAGAAGACGGCCATCGCTTCCAGGCCGGCCTGCAGCTCGTCCTTGGAGTTGAAGAAGTGGGACTGGAAGTAGGCGGCAAAAACTGTGTAGACGTAGAGGTCGTACCACTCCACCAGGTTGCCGGCAGAGCCTTTGAGGATGTTGCTCACGGCGCGGTGGGTCTGGGCTGACTCACTCTGGATTTCGGCTTGCTGGGTGCTCATCGCTGAACCTCGCTTGACTGTGCTCCCGGGAACCGTTCCGGGCATATTCCTGTGCTGTCCATGGCAACATTGCTCATGGTTCCTCCTCGACATTGACGGTCCTCCGAAAGCCGAGGACCCATCCACGCTATGGGTGATCCACCCCACTACCTACGTGAAAGGGGAATTCCTAACACTTCCTTAGGTTTCGCCGGGACAAGGGATAATCTCCACAGCGGGCAGATCGAAGATGCCCCGTCAACGAACAGGACCAGGCAATGGATGTGCTCATCGTCGAGGACGACGACGCCATGGCGTCCGCCCTCGACGCAGCAGTGGTTTCCGCCGGACACACGGCGTCCCGGGTTGCCCGCGGGGCTGACGCCCTCCTGGAGCACCGCCGGTTCGAGGTCATCCTGCTGGACCTGGGGCTTCCGGACATGGACGGCCTCGACGTGCTGCGGAAGCTCCGCCAGGTCACCCCGGTCCCGATCCTGATCCTCACCGCCCGCGACGACGAGCGAAGCGTGGTCCTTGGCCTGCGGTCCGGAGCCGATGACTACCTCGTCAAACCGGTGAAACTGGTTGAGCTGCTGGCCCGCATCGAGGCTGTGACGCGGCGTTCGGGCCGTGCAAAGGACAGCCGTCAGCAGAGCATAGTGCTGGGGGAACTCGAGGTGGACCTCGAACGGCGGGTGGCCGCCGTCGGCCCCAAGGTCCTGCCCCTGACGGCCACCGAGTTCGACCTCCTCGCCCTTCTGGCCAAGCACGCGGGGTCGGTGGTCACCCGGGAACAGATCCTGGACGCGCTCTGGGGAGACGCCTTCGTGGCCTCGTCGCGGTCCCTTGACGTGCATCTGACCGGCCTCCGGGCCAAGCTCCAACTTCCCGGTTTCATCATCAACGTGCGCGGCGTGGGCTACCGGGTCGAGGCGGATCCGGCGTGAAGCTGCGTGTCCTCGGAATCCTGAGTGTGCTGTCCGTCCTCATCGTCGTCTTCGCCTCCACCGCCATCCTGACCTCCGCCAGCAGGGAGCTCACCCAGGAACTCCAGATCAACAGGGCGGCCGCCCTCAACAGGCTGGCGCAGGTGGCGTTCGACGCCGCGACCGACGGGGAATCCACGCAGCTGCAGGCGGAGATGGACAGATACTCGGAACTCTACGGTGAGGGGGTGCTGATCGGCCTCCAGCAGGGCACCCTGCGCTCTGGCGGCCTGAGCGAGGACAGGGCGGACGTCCGCGATGCAGTTGCCCGGGCAAAGCTGAACCTGAATGACACCACCCTCAGCCCGCTCCAGCCATTCGGCACCGGTTCCGAGGTGATTTCACGTTCCTTCGGCAGCGCCAGCCAGGTCCTTGGCGAAGCGGTCCTGGAGGTCAACCTGGACGCGGCCCGGCAGAAACTGCGGGAACGGTGGCTCCTCGTCGGACTGGCTGCGGCCGTGCTGACTGCGGTGCTCCTCCTCGGTGCCGCCCGAGTGACAGGCTGGGTGCTGCGTCCCGTGCACCGCCTGAATGCCGCCGTGACGGAGCTTGAGGCGACAGGCCGGACGGGCCAGCTACCGGAGGACGGACCGCCGGAACTGAGGGAACTGGGCCGTTCCTTCACCCGGATGGCCCGGACAGTCAGCGCCAGCATCGACTCCCAGCGCCAGCTCATTGCCGACACGTCGCATCAGTTGCGGAATCCCGTGGGCGCCCTGCGGCTGAGGATCGACCTGCTGCAGCTCGAATTGCAGACAGCCCGGGAACACAAAGCGGCGGCGGGCGTCCTTGCGGAGCTGGAACGGGTGGAAGAAATCCTGGACGGCGTCTTGAGGCTCGCGACCGCCGAGCACCGGGCCTTCGAAGACTCCGCCGGAGGGCCCCTGGGGACCCCTTCCCGCGGCCGCCCCGCCGTCATCGATCCATACCCGGTCCTGCAGGAGGAAACCGAACGGGCGGGACCCGCCGCGAGGCGCAGCGGCTCGACGATCCTGCTGGCGGACCCGCCGGACCCGGCGGTGCACATTGCCTGCAATGCCGCCGAACTCGCCCAGATGGTGGGGGAACTGATCAACAACGCCATCAAATACGCACCCCGCGCCCGGATCTCCGTGGCAGTCCGTGAACGTCCGGACACGGTCACCGTGGAAATCTCCGACGACGGCCCCGGGCTTTCCGCTGCGGAACGGGCTGCTGCCACCAGCCGGTTCTGGCGCTCCCCGCAGGCCCGGGAGATCCGCGGCAACGGCCTGGGCATGACCATCGTCGACAAACTGGCGGGAGCCAACGGCGGCCGCCTGCTGCTGACGGAAGCCTCGCCGCACGGCCTGATGGCGGGCCTCGAGTTTCCGCGTGCTTTCCATGGCCACGGGCCGGATCATGACGACGGGCCGGAGGCCCTTTCATGACCGGCATGGCTGACCTGACAGCAGCCCTTCCGCCGAGGAGGGCCGCCCTCAAAGCCGGGCTGGCCGCCGGGCTGGCCGGGCTGCTCATCCCGGCCCTCAACGCCTGCACCGCTGAGGACAGGCCCGGCACCGTGACGGTTGCCGGAGGCGAACCGGGCGGCTTCTATCTTGAATTCGCAACGCTGCTGGCGGAGTCCCTCCAGCGCCATGGCGTAGCCGGCCACGCTACAGCACTGACAACCGGCGGCAGCCTGGACAACCTGGAGCAGCTTCTCACCGGGCAGGCCACGCTGGCTGTCGCACTGGCGGATGCCGCGGCTCAAACCAGTAAAAGGAACAGCTCATCAAAGGTTGGCATCACGGCCCTCGGACGAGTGTACGAAAACTACGTCCACTGCGTGGTGCGGAAGGCCAGCGGCATCCGCGATCTCACGGAACTGGCCGGCAGGACCGTGGCTGTCGGTGAGCCTGGTTCCGGGACATCGCTGACCACTCCGCGCCTGATTGAGGCTGCCGGGCTGGCGTCTGTGGCTGTGGGCGCCTCCCCCGCCGCCCGCGTCGAAAAAACGGTCACCGTGATGAACCTCGGACTCAACGCGGGGCTTGCGGCCCTGCAGAACGGGTCAGTGGATGCGTTGTTCTGGTCCGGCGGTGTGCCCACAGCCGCCATTGCCGCCACCAACAGCCAGGTCGGGCTCGGATTCCTGGACCTCTCCCCGCTGCTCCCGAAGCTCCGCACCAAGTACGGCGCGTTCTACGACAGGGTGCTGATCCCGGAAGGCGCCTATGAGGGCATCCCGGCTGTCTGGGCGGTGGGTGTGGCCAACCTTCTCCTGTGCCGCAGTGACCTGGATGAGCGCACCGTGAAGAGGACGGTCGAACTGCTGGTGGGCCATGCCGAGGAACTGATCCCTCGCTCCAGCCTGGGAGTCCAGTTCCTGAGCCCCGAATCGCTGATCAACACCGCCGGACTGCCCTTGCACCCGGCAGCCGCCGCCGCTTACCGGAAACTGCACGGCTAGGCAACGCTCTCTCACTTAATGCAACAAATGCTGCAACCCTCTCTCACTTTCCTCAGCGGCTTGGCGTCACATGCAACAGGCTTTTGGGCTGACCGGGCAGAGCGATCTGCGGATTTCCGGGCTTCCAAGGAGGAAGCCGGCCAGAAACCTGCCCTGCGTGACGCCTCAAGTCCAAGCCACGTGGCAGCCGTCAATTGTCACCCAGAACGGCCCGCGCCCAGACTGATATGTCCGAGGTACTTTCTACGCTCGAGTTATGAACACATCCGAAACATTGACTTCAATAAATGACCTGCACGACTCGGGACGACGCGAGCGCAAGAGCATTGCATTCGAAGTGGGGATAGTATTCGTCGGCGGCCTGACCCTGTACGCGATGCTCGTCTTGTTGCTTGTCGGCCCTAGGTGGATGATTACCGCGCCAGGGTTCCCCGCCCTCGCGCCAATATTCCTTGATGCTTTGTCATTCCTCGCCGTCGACCCTTCCGGCATGGCGCATTTTCTGGCTGTCGCCGGTGTCATTCTTGCAATAGGTCGCTTTGACAGGCACTCGCCAGACGAACTGGGAATGGAAGCCGCCGCCAAGCTCTCGACGCGCTTGGATTTCTTGAGTTTGATCCAGTTTGTCCTGACGCTGTTCGCGGCAACAGCGCCTTATCGTGCCATCACTTGGACGTTTCTCCATGTAGGCGCTCCTGGATGGAGCCAGCAGGCAGCCGCGAGCGCGGGAGCCTGCGTCATCCTGTGGCTCCTCCTGCTCCTTGCCGGACCCATGGGGACGGTTTATGGACTTCAAAGCATTCAAAGGCAGTTGCACCTCAACGAGGTCATCCATCGAGCGGGGCGTCTTGAACAGACCTGGGGGCAACGGTGGGGTTACGCGCTCCGGTCGCCGGCCACCAGCCGCTTACTCCCATTGCGCGTCGCAGCGAATTGGTTCTCAGTCATCACACTCGCCGCACTCTTTGCTATTTTGCTGACGCTGATAGTGAATCCAGGTTATGAGTTCTGGGCCGATTCCAAATACATCGGCTTCGCAATTGTATTGGGCCTCTACCTCTCCGTTCTAGGGTTCGTTGGGCTGGTCGTTGGCACTGGATTTGCCCTATGTTCCCTGAAGGCCCAGCACCACGGTCGCCCAGCAGCATCGAATGCTCATAAATGGCTAGCCACGACAGTTCCCTATTTGTTTGCCGTTGGCACTGCCACCGTACTGGGGACTCCCTACCCTCCCGTTTTGGGCGCGGTGCTGCTGGTAACCGGCGTCCAACACGCTTGCGTGCTCGGCCTTCTAACCCGGGGTTTTCATGGCGGGCCGGTGGGTAGGCGTGTTTAATCAGGGAAAGGGTGCTCTGAACTGGGAAAATAGTGG
>NZ_JARCCY010000036.1:0-49051 GCF_039907775.1 Arthrobacter sp. CC3
GGCAAGGACATGTCCTCCAAATACAAGGAAACCGCGATGGGCGGCCTCGCCGTCAACGTCGTCGAATGCTGAAGCCGTAGTCCGTAGTCCGTAGTCCGTCGGTCGAGCCCGTCGGTCGAGCCCGTCGGGACCTAATTGTGCAGGGCAGCCCACCAGTTCAGGCTCGTGGCGAAAACCAGCCAGGAGATATACGGCAATAGCAGTAAGCCTGCGGTCCGGCTGATGGGGCCGAAGTACAGGACCGTCACTGTGACAGCGATGACCAGGGCGATGATGATGACGAGCCCCAGCCAGAGTGCCGCCGTGCCCATCACCGGATAGAGGCTGAAGAACACCGGCGTCCACGACAGATTGAGCCCCAGCTGGACCCCGTAAGCCGCCAAGGCGGGTCCGGTGCGTTGGGCGCGGCGCCGCCAGACGAGCCAGGCGGCAACGGCCATGGCGGTGTAGAGCAGCGTCCAGACGGGGCCAAACACCCAATTGGGCGGTGACCACGGGGCCTTGTCAGCTGTGGCATACCAGCCGTCAACGTTGTTCAGGGTGGCAAAGGCGCCCAACCAGGCGACCAGGGCGGAAGCACCAAGGAAGACGGCCAGCCCCAGCAGTTGCACCCGGGTGCTCCGGCGCTCGGCGACGGCGGCGGTCCCGCCGTCGGGGGCTGCTGTGGGCTGTTCGTGAGGTGCCTGCATGCTCCAACCCTTGCCAGTCCGGCATTCCTAGTCAAGCCGGTCTATTCACCCGCAGGGAGCAGTGCCACTATGGAGCTATGACTGGGGGATACGACCGGGACTTTTTGCGGGCACGCCTTGAGCTGCCCAGTCCGCCGGCAGCAACGCTTTTGCTTGACTACATTCATTTTTCCGTCCGGCTGCGACCGTCACGCAAGCTGGCCGCCGTCGTCGGCGTGAACATCCACGGACGCGAACTGGTCCCCCTGGCCCGCGAAGGAACCTGGCATTTCGATCCCAGGGTCCCGAAGGAACAGCAGGCGGGCCCGGAGGTGTACAAGAACAACGCCTTCGACCGGGGGCATCTGGTCCGGCGGCTGGATCCGGTGTGGGGCGATCCCGAAACGGCCAAGGCCGCCAACCAGGACACTTTCGCCTTCACCAACGCCGCGCCCCAGGTTGATGACTTCAACCAGGGCAAGGAACTCTGGGTGGGGCTGGAGAACCACGTCCTTGACCACGCGGACCTCCACGACGCCAAACTGAGCGTGTTCACGGGGCCGGTCCTCGCCGACGACGACCTGCCGTACCGGGGCGTCCAGATACCGCGGAAGTTCTGGAAGGTCGCAGCCTGGACCACGGACGGAAAGCTCGCGGCCGCAGGATTCGTGCTGGACCAGTCCCCGCTGCTGGGGAAGGTGGACCTCAAAAAGGCTATCCGTGAACGGCTCCTTGCCGATGAGCCGCCGCCGCTGGGTCCTTTCCGCACTTTCCAGGTCCCGATTGCCCAAATCGCCGAAATGACCGGACTGAGCCTGTCCCGGCTGGAAAATGCGGACCGGCTGGTCAAAAGCCAGCGCTCCCTCGGCAAGGAACCCCTGGCCGTGCGCCTCGAGTCCCTGGACCAGATCCGGCTCTGAGCGCCAATGCCGCGACGCCGGTGACCGGTCAGCGTCCTCCTAGGCAGGGCCGATAGACTTGTGGCTTGCATGCCCGGCATGCGACCGAAGCACAGACCGCAAAGATTGGACACCGCGCACTTGCGAGAATTTACTGCCCGCTTTGCCTCCGCCGAGGAGGTCGCCAACTGGGACAACCACGTCACTGCGAACCCGAACGGCGGAAACCTGCTTCAGTCCGAGGCCTTCGCCGAGGTCAAACAACACTTTGGCTGGAAGCCCCTCCACCTGGTCTACGAAACTGCGGACTACACGAGCTATAACCTGGTGCTGGAGAAGTCCTTTCCGGTCCTGGGCAAGCTCTGGTACCTCATCAAGGGACCGGATGTCGCAGCAGTCGAGGATATTCCGGGCATTGCCGCCGCGAACGCCGAATTCGTGAAACGTGCACGGCTGGGCGTCTTTGCCATCAAGATCGAGCCGGACATCATCCTTTCCGAGGACGCACAGCAGGTGATTGAGGGCGCAGGACTGGTCAAGACGCACAACCTGCAGCCCAACGACTCCACCGCCCTGCTGGACATCGCACCGGAGGAAAACCAGCTGCTGCGGAACCTGCACTCCAGGGGACGCAACGCCGTGCGGCGGGCAATGCGCGAGGGAGTGGAAGTCCACAACGTGGAGCCCACGGAGGAGAACTTCCGGGCCATGTATGCGCTGATGACCACCACGGTGGAAGCGAAGTCGCAGGTCAGGGTCCGCGAGTATGAGTATTACCGGCAGTTCTGGACCAACTTCATCAACCGCGGCCAGGGCCGGCTCCTGTTTGTCTACGAAAACGGGGTGCCCTCTGTGGGCGCCTTCGTGATCAACTACGGCCGCAAGGGGACGTACAAGGACGGCGGCTCACTCCAGAAGCGCAGCCAGTACGGTGACTCCCATCTGGTGCAGTGGACTGCCATTAGCCAGGTCAAGGAACTCGGCTGCACGGAGTACGACTTCTGCGGCACCCCGCCGAGCGACAAACTCAAGGACACCTCCAACCCCTTCCACGGGCTGGGGCTGTTCAAGACCAGTTTCAGCAAGACAGTCACCGACTTCGTGGGCTGCTATGACCAGGTCCTCAGCCCGCTGAAATACAAAGCCTGGATGGCCGCCGGCGAACGCGTGGCCCGCCAGCTGTACACCCGGCGAACCGGCCAGCAGTTCTACTAAACCTTGTGAAGCCCCAGAGGAGGCCGCAATGACCAAAGCACCCGACGGTCGCCGCAGGCCGCCCACGGCGGCCCTGCCCCCGACCCAACCACTCACCGCCTCCCAGGTGCGGCAGAACGCTGCCGCCAAGCGCATGCTCCGCAGGCTGGTGCAGGGTGAAAACCCGCCCACCGCCCCCATGAGCATCGTGGACAGGCTCGCGGGAAGTCCGTACGCCAACCCCATGATCCAGGTAGGGGGAGTGGACACCTCCGCCCGCAAGACCATTGACTTCGCGCTCCACCTTGCCGAGTCGATGTTCCGCTACGGCGCCGGCGCCCTTGAAGTGGAAACCAGCATCATCGCCGTCACTGCCGCCCTGGGCCTGAAGCACATCGAAGTGGACATCACCAACCAGTCGGTGGCCATCAACTACGCACCGAAGGACCAGACCCCCATTTCGCTGCTCCGGGTGGTGCGGTCGTGGACCAACAACTACGCGGGCCTGGCCCAGGTGCACCAGCTGGTCACGGATATCGTGGCAGGCGGCGTCGGCCGTGACGAGGCAGTCCGCCGGCTGGATGAAATCATCCGCAGCTCCAAGCCGTTTCCTCGCTGGATGGTCACCGTTGCCTTCGCGGTGTTCGCTGCGGTCTTCGTCGGTGTGCTGGGCGGCGGACCGGGCGCGTCGGCCGTGGCGTTCGGCTCGAATATCCTGGTGAGCCTGCTCGCCCGGCAGCTGGGCCGCTGGCGGGTTCCGGACTTCTTCACCACGGCGTCATGCGCGTTCCTGGTCACGTTCATCGCCCTGCTGCTATGGCGATTCGGCAGCCCGGTGGGAATCCAGATTGCGCCCGCGATCGTGGTGGTAGGCGGAATCCTGCTGCTCCTGCCCACCGGCCGCCTCGTTTCGTCCGTACAGGACGCCATCAACGGCTTCCCCGTCACGGCGGCTGGCCGGTTCCTCTCCACCATGCTGACCTTCGGCGCCTTGGTGTCCGGCATCTCCGTCGCTTTTGTGCTCGGCTCGAAAATGGGGATGGAGGAAATCGACGTCACGGAAACATTCCCGCCCGCGTATCCGTTGTGGGCGCTCATCATCCTCGTGGCAATAGCCGTCGTCGCCATCGGCATCACCGAACAGACCGCCTGGAAGCTGCTCCTGCCCACCGCGGCGGTGGGCGTGGTGGGCCATCTTGTGCTGCTCGGCGCGGACCTGATCGGCATGGGGGCCAGGTTTTCCCCGGCCGTGGCCGCGGTGGTAATCGGCCTTTTGGCCAGGGTGGTCGCCTTGAAGATGGGCGCGCCACAGCTGGTGGTGGCCGTCCCCGCTGCCCTCATCCTCTTGCCGGGCCTGACTATATTCCGGTCCATGTATGTTTTGACCATTGAAGAGTCACAGATTCTGATGGGCGCCGGGGGCATGCTGAACGCCGGGGCGATTGTGCTGGGAGTGGCGGCGGGAATCGTCCTCGGCGACACCTTGGCCCGTCCGCTCACGCGGAGCCTGGCCAGCAACGAACGCCGCCGCGCCCGGCGCCGCTAACCGGGGAAGGCTTTCCCGGAACTGGCCGGCCGGAACCGGCCGGCTGGCTCTGGCCGGCTGGCTCTGGCCGGCTAGATCTGGCCGATGGGGAGCTTCTTTTCGGCCTGGAAGTCGTCCTCGACACGTCCGGCGGCCCAGTAGCCCGAAAGCGATACCTGTGCCCGTTCGAGGCCGCGCTCACGGAAGAAGACGTCGCGGAGGGACTTCATGTAGCCCCGCTCGCCGTGGGCGAAGACCTGTACCGTGCCCTCCGGCCACTCGGCCTCGCGCACGGCGCTGACCAGGAGACCGCTGGCGCCTGCAGGGGTGCCGTTGCGTGGCAGCCACTCGATCCGCAGGCCGGCCGGGGCCGTGATGGGCTGGATCTCGGCGTTGCTGTCCACTTCCAGGAACGCGAGTCCCCGGGCCTGGGGCGGAAGCGACTCAATGGCGGCGGCGATGGCTGGAAGGGCCGCCTCGTCACCGACGAATAGGTGCCAGTCGGCCGCCGGGTCCGGGTTGTAGCCACCCCCCGGTCCGGTGAGTACCAGGCTGTCGCCGGGACGGGCATTGGCAGCCCAGGGGCCGGCCAGGCCTTCGTCACCGTGGATCACGAAGTCGATGGCCAGTTCACGGGCCGCCTCGTCCACCCAACGAACCGTGTAAGTCCGCGTGTGCGGCCATTGTTCGCGGGGCATGGACTCACGGATGGCCCACAGGTCCAGGGGGAGCGGGTATTCAACGCCCGGCTGCGGGAAGGCGATTTTCACGTAACGGTCGACGTAATCGTTGTTCACATAGCTCGAGAAGCCTTCGCCGCCGGCCACGATCCGCACCATGTGCGGCGAGAGTTCTTCGCGCCGGAGGACCGTAAGGTTCGTCTGGGGGCGCGATTTTCGGCTGGCTGACGTGGCGGCGGGGAGGGAAGTCATGGAAGTAAGCCTAGGCTAAGAGACCGGCGGGAGCTCCCAGTCGACGGGCTCCGCGCCCTGCGAACGCAGCAGTTCGTTGGCCTTGCTGAACGGGCGGGACCCGAAGAATCCGCGCGCTGCCGACAACGGGCTGGGGTGGGCGCTGGCAAGCACCGGAGCGTCTCCCAGCAGGGGACGGACGCCCCCTGCATCCTTGCCCCACAGCACAGCCACGAGGGGCGCCGGGCTGCCATCAGGAGTGCGGCGCCCGGCAACGGCGGCGATTGCCGCCGTCGTAATCGGTTCCCAGCCCTTGCCCCGGTGGGATCCGGCCGCTCCCGCACGGACTGTCAGGACACGGTTCAGGAGCAGGACGCCCTGATCCGCCCAGCGGGTGAGGTCCCCATGGACGCGGGCGGGAAGATTGAGGTCGGATTCAAGTTCCTTGTAGATATTCGCAAGGCTCCGCGGAATGGGCCGGGTGTGCCCCTCCACTGCGAAGGACAGCCCGATGGGGTGCCCGGGGGTCGGGTACGGATCCTGGCCCACGATGAGGACCTTGACGCCGGCCAGCGGCTGTTGGAAGGCGCGCAGCACGTTCGACGGCGACGGCAGCACCTGGTGCCCGTCGGCCACTTCCGTAGCGAGGTACTCCAGGACGCTGCGCAGTCCGGCTTCGACCGGCGCCAGCGCCGCCGCCCAGTCCGGGGCCATCAGCCGGTCCAGCGGCATCTGAACCATCTCGGCGAAAGCCAAAGCCTCCACGGCAGGCTCCAGCTCGAACAAAGCTTCAGAATCAAACACGAGTCCATTCTCGCAGTGCTGGACTCCAAGAGGCTGGCGGGCCACATCAGCGTAGGCTCCGTTGTTGCGTGAGGAACGAGCGCAGGAGCCGGTGAATGGAGCCTGTCAGCCTCTCCGCCCCCGCGTCACAGTGCGTAAATGACAGGCGTGTTATTCGCCCGTACCATGGAAAGAGACTTTGATCGGATCAAGTGAAGGAGTTTGCCGTGGCCGAACCTGTGCACGACGACGTCTCACTTGCGGCTGCCGGCAGCCAGGGCGCGGTGGCGAACGGCTTGGTGCCCGCTCCGCAGCAGGGCTCCGGGCTGAGTGAGCGGGACCAGCAAATGCTGGCCCTCGAGCGGCAGTGGTGGAAGTACGCAGGGGCCAAAGAACAGGCCATTCGTGAGCTGTTCGACCTCTCGGCCACCCACTACTACCAGATCCTCAACACGCTGATTGATACCGAGGACGCCCTGGCCCACGACCCCATGCTCGTGAAGAGATTGCGTAGACTACGTACGTCACGCCAACGGGCACGCACGGCGCGCCGTTTGGGCTCTGACGCCTAACAGTCGGGGCTGGGCAATCAGCAAAACCACCAAGGACATCGTTTTACCATGACCAAATACGCTCGGGATGAATTCGACAGGGTCCCGGAGGCCTCTTCACGACAGGGTGTCCACCGGGTCGCCGCCGATGCCCCCCGGCGCCGGCTGGGACCCATCCTGGCGGTCGGCGTTGTGGCGCTCGCCATCGGCCTGGTTGCCTTCCTTTTCCTGCCCAAGCTGGGGTTCGTTCCCACCGGCACCCCGCTGCTGGCGGCAGGGTCCGCCCAGCAAAGCCCCTCCGCCTCACCGTCCGCCGAGGCCACCCAGGGCGCCGGATCCCCGAGTGCTGCGCCCAGCGCAGAGCCAAGTGCGACGCCCTCTACCACTGAAGCGCTCGCGAACAGCGGCACTCCCTCCGCTGAACCCTCCGCCAACGCGCAGGCTGTTGACAAGACCCAGGCCGTGGCCGTCTACAACGGGACCACCACGGCCGGCCTGGCCGGCCGCGTAAGCGCCACCGTGGCCGGGGACGGATGGGCTTTGGGCCCGGTGGGAAACTGGGGAGGAATGCCGCAGCAGTCCTCGGTGATCTACTACAGCGGGGCTGGGCAAAAAGCGAACGCCGAAGCGCTCGGCGAGCTCCTGAACATCACCTCGCTGGTGGACTCCGCCGAGTTCCAGATACCCGTGGTCGTGGTACTCGGGCCCGGGTTCCAGTAGGGAATTTCGGTTACGCCTGAATAACTATTAGGGGCTCGCAGGACAGGGTCCTGCCTCCGGCAAACGGCAGTGGCTAAAGTGATTCCGGACGCCGCATTTGGATGCGGACCGTACCGATGGCGCACAGTGACGTGGGCCGAACAGAAGCAACCGAAAGTGGGCACCATGGCATTGGGAACCGTCAAATGGTTCAACGCCGAAAAAGGCTACGGCTTCATCACTGTCGACGACTCCGGAGACGATGTCTTCGTCCACTGGTCGGCCATCGAGGGTGAGGGCTACCGTGCCCTGGATGAAGGGCAGCGGGTGCAGTTCGAAGTCGGCGAAGGTGAGAAGGGTCCCCAGGCAGAGTACGTCCGGCCGGCCTGATGCTGCCCGCGGCAGTGCACGGCCCAGGCGCTCCTGCCCGCTCCGCCCGGGTGCGGCCACGGTTGTTGTCGGCGGCGGTCCTTGGCGCAGCCACGGCGCTGGTCCTGGCCGGCTGCTCCGGCCAGAGCGGCAACGTGCGGGTTGATTCGGTCGACGCCAATGGCGACGGCACACTGCGCATAGGCATCATCCTGGACAACACCGGAAAACAATCCTTCCTGAACGCCTCCCAGCTTGCCGCCGCAAAACTCGCGGTCCAGGAGATTAACGCCGCGGGCGGCCACAAGGGGCGGCCGGTGGAGCTCCTGCCCGAGAAAATCAGCGAAGACACCGCCTCACAGGCCAAGGAACTCGTGGCGGCCAAGGCTGACGTGGTCATCGGTCCCACTGACTCGAGCCGCGCCCCGGCGGCAATAGATGTCCTGTCGCGGGCCAAAGTGGCCATCATTTCTCCGGCGAACGCCGCGCACGGCCTCACACGGTATAAGAGTGGCGGGTACTACTTCCGCACGTCGGCAGCCGACGTGGCCCAGGCGCCAGTGCTGGTCAAGCTGGCCAAGGACAGCGGCGCCCGGACCGTAGCGGTCCTTCACGAGGACAGCCTGTACGGCAAGGACGTCTCTGTGGCCGTGGCCGCCGCGGCCAAGGCAGCAGGCGTAGGCACGGTGGCCGAGGCCGGATTCACAGCCGGCCAGGCACAGCAGGCGGCCGCAGCCGCGAAGGCCGCCGGCCCGGACGCCGTCATCGTCGTTGCCCGCGCCGGCGCCCAGGGCGCCATAGCGGAACTCAACAACGCGGGCCTGGCGGGCAGCAAGCTGATCCTCAGTGACGGCGCCGTCAACCAGTACGGCTCCGCGCTGGGGTCCAAGGCCCTTGAGGGTGCCCGCGGAATTCTGCCGGGTGTCTTCCCCTCGGCGCATTTCCAGGGCGAACTGGTGGCGGTTGATCCCGGCCTTAGGGACCTGACGTTCGCCGCGGAAACGTACGACGCCGTCAACCTGGCCGCCATCGCGGCCGTTGCGGCGCAGGACGACGCCGGCTCCTCCATCGCTGCCAAGCTGATCGCAGTCTCCGGACCGCAAGGCGCGGGCACGGCTGAACCGTGCAGGAGCTACAAGGACTGTGCCGACGCCCTCAAGGCCGGTAAGCCTGCGGATTACGACGGCGAGTCAGGGCAGATCGGCTTCGATTCCACAGGGGACGTCACCAGCGCCAACTACATGGTGTTCACCTATGCCGCAGATAACAGGGCCAGGATGAGCGGAAGCGAAACCGCCGCCCGTGCCGGCGGCTGATCGCTCCTAGCGTAGCCGGGGCTGCGGCAGGGCCTTTCCGCGCAATGCCTGCTTGCACTCTCCCCGGGGGAGTGCTAATTATTGACTTAGCACTCCCACGGACTGACTGCTAATTCCACGCCCGGTTCCGGCCGGCCGCGGAGAGCGGGAAGGACAAGGAGCGAAAGAAATACCTTGCTGGGGTGAGATCCCATCCGTGCGGCATACAGAGGCCGCCGGTGAAGGGTCGTCCGTCGCGGGCACCGCAGTGAAGGTTCATTCTTAACGACTGTCCCGAAAGGACTACTGCCGTTATGGCCAAGATCATTGCATTTGATGAAGAGGCACGCCGCGGTCTTGAGCGGGGCCTGAACATCCTCGCCGACGCCGTCAAGGTCACCCTCGGCCCGCGTGGACGCAACGTCGTCCTCGAAAAGAAGTGGGGCGCCCCCACGATCACCAACGATGGTGTGTCCATCGCCAAGGAGATCGAGCTGGACGATCCTTACGAAAAGATCGGCGCCGAGCTGGTCAAGGAAGTTGCCAAGAAGACGGATGACGTCGCTGGCGACGGCACCACCACGGCCACCGTGCTCGCACAGGCACTGGTCAAGGAAGGCCTGCGCAACGTCGCAGCCGGCGCTGACCCGCTGTCCCTGAAGCGCGGCATCGAGAAGGCTGTTGAAGCCGTCACCACCGAGCTGCTCGCTTCCGCCAAGGAAATCGAAACCAAGGAAGAGATCGCCGCCACGGCTTCCATCTCCGCCGGTGACGACGAAATCGGCGCGCTGATCGCTGAAGCACTGGACAAGGTCGGCAAGGAAGGTGTTATCACCGTCGAGGAGTCCAACACCTTCGGCCTCGAGCTTGAGCTCACCGAGGGCATGCGCTTCGACAAGGGCTACATCTCCGCTTACTTCGTCACCGACGCTGAGCGTCAGGAAACGGTCCTCGAGGATCCGTACATCCTGATCGTCAACTCCAAGATCTCCAACGTCAAGGAACTGGTTGCTGTCCTCGAAAAGGTCATGCAGTCCTCCAAGCCGCTGCTGATCATTGCCGAAGACATCGAGGGCGAGGCCCTGGCCACCCTGATCGTCAACAAGATCCGTGGCACCTTCAAGTCGGTCGCCGTCAAGGCTCCGGGCTTCGGCGACCGCCGCAAGGCGCAGCTCGCGGACATCGCCATCCTCACCGGTGGCCAGGTCATCTCCGAGGAAGTCGGCCTCAAGCTTGAGACCGCCGGCCTCGAACTCCTGGGCAAGGCACGCAAGGTTGTTGTCACCAAGGACGAGACCACCATCGTCGAAGGTGCCGGCGACGCCGACCAGATCGCCGGCCGCGTTTCCCAGATCCGCGCCGAGATCGAGAACTCCGATTCGGACTACGACCGCGAGAAGCTGCAGGAACGCCTGGCCAAGCTGGCCGGCGGCGTTGCAGTCATCAAGGCCGGTGCCGCAACCGAAGTTGAGCTCAAGGAACGCAAGCACCGCATTGAGGACGCTGTCCGTAACGCGAAGGCTGCCGTTGAAGAAGGCATCGTTGCCGGTGGTGGCGTTGCCCTCATCCAGGCCGGCGCCAAGGCATTCGCCAACCTGCAGCTCGAAGGCGACGAAGCAACGGGCGCCAACATCGTCCGCGTTGCCATCGACGCACCGCTGAAGCAGATCGCGTTCAACGCCGGCCTCGAGCCGGGCGTTGTTGTCGACAAGGTCCGCGGCCTGCCCGCCGGTCACGGTCTGAACGCCGCCACCGGACAGTACGTTGACCTGCTGGCTGCCGGCATCAACGACCCCGTCAAGGTAACGCGCTCTGCCCTGCAGAACGCTGCGTCCATCGCGGGTCTCTTCCTCACCACCGAGGCCGTTGTGGCCGACAAGCCGGAGAAGAACGCTCCGGCCATGGGTGGCGGCGACGAGATGGGCGGCATGGGCGGTTTCTAACCTGCCCAACCGCGCAAAGCGCACCTGAGTGCGGCCCCCTCATTGCGAGGGGGGCCGCACTTTTGCGTTCGGAAGGACGTTCGCACGGACACTGGTGCAGCCACCGTCCGCCGTGGCCGTGCATCACCGAAAGCCACAATGTCGGGCGGGTCTGGCAGGATAGTGCGGTGACGATTACTGCAGCAGCCGACGGTTCGGCTTTAGGAAATCCCGGCCCGGCCGGATGGGCCTGGTACGTGAACGACGACTGCTGGCGGGCAGGCGGGTGGCCGCACGGCACGAATAACCAGGGCGAGCTGATGGCCGTCCTGGATCTTTTCCGTTGCACCGCGCACCTCCCCGAGGAGGAGCTGCATATTCTTTGCGACAGCCAATACGTCATCAACTCGGTCACCAAGTGGATGCCCGGCTGGAAGCGCAAGGGCTGGCGGAAGGCTGACGGCAAGCCGGTCCTGAACGTGGAGATCCTGCGGGAAATCGACCAGGCGCTGACTGGGCGCAAGTACCGCTTCGAATGGGTCCGGGGCCACGCCGGGCACGATCTCAACGAGGCCGCCGACGACCGGGCGCGGGCTGCGGCCACCTCCTATCAGCAGGGCATTGCAGTACGGTCGGGACCGGGTTTTGTCCGCGCCGGCATTGTCCCCGAGGGAGGCGCCTCCACACAGGCCGCGCCCCGGGTGCCGCAGCGCCAGGAATCGCTCACCCTGGCCGGAAGCCGCAACCAGCCGGACCTTTTCACCGAGCCGGACCTATTCAGTGAGCTGGAGACGGACCCCTTCGCGCAGCCGGGGCCGGACGCAGCTCCCGAGGCCGTCGTTGAGGCACTGGAACGGGAACTGCTCAGCCCCGACACCCGCGCCGACATCGGGCGCACCGGCGTGCTGCTGCATCCGGAGTTTACGGAAATCGGCAGCTCGGGCCGGTTCTGGACACGCGATGCCATGATGATGGCCCTCGAGGAGAGCCCGGGCACTGCCGCCGAACTGGAGATCATTGGCGCCGACCGGGTGGGACCGCAGGCGGTCCTGCTGACGTACCGAAGCAAGGACCGGTCGGGATCGTCGCTGCGCAGTTCGCTCTGGGTGCTGGACGGCACCCAGTGGCGCCTGCGCTTCCACCAGGGAACCCCGGAGGCTTAGCCCGCTTCAGCTGAGCCCTTGAATCAGCTGAACCGCTGCGTATTGCCCTGCTCTGCCTGGGCGTACGTGGCGGCCGCTGACGTCAGGGCCGTATTGATCGAGGCCAGCGAAGCCTCCACTTTGCCCTGCGTGATGGTCCACTCGGTGATCAGCGCCTGGAAGTTGGTGGCCGCCGATCCGCGCCAGGTGCCCTGCAGCTCATCCAGCCCCCGCTTCATGGCCTGGACGTCCGCGCTGATGCGGTCAACCGTGGCCTTCACGTTGGCTGATTTGAGCTGGAGCAGTTCGGTATCTACGGAGATGATGCTCATGGTGATTGCCCTTCGACGCTGTTCGCAAGCCGGGTCAAGCCTGCGGGCGGACCGGGGTGTTCGGACCGCTACGTCGAGCCTAGGAAACGGGCGGAAAGCCGCGCCACATCCGCTACCTATATGTGGACAACTTCCTATATGTGGACAACTTCGCCGGCTTCGCCGCCGTCGTTCCTACTGCCTGAGCCGTCGTTCCTACTGCCTAAATACTCGGCTGCCTCGTCCCGGAACGGCAGGCTGACCACCATCGTGGCGCCGCCGCCGTCCGTGGGGACCATGCGGACGGACCCCGAGTGTGAGCCCACGATGGCAGCAACGATGGCCAGGCCGAGGCCGCTGCCGCCCGTTTCCCGCGTCCGGGAGGTGTCCGCCCGGTAGAAGCGCTCAAAGATCCGTGACGCTTCGTCCTCCGGGATCCCGGCGCCGTGGTCGCGCACCTCGATGACGGAAAACCGTTGGCCCGCCTCGCCGGTGCGCACTCCGACGGCGAGCTCGATGGGCGTCCCGGCCGGGGTGTAGCGCAGGGCGTTTCCCATCAGGTTGCCCACCACCTGGCGCAGCTTGGCCTCATCGCCCAGCATCGGCGCGGGGGAGGGCGGTCCGCCGTCGAGGCCCGTCAGTGAAATCGTCCGGTCCCGGTCGCTGGCCTGGGTGTCCACCACGGCGTCGTTGGCGAGAAGCAGCAGATCCACGGGCTTCTGCTGCAGGGGGCGCTGCTCGTCCAGCCGGGCGAGGAGCAGAAGGTCCTCCACCATGGAGCCCATCCGTTTGGCCTCGCTCTCAATCCGGCCCATGGCCATGGCCACGTCCTCGTCCTTGGTCAGGGCGCCCTGGCGGTAGAGCTCGGAGAACCCCCGGATCGTCACCAGGGGAGTGCGGAGTTCATGGGAAGCGTCGGCGGCAAAGCGGCGCATCCGCTCTTCCGAGGCGAGCCTGGCCGCGAAGGCGGATTCAATATGGCTGAGCATCGCGTTCAGGGAGCCGCCCAGCCGGCCCACTTCGGTGGCCGGATTCTCCACATCGACGCGGCGGGAAAGGTCACCGGCGGCGATGGCCGCGGCGGTCCTTTCCACGCGGGCCAGCGGACGGAAGGACCTGGACACTGTCCAGGTAGCAATGAAGAAGGCCAGCACCAGGGTCAGGAAGCCCACTCCCACCACCACCAGTGAAGCGTGTTCCACCACCGAGTCCACCGGGGCCAGCGACAGGCCGATGATGACGACGGCGTTGCGCTGGTTGCCGTCAACTACAGGCAGTGCCACGACGCGCCAGTTCCGCCCGTCGGTGCCGCGGACCTGGAACGGGGCGAGGTCGAGCCTGTTGGCTTCGACCGGGGAGAGGCTTTCGATGTCCGGGTGGGAGTCCTTGTTGCCGCCGAAAGGAATGGGACCCTCGTCCGGGCGGAGCAGCATGAGCGAATAATCCGTGGGAATGTTCGGATTCTGCTGCAGCAGCTGGTTGAAGGACTGCTGCTGTTGCACGGACTTGACCGCGACTTTGAGTTTGTCGTCCACCTGCCCTTGCAGGTAGCTCCGGAGCAGCGTCAGCGTGCCGGCTCCGGTCACGGCCAAGGCCACCAGCATGAGCGCCATCATGATGGCCACCAGCTGGGAACGCAGCGAGGCCGACTTCCAACGGTGCAGCAAGGTCAGCGCTTTTCGGCTGTCCGAAGTACGTAGCCCACGCCGCGCTTGGTCTGGATGAGCGCCGGGGCATCGGGGTCGATGTCCACTTTGCGCCGCAGGTAGGAGATGTAGGACTCCACGATGGACGCGTCTCCGTTGAAGTCGTATTCCCAGACGTGGTCCAGGATCTGGGACTTGGAGAGGACCCGGTTCGGGTTCAGCATCAGGTAGCGCAGGAGCTTGAACTCCGTGGGGGAGAGCTCAATGACCGTGCCGCCGCGGCGCACCTCGTGGGCGTCGTCGTCGAGCTCGAGGTCGTCCACGCGGATGACGGCGTCGTCGTCGAGCAGGGGCTGGGTGCGCCGCAGCACGGCGCGGATCCGGGCCACCACCTCGTCCAGGCTGAAGGGCTTGGTGACATAGTCGTCGCCGCCGACGGTGAGCCCGGTGACCTTGTCCTCGGTGTCGTCCTTGGCCGTGAGGAACAGGACGGGGAAGTGCTTGCCTGAGGCGCGCAGCCGGCGGGTCACTGTGAAGCCGTCCATGTCCGGGAGCATCACGTCGAGCACCGCAAGGTCGGGAGCATGGAGCTCGGCGGCGGCGAGGGCGTCGCGTCCGTTGCCGGCCGAGACGACCTCGAAGCCTGCGAACCTCAAGGAGGTGGAGAGCAGCTCGCGGATGTTTGGTTCATCATCGACGACGAGCAGCTTGGCTTCGGGACCGTTCTTTTTCATACCTCCCATGATGCTCCCAGAATCTGGGAGTTTTCTGAATGAATGTTGAGTGTCCCGTGTGTGGAACCCGGCACTAGGCTGCCGGTGGCGGCGCAAGCCGGCCAATTTCCTGCAGTGACCGTCGCAGTTCCCCGTACCGCCCGGCCCCCAGCGCCGCCTCCCAGCGCGTTTCGGTCTCGGCAATGATTGCCGTGGAAAGTTCGACGGCGGAGGTCCCCGAAGGCGTCAGCCTTACGATTTTTGCCCGGCTGTCCGAGGGGTCTGGCCGGAGCGCCACGTATCCCAGATTCTCCAGGTACTTCATGAACTGGCCGATTCCGGCCCTGGTGATTGCGGCCCGCTCGGCGAGTTCGGACAATCTCAGGCCGCCGCCCGGAATGAGGGACATAACGCGGTAGTGCGAGGGCCGGAGTCCAGGGAAGGTCCGCGCGTTCAATTCAGCCCGGAGGGAGTCGAAGGCCCCTGCAAGCAGGGCGGCGATGTGCTGGGGAGACGCGTCTGCCGGGAACTCATTGACATCAATCATAAAGTTACTTTACCATTTTTGGTCTCAGGCCTTTCCAGAGGCCGCCCGGCTACCGAGGTGTAAATCCATGAAGGCGCCACTGCTCGAAAACATGGATGCCCTGGGTGCTGCCGGGGCGGAGCCCGCTGACATGGCACTGCTGGCCGCTGCCGCCCTCGGGGAGCGGGATGTGGAGCTGCTGGGTGCCCGTGCCGACGCAATCGAGTTCCCCATGTTCAACATGACCACCGGAGGGCTCTGGCGGGTCGGCGGCACAGCCCGCACCAGTTGCGCCGGCGCTGGTAACACGGTCGGCGTCGCCCGCTTCAGCATGGTGGTCAAGGTTATCCAGTCGCCGTTGCTGTGGCAGGGCATCGGGCAGGTGCCGCCGCCATTCCGTGCTGCCCTCGCCGCCAACTATCTGTGGCGCACCGAGGCGCAGGTCTACGCTTCGGCGCTCGGCTCGGTGATGCCGCAGGGCGGTCGGCTTCCCGAGGTTTTCAAGATCGCGGAACTCGACAACCAGCGCACGGCGATCTGGATGGAGGACGTCGCCGAGGTCGCGGCGGCCGGCTGGACGGACCGGTGTTTCGTGGATGCAGCCAGATTCCTTGGCAGGCTGTCGGGAAGCTCCGAGGCGAGGGAATGCGTCGCCGCCATCCCGGATGCCAGCACTCCCGGCGCGCTCCGGTTCTTCGTGGAGGGTGTGGGCGCCAACGTCTTCATCCCCGCGATCCAGGGCGACTCCCTGTGGCGGCACCCGGCGGTGGCTCCTGCCGCTGATGCCGCTCTGGTCGCGGGCCTTCGGGACCTGGCGGACAGGGCGTTCGCGCTGGTGGACGAAATGACCGCCCTGCCCCAGCTTCCCGCCCATGGTGACGCGAGTCCGCAAAACCTGTTGGTGGAGTCCCTGCCCGCCGGCACCGCCGCGGCGTCGTTCGCGGTTATCGACTGGGGGCGGTTCGGCCTGGCCTGTTGTGGCTTCGACCTGGGCCAGCTGCTCTCCGGCTGGGTCAACCAGGGCGTCATGGGCGGGGCGGAGCTGTACCGGCTGGGACCGCTGTGCCTGGAGGCGTACTGCGCCGGCCTGGCCGATGCCGGGGCTGACGTCGCGGAGGCGTCCGTCAGGCGGGGCCACGCGGCATCGATGGCCGTCTTCACCGGGTTGTCCGCGATCCCCACCCAGAAGCTGGCAGAGCAGGACTCAGACGCGCTCCGGGCCCTGGTGGCCGCGCGTGCGGACATGGCGCGGTTTGTCCTGGACCTGCTCGCGGCCACGGACTGAGGGGAACCCTTTTTGCGGCTAATTCGTTCGGGCCGCGGAGGGTTTCCCCTGCTACCGGCCGGTATTAGAGTGGGCGCACTGAGTCCATGAGGATTCGGGACCAATCGTTCATGCGGCACCCAATGAAGGGGAACAACCACCATGACGGAAATACAAGCGCCCGAGAGTACCCGCACGGCCGACCGCAGCATCCGCGACTGGGCAGACCTGGCTGAGGAAATGTGGTCCTACTTGACCGGCAAGGGCGCCGCGATCAACTACAACTTCATCGACATGACGGTGGAGGTTCCGCGAGACATCGGCCCGGACGCCCCTCGCGCCACATGGAAGCTCAACGGCAACCTCCGGGTGACCACCAGTGACAACGATGCCTCGGGGTCAGACGAGAACCGGAGCTGATCCGGACGTGAACGGATTCCGCCTCGACATGGATCTGGACTTTTCCTATACCGATGAGTCCGGAGCCGTAACGCGGGGAACAGCACAGGCCGGCGGCACCGAAGTGCGAATTGCCGTGGACGGCCTTGAGCCGTTCGGTTCCGGCGGCATGCCGTCGCTGGAGGACATCCGACCGCTGGCGAAGACCCTTGCGGAGCGGGGGCTTTCAGTGGTGGTTGACGGTCCGGACGGCCACATCGTGAGCCTCGGAGCCGTTGCCAGCCCGGCGTCGCAGCGGCTCATTACGCGCTCGCCGCACATCAAGCTGGGGAAGCTCGGCCCCCTGGCGCCACTCATGAAACGCGGACGGCGTTCGCCGCGGTTCTCGCTGCTGCCCCCGCAGACTCCGCTGCCGTTGATGCCGACAGTCAGGCGGAGCATCGTCCGCCGTGCCACCACCACCCACCACAGCCGGGGAAGCGGCCGGCCCCGGCTCATCTTCGTCCAGGACTCGGCAACGTGGAACGGCCAGGTGCCCCGCGAGTACACACTGAGCAGGGAAATCGTATGGATCGGCAGTGACGGGTCCTCGGACGTCCAACTGGACGGGCTGGACGGACTCCATGCGGAAATAGTCCACAACGCGGACGACGAGTACGTACTGGTGCCGCACGGGAGGGTGACAGGCAGTGTCGCATCCACGGGTGAGTCCGTTCTTCGCACGGGCGCCCGGATTCAGATGGGGCAGTGGTGCCTTGCCTATTTCCGGGAGGAGTTCGCGGACCACGGACGTCCGTTCGGTGGCCGCAGCGGCGGCGAACTCGCCTATCAGGCACCGCAGCTTGACCCGCGGACAGGAACCACGGAACGGGACGGATCGTGGGGGATCAGTTGACTGCCACCCGCGGGTGACGTTCGGCCGCGGGACCCTAACGGGACAGGGTTCCGCGGAGGCTGGCGGCTGCCGCATCAGGTGGCCGAAGGATTCCGTCCCACGTCCTTGGCATCCATGATCCGGTAGGCATAGCCCTGCTCGGCCAGGAACCGCTGGCGCTTGGCCGCGAAGTCCTGGTCGAGCGTATCCCGTGCCACCAGTGAGTAGAACCGCGCAGCGCGGCCGTCCTGCTTGGGGCGCAGGAGCCTGCCCAGTCGCTGGGCTTCCTCCTGCCGGGAACCGAACGAGCCGGACACCTGGATGGCCACCGAAGCTTCCGGAAGGTCAATGGAGAAGTTCGCCACCTTGGAAACCACCAGGGTCTTCACTTCGCCTGCCCGGAAGGCTTCGAACAGCTTCTGGCGCTCCTTCACGGACGTGTCGCCCTTGATCACGGGGGCTTGGAGCCGTTCGCCCAGTTCGTCCAGCTGGTCGATGTACTGGCCGATGACCAGGAGCTGCTCACCGCGGTGCTGTTCCACCAGTTGCTCCACCACCGTGGTCTTGGTTTCGGACGTGGCACAGAGCCGGTATTTGTCGGCGTCCTCCGCCATGGCGTACGCAACGCGTTCGTCGTGGGGAAGATCCACCCTGACTTCCACGCAGTCAGCCGGGGCGATGTAACCCTGGGCTTCGATGTCCTTCCACGGCGCGTCGTAGCGTTTCGGCCCGATCAGGCTGAAGACTTCGCCTTCTCGGCCGTCCTCGCGCACCAGGGTTGCGGTCAATCCGAGCCGACGCCGGGCTTGGAGATCGGCCGTCATCCGGAAGATGGGTGCCGGCAGCAGGTGGACCTCGTCGTAGATGATCAGGCCCCAGTCGTGGCCGTCCACCAGTTCCAGGTGGGGGTAGAGTCCACCCCGTTTCGTGGTCAGGACCTGGTACGTCGCTATGGTGACCGGGCGGACTTCCTTGACCGAGCCGGAGTACTCACCGATCTCGTCCGCCGTCAGCGAGGTCCGCTTGACGAGCTCGTCCTTCCACTGCCTGGCGGACACAGTGTTGGTCACCAGGATCAACGTGGTGGTGGAGCTTGTGGACATGGCCGCCGCACCCACCAGCGTTTTGCCGGCGCCGCAGGGGAGTACGACGACGCCGCTGCCGCCGGCCCAGAAGTTCTCCGTGGCCAGTTTCTGGTACGGCCGAAGCTTCCAGCCGGACTCGTTGAGCATGATGGGGTGCGGCGTGCCGTCCACGTAACCGGCCAGGTCTTCGGCAGGCCAGCCGATCTTGAGGAGCAGCTGCTTCAGCTGCCCGCGCTGCGAGGAATGGACCACCACGGTCTCGCCGTCGATGCGCGGGCCGAGCAGGGGCTGGATCTTCTTGGCACGGCTGACTTCCTCGAGCACGGGGTAATCGCTGGTCCGCATCACCAGCCCGTGCTGCGGGTCTTTTTCCAGCCGCAGCCGGCCGTAGCGGGACATCGTTTCTTCGATGTCGATCAGCAGGGAATGCGGCACCGGGAAGCGCGAATACTTCAACAGGGTGTCCAGCACGCGTTCCGCGTCCAGTCCGGCGGCGCGGGCGTTCCACAGCCCCAGCGGAGTCAGGCGGTAGCTGTGCACGTGTTCCGGCGCGCGCTCCAGCTCGGCGAAGGCGGCGATGGCGTGCCTGGCCTCGGTGGCAAGCTCATGGTCCACTTCGAGCAGGATTGTTTTGTCGCTCTGGACGATCAATGGCCCGTCGTTCACGGCGCCCAAGCCCTGATGCCGCTGGTTTGTGGGGTGCTGGTCACTGCTGGGATCCCTCTTCCGCCTCAATGTCGATGATCCGGTGGATCGAGAGCACGCGTTCGGTTTCGCGTGCGGGGTCGAAGACCCTCACCCGGCCGCCGTTCACAGAGACCGGAACAACCGTTTCCCTGCTGGAATTCCCTTGGCTGTCCACCACGTTCATTACGACTGCTTGCCGGAGCCGGATGGCCTTCTGCAGGGTTTCGAGCCCGAGCTGCGTTGCTTCCTCTCCCGTTGCCCCCGACGCCGGGCGGTGGCTTCCATTGCCGTTCGCTCCATGGGCGGCACCGTGGCTGCGGAGAATCGTCAGCTGGGCGTCGACGTCGGCCTCTGCCGGTGCCGTCCGCGGCGCGCTGTACACAGGACGCCCGCTGCCCGGAACAGCGGTGGTCCGGCGCAGCCGGATCAGCCCTGACTCAGCCTCCTCGACGGCCGGTGACAAACCGAGTGCGCGCAGGACCTGGGCGGTTTCCTTGGTGCCCGCGCGGGAAATCAGGACTGTGGGCGCAATGCGCACCAGCCCCAGCCCGGACGCGCTGGATTCCTTGACGAGTTCGAGCAGGGCTTCCTCGTCGTCGCTTTGGATGAAGCTGGACGCCACGCCCACGCGCAGCCTGCCGTGCCTGGCCGCGGTGTCCTCCACGAGGTATTCGAGTGGCTGCGGTACAGCGGTGGCCGAGTGCTCGCGCAGGAAACGCAACATGCTGCCGGCGTCGTGGCCGGCGTCGAGCGCCCGGCGGACGGACGCCACGGAGAACCGGTAGATCGTCGCGGGACCCTGGCCTTCGGCGTCGGCCATCACCAGCAGCTTCTCACTCAACTCGGGCGCCAGGTACCCCGGCGCGACGGCGGTGAGGTCAGCCTGCAGCAACACGTGGTTGAGGGCGGCCGGGAGATGTTCCCCCAGGATATCCAGCGCTTCATCAGGACGCTCTGCGGCGATGGCCGAGCCCAACTGGCTCAGCGCGCCCGAACCGATGAGGCCGAGCATCTCCGCTTCGGCCAGGACGCCGCGGATCAGCGAACTAAAGCGCCGTGCCATCCGGGGCTGGGTCCACTCTGCCCGTTGCAGCACCGCGGCTGCGTCCAGCACCGGCGCCTTGCCGTCGGCCTCAACGGCCTCATCCGTCAGTTCGTTGAGGATTTCCAGGATCCTCTTCCGGATGACGGGCGCGTCCGGCCGCTGGGCCTCAGCCGACAGCGCATTGATGGTGGTGCCCGCCGCCGTACGGTGCGGGGCGGCCCCCGCGCCCGGACCGGTGACTGGCTGGCCCACCATCGACGGGGCACGTTCGCTGGCCAGCCAGGCATTCACGAGCCAGAGCCATTGTTCCTGGCGCGGCAGCGTAAGCCACTCAAGCTGTTCCGGCTGCACCCAGGCGGAGCTGTCAACGTCAAGCCGGAGAAGGCCGGCCAGGGCGCAGAGTTCAACCAGCAGTCCGGCGGCGTGAAGGTCGATCCGGAGTGCGTCCGCCAGGCGCTTCATCTCGCGGACGCCGACGCCCCCGCTCCGCAACGTGATGAGGGGCTGCTCGCGCACGTTGTACAGGAGCTCACCTGTCAGGCGGAGGGTTTCGGCAATGGCGCCCAGAGCGGCATTTCGCCGGAGCGCCGCTGTGGTCTGTCCTAGCCTGGGCACCGGGGGAGTCAGCGTGAAGTCCTCGATCACGGCCCCGCCGCGGAGGGCGATCCCCACGCTGTGCGGCAACTCCACGTGGGCGGCGTCCAGCGGTACCAGCAGGCCCCTCGCCAGGAGCCAGTCAACAGGGCCGACGTCGGGGCCCTCATTGAGGACGGAAGCCCGCCGCTGGGCCTGGGGCACCGCGCCCATGGCCCAGTTCCCGAAACGGGCCAGGAGCGCCGTGGTGCGCTCCGGGGCGGTGGCGAGGAGCCGTTCCAGGGCCTCGGGCGTGGCTGTCCAATGCTGCAATGACAGGGCGGCTTCCATAGGTGTTGTGGCGGGATGGATGGAGGCGCCGCTGTGGTGCAGTTCGCCCACCAGTTGCACCACGCGCTGGGCGAAGGCCGGCTGCAGCCGGACAAGTTCCGTGTAACTCCTGCCTAGTCCCGCCGGATATATTCCTACGACGTCACGGAGGCTTCCTACCGGAAGGTAGTAGCGCTGGCGGGCGCCTGCCGGCAGTGCGACACCGTGCGGGGGCTCGGCGCGGTGCACGAGGGCGAGTTCTTCAAGGGAGTGCAGGATCCGTTCGATGGCGGACAGCGATGCGCCGCGGATGAGTTTCTTGAGTCCGGCGGCCGAGGCGCTGTGGGCTGTGTCCGTGTTGGTGCAGAGGTGGAGCGTCTCCAGGACCTGCATCTGCGGCCGGTTCAGGCGCTCCAGTGCACGCTGCACGCTGACCCTGGCGCTGGCCCGCGCCGCGAGGGCCGCAAAGTCCGGAACGTTGGGTGAGACCAGGTCCGGCCGCGCGGAGAACAGGGCCCGCAACGAGTCGTCGCTGCGGGCCTCCAGTTCCTTGCTGAGCGCGCGAATAAAGGACATCAGTCCAACGTTACCGCCCGCCGGACTTTCCTGCCCGGCGGCGGGCGGCGACGCCGTCGATCACCAGGAATATCATCAGGAGGAACGCCAGCGGCAGGCCGTACAGGGCCAGGGATGTCACCCACACCGGGGCGGCACTGCCGCCAAAGGCGATGGCCATGACGGCGCCCACGGCAGCCAGCGAAAGGACAGCAATAACCGCCGCAACTATCATCAGGGGCCGCCGGTAGCGGGAGGGTGTCATGGAAGTAACGCTAACAGCCCGGCTGTGCCCGTGCCGCAAAGCGGGAATCCGGGTCCCGGCAGGATAACCTTGAAGATACAGACCAACATGGTCCGGGCAGCCACACCCTGAACCCGCATATCAGTGCGGATGCGGTGGCCGCCGGCCGTGTCACAGGAAGTCCAGAACGAAGAAGGTTGATTACGTGCCTACCGGCAAGGTCAAGTGGTATGACAAGGAAAAAGGCTTCGGATTCCTCGCAGGTGAGGACGGCCAGGAAGTATTCCTGCCCAAATCCGCCCTGCCCGAGGGCGTAACGGAGCTCAAAGCCGGCACGCGCGTGGAGTTCGGTGTGGCCGACGGCCGCAAGGGAGCCCAGGCCCTCGGGCTGCGGGTGCTGGACAAGACCCCGTCCATCGCGAAGGCAAAGCGTCCCAGCGCCAAGGACCTGGCGCCACTCGTCCAGGACCTCGTGACCGTCCTGGACAACCTGTCCGGGACGCTGTCCGCCGGAAAATACCCGGAAGGCAACAAGGCCAAGGCGATTGCAGCGGCCCTCCGTAAGGTTGCCGACGAGCTGGACGCTTAGGCACCCGCATGACTTCCCAACCTGACCAGAGCACCTCCAAACCGGCGTCCAAGCCCCGTGCCGGCGTCCCCGTGTGGCGCGTCGGCAAACCGGATGCGGTGCTCGCTGCAGCCGTGGACTTTGCCCGGGCTGCAGTGGAGGGCATCGCCCCGGCCGAACAGATCGGACAGCACCTAGGTGCCAAGAGTGAAGGGGACCGCGTTGTCACTCATCTCTTCGAGTCCAAGCTGGCCGGGTACCAGGGGTGGCAGTGGTACGCGGTGCTCACCCGCAATTCCCGCTCCAAGGTCGTCACGGTGAACGAACTTGGCCTGCTGCCGTCGGAGGATTCCATCCTCGCGCCGGAGTGGGTGCCCTGGGCTGAACGGGTGCGCCCCGAGGATGCCCAGGAAAATGAACAGGACGCGGAGGCGCTTGTTGTGGACGCCGACGCCCAGGACACTGCCCCGGCGGGCTACGACGACGACACCGCGGTCTCCGCTGACGACGATTCCGACGACGACGATTCCGACGACGACAGTGACTCACCGGAGGAACAATCCGGCTCCGCCCGCGAGACCGACTAGAGCACTTAACGACGACGGCGCCGTCCGGGACCTGACCCGTACGACGCCGTCGGACGTTAACGCGTCAGCAGCAGCTGACTTCCTACTTCCGCAGTTCTCCCACGACGTAGTCGATGCTGGAGAGGAGGGCCGAAACATCGTCCGGGTCGATTGCCACGAAGGTGGCGATGCGCAGCTGGTTGCGGCCCAGCTTGCGGTACGGCTCGGTGTCCACGATGCCGTTGGCGCGCAGGACCTTGGCAATTGCGGCTGCATCGATCGAATCATCGAAGTCGATGGTGGCGATCACGTTGGAGCGGTCTTCTGCCTTGGCAACGAACGGCGTGGCGTATTCGGAGGCCTCCGCCCAGTCATAGATGCGGCCGGCCGAATCGGCGGTCCGTGCCGCGGCAAACTCAAGGCCGCCGCTGGCGTTCAGCCACTGCACCTGGGCGTCCAGGGTCACCAGGGTGGCCAGCGCCGGGGTGTTGTACGTCTGGTTGAGCCGTGAGTTGTCGATGGCGGTCTGCAGGTCCAGGAAATCGGGGATCCACCGGCCGCTTGCCTTGATCCGGGCGGCGCGTTCCAGGGCCGCGGGGGAGAAAAGCCCCAGCCACAGGCCGCCGTCGGATGCGAAGTTCTTCTGCGGGGCGAAGTAGTACACGTCGGCTTCCGAGACATCGACGTCCAGGCCGCCGGCAGCCGAGGTGGCGTCCACCAGGACAAGCGATCCTTCATCCGCGCCGGCAACCCGCTTGACCGGTGCTGCCACGCCTGTGGAGGTCTCATTCTGCGGCCAAGCGTAGACGTCCACGCCCGCCTCCGCGGCGGCTACCGGCCGCGTCCCGGGCTCGGCCTTGATGATGGAGGAGGCGTCCAGGAACGGAGCCTTATTCGTAGCCGAGGCGAACTTGGAGCCGAATTCGCCGAACGAGAGGTGCTGGGCCTTGCTGTCCACCAGTCCGAACGCCGCGACGTCCCAGAACGCCGTTGAGCCGCCCACTCCGAGGATGACTTCGTAGCCTTCGGGGGCGCGGAAAAATTCGCTGAGGCCGCTGCGGACAGATCCCACCAGGTTCTTCACCGGGGCCTGGCGGTGCGACGTGCCGAGGAGGGTGGCAGAGGCGGCAGACAGTGCTTCGATCTGTTCGGGGCGGACCTTTGATGGCCCGGCGCCGAACCGTCCGTCCTTGGGCAGGAGGTTGGCGGGGATAGTGATGCTGGTGTCGCTCACAATGGCTCCAATTTATCGGCGTGGACGTGGTTTCCGGCGTGGACGTGGGCCCGGCAGTGCACGGGTTCCTGCAGGGGAATCCCCTATATTCTGCCTGACGTGCCTGCGGGGGAGGGAACGGCATCCGTCATAGTCCAGTCACTGAGACATCCCGGCGGCAGGTCAGAGCGATACGCTGAAGATTATCCGGAGTAATTCAAAATAGGCTAAGCTGGATGCTGTCGTACAGTGGGCCGCGAAGCCGGCCTGGCTGATCCCGTGGGGCTTTTCCCAGCGGCTGGTTGGTGGATGCAGGTCCACCCCGCCGAGGCCAACGTGGAAGCCTTTGCGCGGTACGGTGGGACTGACGCAAGGACTGTGCTCGAGGAGCTGAGCTGGATGACCGATCTAATCGACACCACGGAGATGTATCTTCGGACAATCTTGGAGCTTGAGGAAGAGAACATCGTGGCTCTCCGCGCCCGGATTGCCGAACGGCTGCGCCACTCCGGACCCACCGTTTCGCAGACCATCGGGCGGATGGAGCGTGACGGGCTGGTGGTTGTTTCGGGGGACCGGCACCTTGAGCTGACTGAAACCGGCCGGAAACGCGCCACCGAAGTCATGCGCAAACACCGCCTCGCGGAACGGCTCCTGGCCGATGTGATCGGACTGGACTGGGCGTATGTCCATGACGAAGCCTGCCGTTGGGAACACGTCATGAGCGAGCGGGTGGAGCGTCGCATCTTTGAACTCCTCAACCACCCCACCGTTTCCCCCTACGGCAATCCCATTCCGGGACTGGCGGCGCTTGGCGGTCAGCCGGCTCCCGCTTTCACCGACGGTGTGGTCAACCTCCTTGAGGCCATGACCGCGTACGGGGCCGACTCGCGTATCACCGTGAGCAGGCTGGCCGAACCCATCCAGGTTGAGCCGGAGTTGCTGGTGCAGCTGGATGAAGGCGGAATCCGGCCCGGAGCGTCCCTGGCCCTCGAGCGCGTCGGCGAATACATCTCCGTGCGTGTGCCCGAGATCGAAGGCGCGCTGGAGTTGCCGCCCGAGGTTGCTGCCCACGTGTTTGTTACGGTCAGCTAACCGGCGTAGTGGTAGGACCACCTACAACTTACTGAGACCCAGATAACGGAATTATTACCGCGCTGATTAATCGCCTATAGTTGAGCACTAGCGCCGATACAAAAGCGTTACCTGATCCGAAGCCGAGCTCTGCCAGCGGATCAGCGTCAGAACCATCTCCTGGCAGAGGCGGAGGAACCACAATCGGCCGTTGAATACGGCCTTGGGGTGAAGTCCGTCAGCGGCAAGTCACCTCCGACGAAGGATTCCCTAGGGACACCTGTGCCGGATGCCTTGCAATGGCGGACCGGGTCTTTGCACTCTCTGACCCGAATCCGACAGCTAACTTCGCAGGCTCTCCAGAGAGGATAATTCTTGACCACGCAGACCGTCAGGGGCCGCCGCAGGGCGACCGGTCCCGCTTCGGAGTACCCCGTGGCCGAAGCCGTTATGACGGTCAGGCCGCGCGATGCACACCGTGATGCGCGCCGACGCCGCAGCCTGTTCAGCCAGGTGACGGAGTTCGCTTCGGCAAGCGGCGTGGGTCAGAAGGCCGGCATTGCCCTCGCCGCCGCCGGACTGGTGCTCACCGTCTCCGTCCCGTCGACCGGGCCCATGATGTCCACTGCGGACACCGGGAACGCTGCCGCCACCGCTTCGGTTGCGCCCCAGCCCGAAGTGTCCGTTGCTGCAGGTGCCAAGATCGACTTCAATCGGACCTACGTGGCCACCAAGGGCGATCCCGACGGCAAGCTGAAACAGCTCCTGAGCGCACAGTCGGCAGGGACGATCACGCGTGCGGCCTCCGCGGGCAGCTTGGGGGCTCCGCTGGAACAAATGATTTCGGTATCTCCCTTCGGTTTCCGCACTAGCCCGATCACGGGTGGCTCAGGTGAGTTCCACCGGGGCCAGGACTATGCGGCACAGTGCGGCACCAGCGTCCTCGCCGCTGCGAGCGGAACAGTAACCTTTTCGGGCTGGCACCCCTATGGCGGCGGAAACCGCGTGGTGATCGACCACGGCAACGGCCTCGAAACCACTTACAACCACCTGTCGTCCTCCAGTGTCCAGGTGGGGCAAAAGGTGGGCCGCGGGGACGTCGTGGCGCTCGCCGGGACCACCGGAGCCTCCACCGGCTGCCACCTCCATTTCGAAGTGATGGTCAACGGCGAAGTCGTCGACCCCACCGGCTGGCTCTGACCAAGCGATGGGTTACTCTCGCATTCCTGTGACATGCCGTGACCTGAATGTGACATGCGATCGGAATTCCTGTACCGTTTAAAGCACGCCAACTTTTCCGAAGTTGGCGCTCTTGAGTGGATTGCCTAACTCTGCCACCGCTCAAGGTCCGTTCGCATGACATCGTCTGGCAGAGGCGGGGGAACCAATTTTGGTCTTCGCAAGAAGACCTTGGGGTTAAGTCGCAAAAGCTTCCCAGGAAGCCGCGCGGCCGGGTGACTCCCATCCGAATCCGACAGCTCACCTCGTAGGCATTGGGAGAGGCTACCTTCGTGTCTACACGCAACACTTCTGCGCGCCACCGTGCGCAAACGGTTCGTACGAACCCGTTGAACTCCGTGTCCAGGGCTGTTACTGCCAACGCCGGGACCGTAGGTCGCCAGGCGGCTGTGATCGCAGCCGCGTCCGGACTGATCCTCAGTGTTGGCATGCCGGCAAATGCCGCCGATACCAACCTGGGTGTTTCCGCTTCGACGGAGTCCGGCTCTCAGTCAGCCCAGCTGGCCGTAAGCGCTGAACCGACAGCGACTGTTTCCTTCGAGCGTCCGTCCGTCACCACGATGGCAGCGCCGAAGATTGAAACCGTCCGGGCACAATCCACCGGTACCGACGCCAGTGAGAACCCCACAGCAGCTGACGGGGAGGCCAAGGCCGGCAAACTTGCCGACGCCGCCTCCTCTGCAGCAGCATCTGGCCTCGCCGCCATAGCGTACACCGGCATTGGCAGCGCCTACGTCTGGGGCGGCACCACCCCCAGCGGCTGGGACTGCTCAGGCTTCACCCAGTGGGTCTACGCCCAGGCCGGCATCAGCATCCCCCGCACCAACGCATGGACCGCCATGAAGCCCACCGCCACCCCGGCGCCGGGCGACTTGGTCATGCAGAACGGCGGAGCTCACGTTGGCATCTACGTCGGCAACGGCATGATGATCAGCGCGCTGAACCCGTCGCAGGGCACGCTCCTGCACGCTGTGTCCGCCACGGGCACATCCGCGTTCTACACGCTTCGCTAGAACACGCGGCGCTTCGCTCCATCACGGGTTTCCCGTCGCTGAAGCGCGCGTTCTTCGCTATATAAACCTGTTCGGGCCGTTCCGGCTTACCCCCAAGATGCCGGAGCGTCCAAACCGCGGCCTGCCACGCAGTCTGAGGAAAACGAAAGAGAGAAATAATGACTACTCGTGCGATCGCACGGCACCGCGCCGAGGTTACCAAAACCAACTCGCTTGCTGTCATTGCCAAGGCTGTCGGCGACAACGCCGGCGGCGTGGGCCGCCAGGCTGCGGTTATCGCTGCAGCTTCCGGCCTGGTCCTGACCAGCGGTATCGCAGCGAACGCTGCCGATACCAACGTACAGCGCGAAGCAACCTCTGCTTCCACCCTGGAAGTGCAGTCCTCTGCTCCGGCCAACATCTCGGCCGCTTCCAGTATTGCCATCTCCTTCGAGAAGCCGGCTGTCTCCACCTCCCCGGCTCCGGTCGTCGAGGCTCCCAAGCCTGTCGTCGAGGTTCAGGAAGCTGCTCCCGAGGCTGCTCCGGTTGCCGCGACCGTGTCGGCCCCGGCCGCCCCCGCAGCTGCAGCCCCCGCTGCCGCCAGCGGAAACGGTGCCGCGATCGCGGCTGCAGCGTACGCCCAGCTCGGCGTTGCCCAGGACTGCACGATGCTTGTGACAAACTCTCTCGCTGCGGTTGGCATCAACTACCGCGGCTGGCCCGCAGGCTACCTGTCCCTGGGCCGCACCGTCAGTGCAGCTGAAGCCCAGCCTGGCGATCTCGCTTACTATCAAGACGGCGGCATGGGCAGGGCCCACATTGCTGTTTACGTCGGCAACGGCATGGCCGTCCACGGGGGCTGGAACGGCGGAACAACCGTCCTGTTCAGCGTCAACGTTGGCTCCGGCCCGGTCTTCATCCGCGTCGGCGGCTAATACCCCGGTTTCCGCGTAACAAAAGGACCCCTGCCTTCGGGCTGGGGTCCTTTTGCGTTTCCGGCAGGTGAATTTTTGCCGACACGGAGTCTATGGTAAGGAGCCGATTCGGCGATAGGCCACTTGAGTGTTTACTCTTGTGTTGTCGATCCATAGCCCGGACAAGCAGAGGGCAGCCGGCCCTCGAGCCCCTGACGGGTGCGGCCGTGAAGAGGTATGTGCATGCGCACTCTCGTTCTTAATGCTGGATATGAACCGCTGGCGGTTGTGACCTTCCGCCGGGCGCTGGTTCTTGTGCTGACCGGAAAAGCTAGCGTAGTGGCCGAAGGCGACGATCCTGTCGTCGGGCCGCAGGAGATCCTGGGCCGTCCGTCCGTGATACTCCTGAACCGCTACATCCGGCCCCGGTACAACACGATCACTGCTGTGAGCCGCCGGGGCGTGTTGCGCCGTGACGGCCACCGCTGCGCCTACTGCGGGAAAGCAGCACACACCATTGACCACGTCCACCCGAAATCGAGGGGCGGTGCCGATTCCTGGGAGAACCTGGTGGCCGCCTGCCTTCGGTGCAACAACGTGAAAGGCGACCACACGCCCGCCGAGATGGGCTGGAAGCTCAGGTTCGTCCCCGCGCCTCCGCACGGCACCATTTGGCAGATCAAGGAACTGGAAAAGCCCACGCCCGCCTGGGACCCTTTCCTCCTGCCCGAATCCGCCGCCTAAGGCTTCACGGTTTCTAAGGCTTCACGGTTCCTAAGGCTGCACGGTTACGCGGTGTCGGCCTGCATGGCTAGGCTGGCACTGTGGAGTTTGATGCCTTAATACTGGCCGGCGGGCGGTCATCGCGCCTGGGTGGCGTGCCCAAGTCCCAGTTGGTGTACGACGGCGCCACCCTCCTGTCGCGGTCGCTCGCGGCAGCCGCGGGGGCGGGAGAGGTGGTGGTGGTGGGACCTGATCCCGGCGGACTGCCCGCCGGTGTTCTGTCATGCCGGGAGGAACCCGCGTTTGCCGGCCCGGCGGCGGCCATAGGCGCCGGCCTGGCCGCCCTGGATCGCGCACGCGGTCCATTGCGCGCGGCGACGACCCTGATCCTGGCTTGTGACATGCCCAAAGCCGACCAAGCCGTTGCCGCACTTCTGCTCGCCCTGGCGGAGGACAGCAGCGGCGCGGCCGGCTCCGAGGGAATCATGTCCGCTTCGCCTGATGGCCGCAGACAGCCGCTTGCGGGTTTTTATGGCACGGCTGCGCTACAACGTGCCGTGAACGAACTGGGGGAGAGTGGAGGCCTGGCAGGCGCTTCAGTCTTCGCCCTCCTTGCTAGGCTTGACGTGCGGACTGTTATCGTCCCCGCCGGTGCCACGGACGATGTGGATACCTGGGACGATGCCACCGCGCTAGGGGTATCCCGCCAGGGGTCATAAGCCACCGTTGGTGGGACCGGGCGGTGGTACTGCAACTGAATTTGAGTTTGGAGGCAACGGTGAAAAGCCAGGACGAAACGCTGGAGGACTGGTGCCGGGCGCTGCTGCAAGCCTTCGAGCTGGAGGACGTCGAGGTGGACGTCAATGAAGTCTTGGCGCTGGCCGGGGTTGCGGCCCACTCTGTGGTCCGTCCGGCGGCGCCGCTAACCACGTTCATCGCCGGCTTCGCGGCAGGTATGGCGTCTGGTTCGGGGCAGGCCCCGGACGCGGTTTCAATGCAGGCCGCCATGGGCGTGGCGCGGGCGCTGGCGATGGATTACGCCGCGGCGGATTCCGCCGCGGCCACGCCGCAGCCCGATGACGGACCGGCCGTCAGCAGCGGGAACCCCGGCGCATGACGGCTGCGCCGCCGGGCGGCGGGGACGCCGCCAGCGACGTGCCTGAAAACGGGGAACCCTCCGAGGGTCCCGGCACCGCGGAAACGGGGACTGCCGAAGCGGGCACTGTTGAAGCGGGCACTGCCGACACCGGCCACACCCATTTGGCGCACAGCTGGCAGGAGGCGCGGCAGGCGTCATTCGACTCCGCAACACCGATCCCGCCGGGGCCGGTGCCGCTCAGGACCGCGCTCGGCCGGACACTCGCGGAGGACGTCACCGCGCTCCAGGACATGCCGCACTACGCTTCATCGGCCATGGACGGCTGGGCGGTCAACGGAAGCGGGCCGTGGATCCTCGCGGAGCCCGGCCACCGGTTGGCACCCCACCAGGCCAGTCCCATCGTCACCGGCGGCCTGATCCCCCCTGGTGCCAAGGCTGTGCTCCGCAGTGAAAGCGGCGCCATGGCAACGGATGAGGAAGGGCTCCCCGTCCTGGTCCTGGGCGGCGGGGCACGGCCCGGTGAACCGAGGAACGGCCAGCACATCCGGAAAGCCGGCGAGGAAGCAGCGGCCGGAGACGTCCTGATCGCCAGCGGAACTGTGCTCAACCCGGCCCATCTGGCCCTCGCGGCGCTTGCCGGCCACGACTCCCTCCACGTCCAGGGAAAACCTGTGGTGAGGATCCTGCTCACGGGCTCCGAGGTGGTCACCTCAGGCCTGCCGGCGCCGGGTAAGGTGCGCGACACCTTCGGACCACAGCTTGGCGCCGTCGTCGAGATGATGGGCGGCATCAGCGCCGGGCAGGACAAGATCGGTGACAGCTACGACGAATGGCTCGCCGCCCTGGAGGACGACGCTGCGGAGGAGGCGCCGGCCGACGTCGTCATCACCACCGGCGGAACCGGCCGGTCCGGCACAGACCACCTCCGCCGCGCGGTCGCGGAACTCGGCGGCCGCCTGTTGATCGACGGCATCGCGATGCGGCCCGGGCACCCGGCTGTCCTCGCCGAACTGCCAGACGGCCGCTTCATCCTTGGACTGCCCGGCAATCCCCTTGCCGCGATGATGGCGCTCTGCACAGTGGGAGCTCCGCTGCTGGCCGCGCTGGGCCACGGGTCGCTGCCGCCGATCAGTGAGGTACCCTGCGGGACGATGATCGACGCTGAACCGGGAAGGACCCGGCTGATGCCTTTCAGGCTGCTCTACGGCATGGCATCACCTGCCCAGCACGCGGGGTCCGGGATGATGCGCGGCCTTGCGGCAGCCGACGGCGTCCTCGTTGTGCCTCCGCACGGCATCCAGTTGGGGGAGGCCGCGCCCGCTTTCGCCCTGCCGTGGGGTGCCCCGATCCCGGCGGCTGGACTGGCCGCGGCGAAGGCCAAAGCGGCTCCCCGCAAGACCCCGCGGAAGCCCGCCGCATCAGACGGTCCGGTGGACTGGAGTGCTTTGCTCGGCTAAGACGGTCCCGGCTGGTGAAGGCCGTCCGGGCTTGCAATGATGGTCATACCCCGCACTAAAGAGGAGCGCATCGTGGCCCGCATGACGCAACGCCGCAAAATTCACAAGTTCGTCCTGGACGGTTCGCCGCAGGCCCTCGCATTCCCCGTGCGGCACCGGGAAGACGTACTTGCCGTGGAGGAACCGCTGGAAGTACGGCTGGGATCCCTCCCGTTTACCGTCACCATGCGCACACCCGGGGACGATTTTGACCTCGTGGCCGGGTTCCTGGTGTCCGAGGGCATCATCTGGGACCCCGAGCAACTCATCTCCCTGCGGTTTTGCGCGGGCGAGGACGAGGACGGCGTTCAGACCTTCAATGTTGTGGAGGCGCAGTTGCGGCCGGACGTCGTCCTCCCCGAGAGGGGCCGCAACATCTTCACGTCCAGTTCATGCGGCATCTGCGGCACCGATTCCATCGACGCCGTCCGCAAGTCATCGCATTTCAGCCCTGCCGGTGATCCGCTGACCGTCCCGGTTGAGACGCTCGCCGGGCTCCCGGACGAGCTTCGTAAGGCGCAGGCCGTCTTCGACGCCACCGGAGGGGTCCACGCTGCCGGCCTCTTCAGGATCACCGACGACGGCGGCACTGAGTTGCTGTGCCTGCGCGAGGACGTGGGACGCCACAACGCCGTGGACAAGGTGGTGGGCTGGGCGCTCCGCGAACGGCTGCTGCCGCTGGCGGGCAGCGTGCTGCAGGTTTCCGGCCGTGCCTCCTTCGAACTGGTCCAGAAGGCGGCGCTCGCCGGGATTCCGGTGCTCGCTGCCGTCAGTGCGCCATCCAGCCTGGCCGTAGAACTTGCTGACGCCAGCGGCATGACACTGGCCGGCTTCAGCAGGGGCGCCACCCTCAACGTCTATGCCGGGCAGCACCGGATCCAGGCACCGGCTCCGGTCCCCGGATAGGACAAAGTGCTTGGTTTATCGGGCCCGGCACAGTAGATTTTATCCATCGATTGGACGCGCCGATCCGCTCCTTCGGCAGTGTTCAAGGGCTTGCGCATAAGCTGAAGCCAACGCCAAAGCCAATACCGCGAGCCAGCCGTCAGCTTCCAGACCACAGGTATTAAAGAGGACCACATTGCACGACGACCGCCGCATCACGGAAGTCCGTCTTGACCGCTTCATGCGTGAACGCGTGGACCCCGCGGTGTACACCCGCAGCGTCCCGCTGAACCTGACCAGCTGGGACGTTCCGGACGAGCCTGTTTCCGTCATGGAAGCCCTCCGCCACGACTTCGCCCCGTTGGAACACGGAACTGCCTGGGGTAAGCCATGGAGCACCAAGTGGCTGAGGCTGCAGGGCGAAGTGCCCGATTCCTGGGGGACCGCTCCGGATACCGCGGTGGAGATCGTGGTGGACCTTGGCTTCACCCGCGAACTGCCGGGATTCCAGTGCGAGGGAATTGCGTGGCGGCCGGACGGCACCATCATCAAGGCCATCTCGCCGCGGAACCAGTACATCCCCCTGAAGCTCCTCGGAAGCGGAATGGCAGTGGACTTCTACGTGGAGGCAGCTGCCAACCCGGACGTCGCGCAGGGATGGACCTTCGCAGCCATGCCCTACGGGGACAAGGAAACAGCGGGAAGCGAACCCAAATACCGGCTGGGCACCATCGCCATCGCCGAACTCAACCAGACCGTCTGGGAGCTTCAGCAGGACGTCTGGACGCTCAGCGGGCTCATGCACGAGCTGCCGATGGAACTGCCCCGCCGCCACGAGATCCTGCGCGCCCTGGAGCGGATGCTGGACGTCATGGACCCGGACGATGTCAGCGGCACCGCGTCGGCCGGCCGTGCAGCCCTGGCTGAGGTACTCTCCCGCCCGGCGTACGCCTCGGCCCATCAGCTGGTGGCCACGGGCCATGCGCACATCGACTCGGCCTGGCTGTGGCCCGTCCGGGAAACCATCCGCAAATGTGCACGCACATTCTCCAACGTCGTGGCGCTGATGGACGAGTCTCCCGATTTCGTGTTCTCCTGTTCGTCCGCGCAGCAGCTCGCCTGGATGAAGGAGTTCTATCCGGAGCTGTTCGGCCGCATCCGCGAGAAGGTCAAAGCGGGCCAGTTCGTGCCGGTCGGCGGCATGTGGGTGGAATCGGACACCAACATGCCCGGCGGAGAGGCCATGGCCCGGCAGTTCATCGAAGGCAAGCAGTTCTTCCTGGACGAGTTCGGCGTGGAGTGCCGGGAAGCCTGGCTGCCTGATTCCTTCGGGTACTCCGCCGCCCTGCCGCAGATCGTCAAGGCAGCTGGCAGCAAGTGGTTCCTGACCCAGAAGATCTCCTGGAACCAGGTCAACAGGATGCCGCACCACACGTTCAACTGGGAAGGCATCGACGGCACGCGGCTGTTCACGCACTTCCCGCCGGTTGACACCTACAACTCCGAGCTGAGCGGGCGGGAACTGGCGCATGCGGAGCGGAACTACCGGGACCACGGCCGCGGCACTGTCTCCCTGGTCCCGTTCGGCTACGGCGACGGCGGCGGCGGCCCCACCCGGGAGATGATCGCAGCAGCCCACCGCACGGCCGACCTCGAGGGGTCCCCGAAGGTGCGGATCGGAACGGCCGCGAACTTCTTCAGCCAGGCACAGGCCGAGTACACGTCCCTGCCGGTATGGGTGGGGGAGATGTACCTGGAGTTGCACCGCGGAACCTATACCAGCCAGGCCAAGACGAAACGGGGCAACCGGCGAAGCGAGCACCTGCTCCGGGAGGCCGAACTCTGGTGCGCCACCGCGTCCGTCCGTACTGACGGCAGCTTCACCTACCCGGCAGCCGAGCTGAAACGCCTCTGGCGGCTGGTCCTGCTGCAACAGTTCCATGACATCCTGCCCGGCAGTTCCATTGCCTGGGTCCACCAGGACGCGGAGCGGAACTACGCAGCCATCTCGGATGCCCTGGAGTCCATCATTGCCGGCGCTGCCCGTGCCGTTCTCGGCGAGGGCAGCCGCGAGTTCCTGCTCAACGCCGCGCCGCACGAACGCAGCGGCGTGCCTGCACTGGCTGCCGCCGAACCCGTCCGCAGCGACCACCCGGTGACGGTCACCGAATCCAGCGGGGGATACATCCTGGATAACGGCGTGATCCAGGCCGTGCTGGACTCCAACGGACTCCTGACCTCGCTGATCGACCATGCCAGCGGCCGGGAAGCGATTGCCCCCGGCCAGTTCGGGAACCACTTGGAACTCCACCGCGACACGCCCAACGAATGGGACGCGTGGGACATTGACGAGTTCTACCGCCGCAACGTCACCTCACTGACCGAAGCGCATTCGGTGACGCTGGAGCGGGGCGGCTGGGACGCCGTCGTGGTGGTGGAGCGGCTGGCCGGAACATCAGCGATCACCCAGCGGATATCGCTCGAGGCCGGTTCCGGCTCACTGGGCATCCTGACCTCCGTTGACTGGCAGGAACGGGAAAAACTGCTCAAGATCGGCTTCCCCCTGGACGTCCGCGCGGACCGATCAGCATCGGAGACGCAGTTCGGGCATGTCTTCCGGCCAACCCACACCAATACGTCCTGGGAAGCGGCCAAGTTCGAAATCTGCGCCCACCGCTGGATCCACGTGGCAGAGCCGGGCTATGGCGTGGCGGTCTCCAACGCCTCCAGCTACGGGCACGATGTCACCCGCAGCGTGAGGGACGACGGCGGCACCACCACCACCGTGCGCACGTCCCTGCTTCGCGCTCCCAAATATCCGGATCCCGGCGCCGACCGCGGGCGGCACGAGCTCCTGGTGACCATCAGGCCGGGGGCGGAGATCGCCGATGCCGTGGAAGAGGGCTACCGGACCAACCTTGCCCCGCGCATCGTGAAGGGCGCCAACGCCGTCAGCCCGCTGTTTACCGTGTTCAACCAGGGAATTGTGGTGGAAGCGGTGAAGCTGGCGGAGGACGGTTCCGGCGACGTCATTGTGCGGCTTTATGAGTCGCTGGGGGAGCGGTCCGAGGGTTTGGTGACGGCAAACTTTGACGCCAGGGAAGTGCAGGCGGTGGACCTGCTGGAGCGTCCGGTTGAGGACCCGGGCGTGACTGCCGGCAAGGACTCCGCAAAGCTGACGCTGCGGCCGTTCCAGCTGGTCACCCTGCGCTTTGCCCGCTAGGACGCCAGGGGTCCAGGGCGCTGGCCCGCGGCCATCCCGCCGTTAAACAGGCTGAGTGGGGGCGGTCCCCAACGGCCCGCCACCACTCATCCCCCCAATAGCGCTCAGTGGCCGGCCGGCGCCGAACGGATTATCCCCATTCACGACCCCAGCCCGCACCCACTTTCACACTTTCATGATTCTCTCACGTTCTAATGATTTTGTGAAAGCACTAAGTCTACTTTGCAGTAGATGACTTCCGGGTGCTCATTTGGGTCGCCCGGACCCGCGCAGCCCAAAAGGCGGCAAGGCCGAGGACAAAGCAGAGCGCGGCCCCGTAATTGATGATGAATCTGAGGAAGTGCCACTGTGCCGGAATGAAAGGGAAAAGCAGGCTTATGGCCAGCGAGATGCCGCCGACAGCCAGCAGAAGCGCCCCTGCCCGGACCAGCACCGGCAGCCGGCTGGCAACGGCCTTCGCCATGGCGGGGAGCAGCACCAGGGAGACATAGGCAGGATAGGCGCGCCCGGCGGCGCCATAATATTCGACGAGCCGGGCATTCCTCTCGCTGCTCTGGGACACAGCCACAAGCCCCGCCGATGAGCCGGACGAATCCATCATGGCGAAGAAGACGACCATGGCGGCAGCAATAACGCCAAGCACCAGCAGCCCGGGCATGCCCAGGAGCCACCGCCGCGCCCCATGGGCGCCGAAGCCCCTGATGAAACGCAGCCCGATGAAGAAGATGACGGCAAAGATGACGAACCGAAGGATGAGGTTGGCGACGTTGGTGCCTCCGAGCAGCCGGTCGATGGCAATGTACGGGCCATCGATGCTCAGGAGGATCGCCAGGGTGGCCAGTACGAAAATGTAGAAAAGCGACCTGTTCTCACCCCTGACGGCGCTTGGAATTCGGGCCACGGCGGCGGCACAACAAATTGCCAGCGTGGACCATTGCAGGATCTCGATCATCCGAGGTTCTCCCAGATCGTTTTGGTTTGTTCGTGGTCTTGTTCCTGGCGCTTGAGGGTCTTCCCCAATGCTTGCAGCCGGTCACCGGCCAGGGCGGCGAGCTCCCCATCGGACAACGCGTCCAGGGCTGCCTGCCGCGCCCCCCGCGGCCAGCCGGCCTCCGCCTCGGTGATCATGCCGGTGGCCACCAGCCCGCCGGTCAGGCCGGTGCCGGCCGCCTTGGCCGTGGCGATGGCCAGCTCGGGAGTCAGCCGGTTGGCGGTCAGCTGCGCGGAGTAGTTTTGCGGGGCGATTCCCGTGGCTGCCGACACCCGGTGCCGCAGCTCGCCGTCGTCGATTGCGTCCACCCAGTTCTTCACCGACGTCGCATGCGGAACGGGGGTCAGCGGCGGGGCCGGCTGCGGCTGGTCCGTGTCGCCCGCTCGCGCAGCCTCGGCGGAGCGGGCAATGACTGCCTTCAGCAAATCCATCGTGGCGATCTGGCTGACCAGCTCGGCGGCGGTGGGAAGCAGCGGACTCCCGCCGAGCTCGCCGAAATTTTCAAAGGTGGCCAGTGCCGCCACGGGGTTGATGTTGAAGGCCCGGCTGATGCTGACAACGGTGCTTTCCGCCACTTTCCCGCGGACCAGCTGCTGCGCCAACGTGGTCCGCTTGACCCCCGAGATCCTGCAGATATCGGCAGTGCTCGCCTGGGGTGCAATTCCGTGAAGCCAGCGTTGGAACGCCTTGGCGGGGAGTGGCATGGATGGCTTCCTGCAGGGTGGGGCGGGCTGGATTCGTCGGTCGATTTTACGGCGGGGGGTATATGAACTATGCTAAATGGTCGAACCCGTTGGTCCGTACACCCCCCAAGTCCGGACCAGCGGGTTCCTCCATGCCCGGCGGGATTTCAGGCCGTTTTGGGCCGCAGTGAGAGGATGGACTAATGACTGCAACCCTAGTTGCCAAAGATCTTTCTGGCGGTCACGACCACCGCACACTCTTCTCAAAACTTTCCCTCACAGTGGCGCCCGGCGACGTCGTGGGCGTCGTTGGAGCGAACGGCGCGGGCAAATCCACCCTGCTGCGGCTCCTGGCCGGTGTGGACCAGCCACTGGCCGGCACGGTGAACCTGGCCCCGGCCGATGCCTTCGTGGGCTGGCTGCCCCAGGAACACGAACGCGTGGACGGGGAAACCGTGGCGGACTACGTTGCACGCCGCACCGGCTGCGCCCAGGCAACGGCGGACATGGAATCCACTGCCGAGGCCCTGGGGTCCGGCGCCCCCGGCGCGGATGACGCCTACTCCCTGGCCTTCGACCGCTGGATGGCCTCCGGCGCGGCCGACCTTGACGAACGGATTGCGCCGGTCCTGGCCGACCTTGGCCTGGACGTGGGACCGGAAGCGCTGATGACCGGACTTTCCGGCGGACAGGCCGCGCGGGTGGCGCTGGCCGCCCTGCTGCTGAGCCGTTTCGATGTGGTCCTGCTCGATGAACCCACCAACGACCTGGACCTCAACGGACTGGCCAAGCTGGAAGCATTCGTCCAGGGCCTCCGTGGCGGTGTGGTCCTCGTGTCCCACGACCGTGAGTTCCTGGCACGGTGTGTCACCACCATCGTGGAACTGGACCTGGCCCAGAATTCCGTGGCTGTTTACGACGGCGGCTACGAGGCGTTCCTGGAGGAACGCGCCGTCGCGCGGCGCCATGCCCGGGAGCGCTACGAGGAGTTTGCGTCCACGAAGGCGGACCTCGTCTCCCGCGCCAGGACCCAGCGCGAATGGAGCTCCCAAGGCGTTCGCAACGCCATGAAGAAGAGCCCCGACAACGACAAGATCCGCCGCGCCGCCTCTACAGAATCGTCGGAGAAGCAGGCCCAAAAGGTGCGCCAGATGGAGTCCCGGATCGCCCGGCTCGATGAGGTCGAGGAACCCCGCAAGGAGTGGCAGCTGCAGTTCAGCATTGGCCAGGCGCCGCGGTCCAGTGCAGTGGTGGCCACGTTGCGGGACGCCGTCGTGCACCAGGGCGATTTCACCCTGGGACCGGTGAACCTGCAGCTCAACGCCGGGGAACGCATCGGTATCACGGGCCCTAACGGGGCCGGCAAGTCGACGCTTCTCCGGCTCCTGCTCGGCATCCGGGAGCCCGATTTCGGCAACGCCGCCATGGGCGCCTCGGTGGCCATCGGCGAAATCGACCAGGCCCGTGGCCTGCTCGCCGGCCACCTCAACCTGGGTGACGCCGTCGAAGCCGTCCTGACGGACCTGACTCCCGCCGAGGTCCGCACCCTGCTCGCCAAATTCGGCCTCAAAGCCGACCACACCTCGCGTCCGGTCGACTCGCTTTCCCCGGGCGAGCGGACCCGCGCTGCGCTGGCGCTCCTGCAGGCCCGCGGCGTGAACCTGCTCGTCCTGGACGAGCCCACCAACCACCTGGACCTGCCCGCTATCGAGCAGCTCGAAGAAGCACTGGAAAGCTACGACGGCGCCCTGCTTCTGGTGACGCATGACCGGCGGCTGCTGGAAAATGTGCGCCTGGACGTCCGGTGGAACGTCGAGGACGGTGTGGTGACCGAACAACTCGCCGGCGCGGGATCGCCGCAAGGCAACGCGGGCCGCGCCACTGAACGTGCCACGAAAGGCCAGTCACGATGAGCATGGACCGGGTAGCGTGGAGCTCCCTTTACAACATCACGCGCGCCTCGAGCGGATCGAAGCCGTTCTCGAAGGCAACGCTCAAGCGGGTGTTCGGCTTCGCCCGTCCGCACAAGGGCAAGCTGATCGCCTTCGTGCTGCTGTCCATCGCCATGGCGGTCCTGGCTGTGGCCACACCCGTTCTTGCCGGGCAGGTGGTGGATGCCATCATCGCCGGCGTGGGTGCCGACGTCGTGGTCCGGCTGGCTGTCCTCATCGCCGTCGTTGCAGTTGCCGAGGCCGGACTGGGCCTGGTGACGCGCTGGCTGTCCTCCACCATCGGTGAGGGCGTCATCGTGGACCTGCGCACCAAGGTGTTCGACCACGTGCAGAAAATGCCGATCGCCTTCTTCACCCGCACCAGGACCGGTGCCCTCGTCAGCCGCCTGAACAATGACGTGATCGGGGCGCAGTCCGCCTTCGCAGGGACGCTGTCCGGCGTCGTGAGCAACGTCGTGGCCCTCGCGCTCACCCTCGTGGTGATGCTGGGCAAGTCCTGGCTCGTGACCGTGCTCGCCATGATCCTGCTGCCGATCTTCCTCATCCCCGCCCGCCGGATGGGCTCCAAGCTGGCCGACCTGCGCCGGGAAGCCGCGGAGCACAACGCCTCCATGGGCACCCAGATGACGGAACGCTTCTCCGCCCCCGGAGCCACTCTGGTGAAGCTCTTCGGCCGCCCGGACGAGGAATCCCGGGAATTCGCCGCCCGCGCGGGACGCGTCCGGGATATCGGCGTGCGGACGGCGATGCTGCAGTTCACCTTCGTGACCGCCCTGACGCTCGTCTCGGCACTGGCGCTTGCCCTGGTCTACGGGCTGGGCGGCTTCCTGGCGCTGCAGGGGCAGCTGGCCGCCGGCGACGTCGTGGTGCTCGCGCTGCTCCTCACCCGCCTCTATGCGCCGCTCACCGCCCTCTCCAACGCCCGGGTCGAGATCATGAGCGCCCTGGTCAGTTTTGAACGGGTCTTCGAAATCCTGGACCTCAAGCCGCTTATCCAGCAGAAGCCTGACGCGGTGTCATCGCCGGCCGGTCCGCTGTCCGTGGAGTTCGACGACGTCCGCTTCTCCTACCCGTCCGCAGACAAGGTCTCGCTCGCCTCGCTGGAGGACGTGTCCACGCTCGACACCCGCGGCGGCGAAGAGGTGCTCCACGGCATCAGCTTCCGGGTGGAACCCGGCCAGACGGTCGCCCTCGTGGGCTCCTCGGGCGCCGGAAAGTCCACCATCGCGCAACTGCTCTCCCGCCTGTACGACGTCGATTCCGGCGCCGTCCGCTTCGGCGGAACCACTCCGGGGACCGGGGTGGACGTCCGCGACCTCACCTTCGATTCGATGCGGCACACGCTCGGCATGGTGACGCAGGACGGGCACCTGTTCCACGAGAGCATCGCCTCCAACCTGCGCCTGGCAAGGCCGGAGGCCAGCGACGAGCTCATGTGGGATGTGCTGCGGCAGGCCCGGCTCGAAGACATGATCCGGACGCTCCCGGACGGCCTGGACACGGTGGTGGGGGAGCGCGGCTACCGGCTCTCCGGTGGCGAACGCCAGCGCCTCACCATCGCCCGCCTGCTCATTGCCCAGCCGCGCGTCGTGATCCTGGACGAGGCCACCGCGGCCCTGGATTCCACCAACGAAGCCGCGGTCCAGGAGGCCCTGGGCGCCGCGCTCGAGGGCCGTACCGCCGTCGTGATCGCCCACCGGTTGTCCACCATCCGAGCGGCGGACATGATCCTGGTGGTGGAGGACGGCACCATCGTGGAGCGCGGTACCCACACCGAACTCCTCGCGGCGGAAGGCCGGTACGCGGAGCTGTACCGCACGCAGTTTGCCGAGGCGACCGCCGTCGTGGAAGAGGCTGTGCCGGAGTTCTAGCCCGGGAAGCTACCTGCCGCCGGCGGCGAGGGCAGGCAGGACGTGGTCCGTCAACAGGGGCGCAAGATCGGCCGGCAGTTCGCCGGCCAGGTCCAGCCAGCGGATTTCCGCTATCTCGGCGGACGGGTGCGCTTGCCAGGTCCCGGGGGCAGTGAAAACCGTGGCCTCGATATCCGTGGCGGCCTCGTTGGCGGCGTCGGCCAGCCATACGCCCATGAGCTGGAGATGTTCCGGCGCCACGATGATGCCCACTTCTTCCAGCAGTTCACGGGATGCGGCCTGGGCTGCCGTTTCGCCGGGTTCGGGTTTGCCGCCCGGGTGCATGAACTTGTCCGTGCCGCGCTTGCGGACGGTCAGCAGGCGGCCGGCGCGGTCATAGACGCAGACGGCGGACACAACAATGCGGTCTTTCACGGCTACGACCCTAGCCCATCCGCGTCCGGGGCGAGCCGCCGCAGCACTGATTCCAGGAGCAGGTCCTTCCGGGGCCCCTGGACGTCCCAGGAATAGCTGAATTCGTCGGGTCCGCGGAGGGCGTACGTCACGCGGTAGGTGTCCGGATCACACCAGTGGTTGTCCTGGCTGGCCGTTTCCCGGAAGCTCATGCGGTGGAACGGCCGTCCGTCGGGGAACGTCATGTCCATCGCGTCGGGGGAATCGGCAGGCTGCAGGATGTAGTTCCGGCTTGCCGGGCCCGTGAACGCGCCGCCGTCCGGAGTAGGCCAGCGCACGGTGCCTTCTTCGTGGAAGTCAAGGCCGTCGTCGTCCGCGGGGGAAAACAGGGCGACGCCGGTGAAGGTCCCCCGGGTTCCGGAACTGCGGTCCCACAAGGTGCGCTCCACGGACCAGCTGCCCAGCAGGTACGCGCGCAGGTGGAAGTTCAAGTGCCCTCGATTGGAATCGAACCAACGACACCGGCTTTAGGAGAGCCGTGCTCTATCCACTGAGCTACGAGGGCGGGCGTCCGAAACGGTTGGCACAGGCCGTCCTGTTCGGGCACGGATACAAGCATACAAGGTACGGGCCCGTACTACGCTCTTGGCATGACTGCAGCAACACCAGCAACGTCCTACCGGGCCGGGTTCCTCCCGGATATCGCCTCCGCCCGGGAGTATTTCGGGGCGTGGGCCAAGCTGAGCGTGCTGCAATACTTCGTGGCGGAATCGGCCGTGATCGCGGCGTGGGCGGGGCCGGAACCCTACGACCGCCGGACCGGCTACATCAGTGACCTTGGGGCCGTGCACTGCGGGATCTACGAGGACCGGGACGTCTGCTCGCCCCTGCACGCGCTGATGAACGCCTCGTTCGTGGTGCAGGGGCTGGGCATGCTCGCGGGGGCATTGCTCCTCAGCTCCGCGCTCTTGTGCGTGGCAGCCCGTCCCGGTATACGGATCGCTTTCGGCCCGGGCCACCGCGCGCCCTGGCTCACCGCCCTCGCTGCCAAGGTCCTGACTTTCACCGCCGGAACCGGGACAATCATCGTGGGGCTGGTGCCCGAAGACGCCGGCTTGTTTGCCGTGCATCTGACCGGCGCCCTGATGTATTTCATCGGGGGCGCGCTGGCACTGCTGCTGCTGGGGGTGCTGTGGCTGCGGCAGTCACCCCTGGGCTGGTTCATCCTCGCCTGCGGCGCAGTTTCCTTCGGTGCCCTGGTGACCGGCGGCGTCACCGGGATGGCCGTGCCCCAGCCGGGCACGCTGGAGCGCTTCATGGGCTACCCGGTGACGGTCGGCCTGGCCACGGCGGGGCTGGTCATCGCCCAGCGGGTGCGGCAGGAGCTGAGGGCGCGGAAGGCGGCGCGGGCCGCTGCCCCGGAGCTACTTCCGCGGCTTCCGGCCGATAAACACCGCAGCGCCGCCGGCCAGCAGGCTCAGCACGAGCAGCACCCAGCCGGAAACAGTGAGCACGGACGCTAGTGCAACCTGGCCGGCGTCGGCCGTTGACGCGGACATCATCGAATCAATGGCGGCGTTCCCCCACAACCGGACCGCAGCGAACAGCAGCGGGAGCGCCCAGAGCGCCCAGCGTAGGGGTTTGCGCGCAACGTTGGTCCCGATCAGCAGCAGCCAGGTGAAGGCGAAGATCAGCGGAAACAGGGTGCCCGCCGTCTTGTGGAGGTAGTTGAGCTGGCCGCGGGCGTCCTCGTTCATGGCCGCCCTCAGCTGCTCCACGAAGCCCTGGTCAAAGCCCCCGATCAGCGAATCGGGCATGGGCAGGCCGCCCGAGAGCTGGGTGAGCTGGTTCAGCGTCAGCAAGTGCAGGTACCAGAACAGGAAGAGGCTGGCCACCACGCCCGCGATCAGGATCAGGCTGCTGTTGCTCTGCGCCTTCTCCGGCGTCCGCCGGGTGGTCGGGTTGATCACCGGCGGCAGATGATGCTGGGGAACGGACGCCCTGGCGCCGTGTTTCTTGATCCGCTGTGCTGGTGTCTTGGCCATGCGTTCATTATCGCTGGTTCTGTTCCTGTTCCTGTCCCTTGCGGGTGGCCCCGGATAGGCTGGGACGCGTGACGGAACTAGGAAGACACAAACTTGGCAGGCACAGCGCGGCTGAACTCAACGCGGGCCTGGACGACTACCAGCTGGCCGAGGCCCTGGTCAGGGAAGCCGGGATGCTGGCGCTCATGATGCGCCAGGGCGGCCTGGAAGGGCAGCAAAAAACGTCGGTTTCCGATGTTGTCACCGCCGCCGACCACGCCGCCGAAGCCTACGTCCTCGACCAGCTGCGCCGCTGCCGGCCGGACGACGGCATCCTGGGGGAGGAAGGGGCGTCCGTCCAGGGCAGCAGCGGCCGGACCTGGGTGATCGACCCCGTGGACGGCACGTACAACTTCCTGCACGGCTCCACGTACTGGTGCTCCGCGCTCGCCCTCAAGGACACTGCCGGGACCGTGCTTGGTGCCATTTTCCAGCCCGAAGAGGACAAGCTGTGGCTCGGCGGAACCACCCGGCCCGCAACCCTCAACGGAGAACGGATCACCTCCTTCCACGAAGACGGCGGGGCCAGGACCCGGAAACCGCTGGCCGAGCAGGGTGCCGCAACCTACATCCACCCGTCCTGGCTCGCGGACCCGCTGTGCGCCATGCCCTGGCACGCCGCGGCCACCGCTGCAGCGGCGCTGCGGATGTTCGGCTCGGGCTCGTGCGACCTGGGCCGGGTGGCCGACGGCGAACTGGACTGCTGGTTCCAGCACAGCTGCCCCGAATGGGACTGGCTCCCCGGCCAGGCGATCGTGATCGCCGCCGGCGGCGCCGCCGAGACCGTCCGTGTGAACGGGCTGGAATGGTTCATGGCAGGCGGAACGACGGCGGTCCGGCAGCTCCGTTCGGCCCTCGAAGCCGGCTCGGTGGAGTAAGCCCGGACGTTAGTGTCGGCCCCACCGCCTAGACTTATAGCACCATGGATATGTTGTTTGACCCCTACGCCGACGGACCGTTCAAGGCTGCCCCGCGAGCGGCAGCGCTCACTAAGTCGCGCCCCGGGGGCGGGGAAGATCCTGCACGGTACGGGAACGGCGGGCAGGAATCCGACCGGGAACGGGCGCACCCGCGGCTGCCCGGAGCCGATGAACTGCTGCAGGGCCTCAACCCCCAGCAGGAGGAAGCGGTCAAGCATTCCGGCAGCGCGCTGCTCATCGTTGCCGGAGCCGGATCCGGCAAGACCCGGGTACTCAGCAACCGGATCGCGTACCTCATCGCCACCCGGCAGGCGCATCACGGGGAGATCCTGGCCATCACCTTCACCAACAAGGCGGCCGCGGAAATGCGGGAGCGCATCCAGGCGCTGGTTGGCGGCAAGGCCAAGATCATGTGGATCTCCACGTTCCACTCGTCCTGCGTGCGGATCCTCCGGCAGGAGGCCGCTAACGTCGGACTGAAGTCCAACTTCTCCATCTATGACTCCGCGGACTCCCTCCGCCTCGTGACCCAGGTGTCCAAGAGCCTGGACCTCGATCCCAAGAAGTTCGCGCCCAAGGCCATCCAGCACAAGATCTCGGCGCTGAAGAACGAGCTGATCGACGCCGACTCCTACGCCATGTCGGCCAACCACAACGATCCCTTCGAATCAGCCGTGGCCGATGTTTTCAAGGGCTACACCCAGCGGCTGCGCCAGGCCAACGCCATGGATTTTGACGACCTCATCGCCGAGACCGTCTACATGTTCCGGGCCTTTCCGGCGCTCGCCGAGTCCTACCGGCGGCGCTTCCGCCATGTCCTCGTGGACGAGTACCAGGACACCAACCACGCACAGTACGCACTGGTCCGCGAAATTGTGGGCGAGGGACCCGGGGCCTCCGAACTCACCGTGGTGGGCGACTCGGACCAGTCCATCTACGCCTTCCGCGGCGCCGACATCCGCAACATCGTGGAGTTCGAAAAGGACTACCCGAACGCCCGCACCATCAAGCTGGAACAGAACTACCGCTCCACCCAGAACATCCTCTCCGCCGCCAACTCGGTGATCTCGCGCAACCCCAACCGGCCGGAGAAACGGCTCTGGACCGCCGAGGGCGAGGGCCACAAAATCATCGGCTACGTGGGCGAGAACGAACACGACGAAGCCCAGTTCATCGCCAAGGAAATCGACAGGCTGCAGGACGAGGACAACCTGCGCCCCGGCGACGTCGCCATCTTCTACCGCACCAACGCCCAGTCGCGCTCGATTGAAGACGTCCTGGTGCGCGTCGGGCTGCCGTACAAGGTGGTGGGCGGCACGCGCTTCTACGAGCGCAAGGAAATCAAGGACGCCCTCGCGTACCTGCGCGTCCTGGTCAACCCCGACGACGACGTCAACCTCCGGCGGGTGCTCAACGAGCCCAAGCGCGGCATCGGCGACCGCGCCGAGGGCGCTGTGGCTGCCCTTGCCGAACGCGAACGCACTTCGTTCATGGCCGCCGCCCGCCGCGCGGACCAGGCTCCCGGCATGGCCACCCGCTCGGTCAATGCGGTGCTGGGCTTCGTGAAGCTGCTGGATGACCTCGCGGAGGTGGCCACCGGCTCCGGCGCGGCGGCAGCCCTGGAAGCCGTCCTGGAACAGACCGGCTACCTGGCCGGCCTGCGGTCCAGCACGGATCCCCAGGACGAGTCCCGCGTGGAGAACCTCGCCGAACTCGTCGCCGTCGTGCGCGAATACGAGCAGGAAAACCCGGAAGGATCCCTGGGCGCCTTCCTGGAGCAGGTCTCGCTCGTTGCGGACGCAGACCAGATCCCGGACGCCCCCGGCGCGGACATCGATGCCGCCGTCGCGGAAGCCAAACGGCTGGGCGTTGTCACGCTGATGACCCTCCACACGGCCAAGGGGCTGGAGTTCCCGGTGGTGTTCCTCACCGGCATGGAGCACGGACTCTTCCCGCACCAGCGGTCCGCCACGGACCCCAAAGAACTCGCGGAAGAGCGCCGGCTTGCCTACGTGGGCCTGACCCGTGCACGGAAGCGCCTTTACGTGACGCGCTCGGAGGTCCGCAGCATGTGGGGCCAGAGCCAGTACAACCCGGCCAGCCAGTTCATCGAGGAAATCCCGGCCGAACTGGTGGAATGGCGGCGCGAAGGCACCAGCCGCCAGGTCGGCGGCTGGGGGAGCGGCGCCGCCATCGGCTCCAGCCGGTACAGCGGCTCGTTCTGGGGCGCCGGCACAGCCCGCGGCAACGCTGCGAGCCCTTCCGCCGGCTTCAACGCCGACGTGCCCGCCGCCGTCGCGAAGAACCGCGTGCAGCCGCAGAAGGAAGTGGTGGCCGTTAGCGTGGGGGACAAGGTCAATCACACAAGTTTCGGCAACGGCACGGTCCTGGCCGTTGAAGGCGCCGGCGACAAGACAGTCGCGAAGGTGAAGTTCAGCGTTGGCGAGAAGCGGCTATTGCTAAGGTACGCGCCGCTGACCAAACTGGACGCATAGCGCCGCAGGCTCGCGGCGCGGAGCCGCTCAGGCTCAAAGCGAGTCCGGGGGGACCATGAAGATCCTGTTCGCCAGCCAGGCCATTGAGGGCCACTTCAATCCGATGACCGGCGTTGCCGTGCGGCTCAGGGAGCGCGGCCACGACGTCGGCTGGTACACAGGACCTGTCTTCGCGGACAAACTGCGCAGGCTCGAGGTTCTGCACTTCCCGTTCCGCCGCGCCATTGAGCACCGGGGCGACAACCTGAACGAGCTGTATCCGGAACGCGCCAGGCTCAAGGGCCCCCGGGCCATCGGCTTCGACGGCGAAAAGATCTTTGCCAGCAACATCAGCCACTTCTTCGAGGACATCCGGGAGCTCCGCGGCGACTTCCCGTTCGACGTGGCCGTGGTGGACAGCTCCATGTTCATCCAGCGGCTGGTTTCCCGGTTGATGAGCACGCCGGTTGTGACGTTTGTGGCGATTCCCAACATGGAAAGCGACCCCCTGGTGCCGCCGCTCTTCTTCGGGTTCAAGCCGTCCCGCAACCTGGCAGAAAAAGCCGCCCAGGCCGCGGCGGGGCTGCTGTCAGACAAGGTCATCCTCCGGCCTGCCAGCCAGAGCTACAGGCGGCAGCACGCGGCGTACGGCCAGGAGGTCCCCCGCCGGGGACGGCTGACCGATGAACCGTACCGCTGCGCGGCTGCCGTCATCCAAACGGGCCCGGAGTCGCTGGACTTCCCGCGCCGGACCGTCAATCCGAAGGTCCATTACGTCGGCGCGCTTCTTCCCTACCGGGCAGCGGAGGCTGTCGGCCCCGGGGCGGACGGTGCCCGCTCAGCAGAGGTGGTGCCGGGCGACGACGGGGCACGGCCGCGGTCCTACCCGGCCACCATCGTGGTGACGCAGGGAACCGTGGACAACATCGACCAAGGCAAGCTGATCGTCCCTGCGCTCGAAGCCGTGAAGGACCTGGACGCGCTGGTGATCGTTGCCACCGGCGGCCGTGGCACCGAGGAATTGAAGGCCCGGTATCCGCAGCCCAACATCATGGTGCGCGACTACGTGGATTTCGCCAAAGTCTTCGAGCACACCGATGTGTTCATCAGTAACGGCGGTTTTGGCGGCGTGCAGCTGAGCCTGTCCAAGGGCGTTCCGCTGGTGGTGTCCGGCATCAACGAGGGCAAGAGCGACGTCAACGCCCGCGTCGAATACGCCGGCGTGGGCATCAGTCTGCGGACCGAGGCGCCCAGGTCCGGCGACATTGCCCGGGCGGTGGCTGACGTTCTGGGGGATCCTGCCTGGAAAAGACGGGCGGCGCAGATGCGTGAGCAGTTTGACCAGGCGGACCCCGCCGAGGCGGCTGCCGCCGTCGTCGAAAGTGCAGGACCTGCCGCCGGCTCCTAGTGTCCCGCGCCTGAAATTCGGTTCAGAAGTCGGCCGATGGATTCGAGGATCTGTTCTGCTGTCTTGGTCCAGG
>NZ_JARCCY010000037.1:0-48626 GCF_039907775.1 Arthrobacter sp. CC3
TGACCAGAACACGTCGCTAGACGGCCATTGGTGGCGTTCCACCCGCCCCGCAACCGCGTTGTTCAGCAGCCTCCTAGGGACTCCGACACCGCGCCGTCCGCTTCGATCAGCACCAGCTCGCGGCCCGCGCTGGACAGCCCCGTCCGCGCTTCATCGAGCATGCGCACCGCGACGCCGCTGACCTGATCGGTCCGGCGAAGGTCCAGAACAACCAGCTCGACGTCGTCGTCCAGGCTGCTGAGCTCGCGCACCATTGATTCGGTCCCGGCGAAGAGAAGGTCACCGTTGAGTTCAACGACGCGTGCCCGGTGTCCGTGTGCACGGAGGACGTCGGCCGCTTCAGCATTGCGCCGGATGCCCGAGGGCGTTTCGGTGACGTCGTACGAGGCAAGGATGGCCGAACGCCCCGCGCGCGCAGCCCTGACGAAGTGCAGCTCCATGTCCCGGGAGAGCCTCTGGGCAGTGGCCAGGCCCCGGACGCTGCCGCCGTGTTCATCGAGCGGCGGAGAGTAGACCGCCAGCCCCACCTGGCCCGGCAGGACGGCGATGATGCCACCGGCAACACCGCTCTTGCCGGGCATGCCCACGCTGCTGATCCAGGCACCGGCGTCGTCGTACATGCCGGATGTCATCATCACCGACAACACCCGTTCCACCGGACCGATCCCCAGCACCTGCCTGTGGGTCAGCGGATTCTTCCCGCCGTTGGCTAGGGTGGCGGCCATAATGGCGAGGTCGAAGCTGTTCACCAGGACCGAGCACTGGCGGAAATAGTCCTCCAGGACTGGCGTGGGGTCGTCCTCGATGATGTTGAAGGAGCGCAGCAGGTGGGCCAGCGCCGTGTTGCGGTGCCCGTGTTTCAGCTCAGACTCGAAGACCTTCCGGTCCACGGAAAGCTGACGGCCCGCGAATGCCGAATAGGTGCTGAGAATCCGTTTGAAGCTGGACTGGCCGCCGGATCCCCGGATCAGCGATGTAGCGGTGAGTGCTCCCGCGTTGATCATGGCGTTCGCCGGGCGGCCCGTCCCCTCCGCCAAGGAGATCTCGTTGAAGGAGTCGCCGGAGGGTTCGACATCCACCTTCGCATCCACGGCGTCGTTGCCGAGGTCCTCAAGGGCCAGCCCGTAGGTGAACGGCTTCGAGATGGACTGGATGGTGAATTCCGCGCGGGTGTCCCCCACCTCATAGACCTGGCCGTCGACGGTGGCCAGCGCAATGCCGAAGCGCTCCGGATCCACGTTGGCCATGGCCGGGATGGTGCTGTAAGGCTTGCCACCCTTGAGCCGGGCGATCTCGGTGTGGATCTGCTGCAGGTAGCTCTGGATGGGCGATTCCATGGACCCAACACTACGGCCGCGGACCGCGACGGGCCGCGGCGCTCGTCAGGACTCGCGGGTCAGGACTCGCGCAGGATCCAGTGGTCGGCGTCCAGCCGGCCCACGATCTTCTCGCCAATGCGGGCCAGGTCGGCGACGTCCCGCTCGGAGAGTGCATCGAGGAACAGCGAGCGGACGGCCTCCACGTGGCCGGGCGCCAACTCCACGATCGTCGCCATGCCGTCGTCGGTCAGATGGGCGGTGGTGACGCGCGCATCGCGCGGATGCGGACGGCGTTCCACCCACCCGCGGTTCTGCAGCTTGGTGACCACATGGGACAGCCGCGACAGCGAGGCGCTGGTCCGGGCGGCGAGTTCGCTCATCGGGAGGAATCGGCCTTCCGCTTCGGAGAGCATGGCGAGTACGTTGTAGTCGAAGAGCGAAAGCTTACCCGCGGCGTGCATTTTGGTGTCCAGCGCTGCCGGCAGCAAGGTGTTGATGCTCAGCTGGGCCAGCCAGGCGCGGCGTTCGTCAGCGTTGAGCCAGCGGGGTTCGGTCATGGATACATCCTAGGAGAAAAAATCATTGACAGTTCAAGCCCCGCTGTCCGAGCAGCGGTTCCGATCTAAGGAAGCGTCATGACTGACATCACGATCATCGGCACCGGCAACATGGCGGCAGCCATCGCCGCCCGCGCAGCCAGCGCCGGCCGCAGCATCCAGATCCTTAGCCGGGATGCCGTGGCCGCGTCCGCCCTGGCGTCCGGGACGAACGCCTCCGCCGGAACAACGGGCCAGGAAATTGAGGGCAGCATTGTTGTCCTTGCAACCCACTTCGAGGTGTCCAGGGACATCGTCGGCCACTACGGCGAGGCGCTCAACGGCAAGACGATCGTGGACGTCTGCAACCCTGTGGACACGGAAACCTTCGACTCCCTGACCGTGCCCGCCGGGAGCTCCGCGGCAGAGGAACTCCAGGCGCTGGTTCCCGGCGCAACCGTGGTTAAGGGCTTCAACACGGTCTTCGCCTCCACGCTGGCTGCCGGTGAAGTGGCCGGACAGACGCTGGACGTCCTGCTGGCCGGCGATTCCGCCGACGCCAAGGCTGCAGTGGCCAGCTTCATCAATGACTCCGGTTTGCGTGCCGTCGATGTGGGGCCGTTGCGCCGCGCCCGGGAGCTGGAAGCCTTTCAGCTGCTGATCATAGGGCTGCAGGGTGGCAACGCCCACCCTGGGTACAACTGGAACAGCGCGCTGAAACTGCTTCCCTAAGCCTTCCCGGCCGGGGCCGGGGACTCCTCGCCGGGCCGGCGGTGAAACCGGTAGGCTGGCCGCATGTACGTAGTCTCCCTGACTTATAAGGTTCCCGAAGAGATCGTCGATTTCCACCTCAAGGCGCACGTCGCGTGGCTGCAGGACGCTTTCGACCAGGGGATCTTTATTGTCGCCGGCCGGAAGATCCCCCGGACCGGCGCATTGCTGCTGTCCAACGCGGACCGCGCCAGCCTGGACGCGACCCTGGTCCAGGACCCCTTCTACACGAACGGGGTCGCCGAGTTCGACGTCGAGGAATTCCACGCCGGCAGGGTTGCTCCGGGCTACGAAAACCTCCTAGACAGCTAGTTCCCCTCAGACGCAGCTGACGGTTCCTTCTCGAGGAGTTTCTTGAGCCCGCCCTTCCGCGGGACCTTCACCGGTTGCGGCCAGCGCGGGCTGAGCCTGTCCCCGAGGGTGACGCCGCGCAGCTTGCGGCCAAAAAGAGGCAACACCCAGTCGTGCACCCAGCGCCGCTGCGCCTGTTCCCACTCCCGCAGGCTCAGTTTCGACGGCGGTTCCCACTCCAGCGGGCTGATCTTGTGCGGCACGCCCAGCTGGTCCAGGACTTGACCGGCCAGGTATTTGTGGCCCGCTTTGGACATGTGCAGCCGGTCTGAGTCCCACATCCGCCGATCGTGGAACGCATCGAAGCACCAGTAATCCACCAGCACCGCGTTGTACCTGGCGGCGATTTCCCGGACGTGGCGGTTGTAGGCGGTGTTGCGCTTCTTGAGGGGCTCCAGGACAGCGGACACCTTGACGTCGAAACCGGTAAACAGCACCACGGTGGCACCCGTGGCTGCCAGCCGGGCCACGAGCGATTCGTACTCGGCCATGAGCGCATCCACATCGGTACCGAAATCCAGGATGTCATTGCCCCCGGCGTACAGGGTCACCAGGGTGGGCTCCATGGCGAGCGCCGGCTCCAGCTGCTCGTCGATGACGTGCCGGAGCCTCTTGCTGCGGATAGCGAGGTTGGCGTACTCCCACCCGGGTTCGGCCTTGGCCAGCTTCTCCGCCACCCGGTCGGCCCAGCCGCGCACGCCGTTGGGCAGCCGCTTGCTCCGGTCCCCCACGCCCTCGGTGAACGAATCCCCCAAGGCAACAAACCGCCGTCGCCCGTTCCTGTCCGGAAGCAAAGGAAATGAACCCATCCCGGCACGATACCCAACCCAAAAAGCCGTCAGGGAAAGACGGGGTGAATCTGAGGTGACCGACCCTCGAGCCGCAACTGTTGGCTTGCTAAGGAGCGCATCGCCGACCAGAGCGGAGCAAGGCCGTCCGCGGCCGAGCGCAGCGGCGGGAGGTGTCTAAGCGACGGCAAGGTCAGCAGTGGAGGCGGACTCAGCGCGGCCGCACCAACGCTTAGAGCTCCGCTTTCCCCTGACGCCAGTAGCCCATGAACGCGACCTGTTTGCGGTCGATGCCTACGTCGCGGACCAGGTAGCGGCGCATGTCCTTAATGACGCCCGCCTCGCCGGCAATCCAGGCGTAGAACGGCATGGCGCCCGCGGGCATCCCGGGGTTCTTCGTTGCAGCGATGGCCGCGGTTTCCATCCTCGCGGGCGTTTCCCAGAGGATGTCCTGGTCCACGTCCACGTCTTCCGGTTCCGGACCGGCCCCGCCGGACGCGGCCTTGATGCCCACCCAGCCCGGCTCGGGAACGGCGGCGCGGACGGCTTCCTGCAGGAGTTCGCCGTGCGGACGTGAGCGTCCGATCGAGGCGCCGCGTGCCAGCCAGGTGACTTCGACGTCGGCGTCCGACTTCAAGTCCAGGAAATCGCCGGCCTCGGGGACCTCAAGGAACGCGTGCCCGCTCATATAGGCCGGAAGGCTTTCGAGGATGGCGCTGATGGCGGGAACAGCGGTCTCGTCTCCTGCCAGCAGGACGCGCTGGGCCAGGCCCGGCCGCCACTCGATGCCGGAGTAGATCTCCGCCGTGACGCAGTGCGCGGCACGGTTGTTGGGGCCGATGATGGTGAGCGTGTCCCCGGGGTTGGCGTTCAGGGCCCAGTTGGCTGCGGGGCCGCCGTTGCCCGCGGCGTCGAAGTGCATCACGAAGTCCACGTCGATTTCGGGGTAGACGGCGTCGAGCCGTTCCTGCCTGACGGTGTAGGTCCGCATGGAGCCGCGGGTGGCCGGATCCATGGCCAGCCATTCCCGGTACCAGCCGGTCTGCTCCATTTGGAAAACAGGCAGCGGCAGCCGGGTGCCGTCGGCGGCAAGCGACGGGATCATCAGCTTCACGCGCAGGTCCAGGGTGCCGCCGTGGACACCGAAGTCGCGCAGGGAATACCCGCCGAAGGTGATGCGGCGGAAGTTGGGGCTCAGTTCCTGGACGGCGGTGACCGTCACCTCGAACGCCAAGGTCATGGGTTCGGTGGTGGCAATGTCGCGGGTTTTCATGAAACGAGCTCCAGTTCAGTTGCAGTGGTGTGGTGCCGGCCGAGCGGAATGATCAGAGGAGTGCCGGAAACGGGATCGGGAAGCACCCTCGATTCCAGGCCGAAGACGTCCCGGACCAGGTCCTCCGTGACCACGTCAGTGGATGCACCTTCGGCGACGATCCGGCCGCCCTTCATGGCGATCACGTGGTCCGCGTACCGCGCGGCGAGGTTCAGGTCGTGCAGAACGATGGCCACGGTGGTGCCGCGCGTGCGGTTGAGGTCCGTGACAAGGTCCAGCACTTCCACCTGGTGTGCCAGGTCCAGGTACGTGGTGGGCTCGTCCAGCAGCAGCACGTCGGTTTCCTGGGCGAGCGCCATCGCGATCCAGACGCGCTGGCGCTGGCCGCCGGACAGCTCGTCCACGTAGCGCCCGGCGAGTTCCAGCGTTTCGGTGGCCTCCAGCGCGCGCTGCACCGCGGCGTCGTCATGATCTGACCAGCTGCGGAAGAAGCCCTGGTGCGGGTACCGTCCGCGTCCCAGCAGGTCGCGGACGGTGATGCCGTCCGGTGCTGTGGGGTGCTGGGGCAGGAGGCCAAGGGTCCGGGCGACGTCGCGGGCGGAGCGGCTGTGGATGTCCTTGCCGTCCAGGGTCACTGCGCCCGCCGCGGGCTTCAGCAACCGGGAGAGTCCGCGGAGCAGGGTGGACTTGCCGCAGGCGTTGGCGCCCACGATCATGGTCACTTTGCCTTCGGGGATCTCCGCCTGCAGCCCGTCAACCACCGTGCGTTGGGCGTACTTGAGGGTGAGGTCCGTGGCGCGCAGAACAGCCATCTCAGGCATCCTTTCGATTGGAAGTGACCAGCAGCCACAGCAGGAACGGGGCGCCCAGGGCACCGGTGACCACGCCTACCGGCAGCACGGTGCCGTCCAGCAGCAGGGGTGCGATATTCGCCGCGAAGTAGTCTGCGGCCAGCACAATCAGTGCCCCGACGAAGGCCGACGCCGGGAGGCTGGCTTTGGCAGTGAAGCGTCGGGCGATGGGACCGGCCAGGAACGCGACGAAGGCAACCGGCCCCGCCGCCGCCGTCGCCACCGCAGCGAGTGCCACGGCGACAACCACCACGGCCAGCCGGGTGAAGCCGACCCTGATGCCGAGTCCGGCGGCGGCGTCGTCGCCGAGTTCCAGGATGCGCAGCGGGCCGGACAATGCCGCGACGGCGGGGACGAGGACCACCAGGGCAAGGCTGAGGACTCCGGCGCGGTCCCAGCTGGCGGAGTTGAGGGAGCCGTTGAGCCATACCAGGGCGTCGGCTGCCGTGCGGATGTCCGCCCGGGTCATGAGGAAGCTGACCACGGCGTGGAGGGCGGCCGCGATGCCCACGCCCGCCAGGATCAGCCGGCTGCCGGCCGCATTGCCGCGGTTTCCGCCGCCGGACCCCCCGGAACCCAGTGAGCCGCCGCGGGAGATGGCATAGATGAGCGCGGCCACACCCAGCGCGCCGGCGAGGGCGGCGCCGGAGACAACGGCCCCGGACGCGCCGAAAACAACGATGGCCGTGACGGCTGCGGCGCTGGCCCCGTAGCTGATGCCGATGACGTCCGGACTGGCCAGCGGATTGCGGAGCATGGTCTGGAAGAGGGCGCCGGCCAGGCCGAACCCGGCCCCGATCATGGTGCCGATTACCGCGCGGGGAAGCTTGTTTTCCATCACGATGAAGCTTGCGCCGGGGATCTTCTCGCCGCCCGTGAGGTGGGCGAGCAGGATTTTGACGAAGTCGGGGATGGTCACGGTGTAGCTTCCCAGCAGCACACTGACGGCGAACAGGACCACGACGGCGAACGCCAGCACGGCGGTCCGGTTCAGTGCGGTCCGGTTCAGTGCGGTAGCGCGAACGGGCAGATAATGCCCTGTTTTCGCGGTTTTGAGGGCGTTATCTGCCCGTTCGCGCTCGGTGCCGGGCGCGTTTTCGCCCAGTTCGCGCCCAACGGAGGCGAGGTCTGGCGTGCTCACAGTCCGGCCCCCTTCCCGCGGCGGACAAGCCACACGAAGACGGGGGCGCCCACGAGGGCCGTCATGATGCCCGCCGGGACTTCGCCGGGCAGCAGCACCACGCGGCCCAGGATGTCGGCGGAGAGCAGGAGCACCGGGGCAAAGACGAGGGAAAAGGGCAGGATCCAGCGGTAGTCGGGCCCGGTGAGGAAGCGGACGGCATGCGGAATGACGAGTCCCACGAAGCCGATGGGCCCTGCGAGGGCGGTGGCGCCTCCGCAGAGCAGCACAATGCCCAGGGCGGTGACGCCGCGGACAAGGCCTACCCGCTGGCCGAGTCCGCGCGCGATGTCATCGCCCAGGGCCAGGCTATTGAGGATGCGCCCGGTGGCCAGCACAATGCCGGCGCCGAGGATGAGGAAGGGCACCCCGGGCAGCACCACGGACCAGTCGCGTCCGGCAATCCCGCCCACCTGCCAGAACCGGAACCGGTCCAGGGTGTCCTGGCTCGAGACCAGGATGACGTTCATGAGCGAGTACAGGCCGGCGCTCAGGGCGGCGCCCGCGAGGGCGAGCTTCACCGGCGTCGCACCGTCCCTGCCCAGTGAGGCGACCAGGTAGACGACGGCGGCAGCTGCCGCGGCGCCGATGAACGCGAACCAGATGTAGCCGGTCAGGGAGGAGATCCCAAAAACGTAAATGCCGGTGACCACGGCCAGTGCAGCGCCGGCGTTGACCCCCATGATCCCGGGGTCGGCCAGCGGGTTGCGGGCCACGCCCTGCATGGCGGCGCCGGCCAGTCCGAGGGCACCGCCGGCGAGCAGGCCCAGGACGGTGCGCGGGATCCGTGCATGGACTACGGCGTGGTCGCCATTGCCGGGATTGAATTGCGTGAGCGCCTGCCACACGGTTTCCAGGGGAAGCCCGCGGGCGCCGACGGCCAGCGAGACGCCAGCGACAAGAACAAGGACGACGACGGCGGCCAGCAGCCACGCGGCCTGCTCGCCTGCAGCCCGAACGGGCACCTGCGGCCCTTTGCCGGCCGCAGCTTCGGCGGCTATCGGGGCCTCAAGTGTCCGTTCGCGCGTGGTGCCGGGAGCCGAAGGTGAGATGGCCTCACTGCCGGCGGGCGCCGTCGTCGTACCTGATGTCATGGCGGAGTGCTTACTTCACTTTGTCCGCTGCGCCGGCCAGCTGCGGCAGGAACGTGTCCAGCGACCACGGCAGGCTCAGGGGCGAAGAAGCGGAGATGGACAGCGTGAGCGTGTTGTCCGAGTCGGCAACCAGGGCGCCGTTCTTGATGGCCGGGATCTGGCCCAGCAGCGGGTCGGCCTTGATGGAATCAGTGGTGGCGGAGTCGGGAACCCAGGTCACGAAGATGTCCGATTCCAGCTCGTTGGCCTTCTCGGCGGACCACGGGATGAAGAACTCCTGGGAGCCCTTCGAGTTCGCCTCCACAACGGGGGCCAGCTTCATGCCGATCTCCGACAGGAACCGAGGCCGGTTGTCGTTGGCCGTGTAGACATTGACGCCGTCGCTCTTGGCCGGCTCCAGGTTGCCGTAGATGAAGCTCTTGTCGGCAAGCTGCGGGTACTTGGAGACCTTGTCCTTGATGGTGGCTTCGGTGTCCGAGACGAGCTTGGTGGCCTCCGCTTCCTTGCCCAGGGCCTTGCCGATGATGCTGGTGGAATCCTGCCAGGAGGTGCCGTAGGCGATCTCGGGGTGGGCGACGACCGGAGCGATTTCGCTCAGCTTCTTGTAGTCCTCTTCCGTCAGGCCGGAGTAGGCGCCCAGGATGACGTCCGGGTTGAGCTTGGCGATCTCGGTGAAGTTGATGCCGTCGGCCTCGGAGAACTGGACCGGAGCCTTCTCGGTGCCGAAGCCCGCCCCCAGCTCTTCGAGCTTGGCGTCCTTCCACGGCGTGGAGCCCTTGTCGTTGCCGCCCCATTCATTCTTGGGGACGCCCACGGGCACAACGCCGAGGGCGAGTGCGACGTCGTCATTGACCCAGGAAACCGTGACGACGCGCTGCGGCTGCGACTCGATGGTCGTTTCACCGAAGACGTGCTTGATGGTGACGGGGAACTGCGAGCTCGCGGACTGGCTGGCCGCTGCAGTACCGGTGCCGGATGCCGCCGGACCGGTGGAGCAGGCGGTGAGCGAGAGCGCGGCCGCGGCCAGAACAGCGGTTGCCTTGCCAGCGGTCTTGAGCAGCACCCGGCGGGACGGGCCGGCGGCCATGCCGCTGCGGCCGGCGCCGAGGCCGGAGAAGAGGGGGGAAGTCACGGAACTCCTTAGGTCAATGATGCGAACCTAAGTAAGGCTAGCCTACCCTTCTGTGAATTAAGCAAGCTTTGCGTAACGTAATTGTCTCAATGATTGCCAGGTTGAGGAGATTACGCGAGGGCGGGGTGGCGCAATGTGAGGCGTTGCACCCTGAATCTTCTTGAACCGAGGGGTGAACAGTGGTTCACTCGTTACAGAGTAAACGCGCGTTCACCCCTTGTGGCCGCCTGACGCCCCGAAGGTTCCGCCCCCATGCCCCAAACACGCAGCAAACCCCTGTCCCCCGGCGCCATCACGGCCGTCCTCGCGCTGAGCGGAACCGTGGTGGCGCTGATGCAGACCCTCGTGGTGCCGCTCCTTCCGGACTTCCCCGGCATCCTCGGCGTGACCGCCGACGACGCCTCCTGGCTGGTCACCGCCACACTCCTGTCCAGCGCCGTGGCCACCCCGATCGTTTCCCGAAGCGCGGACATGTACGGGAAACGGAAGATGATGGTGATCTGCCTTGCCATCATGGTTGCCGGCTCCATCGTGGCTGCGGTCGGGGGAAGTTTCCTCTGGCTCATCGTCGGCCGGGCACTGCAGGGGTTCTCCTCGGCCTTGATCCCCGTGGGCATCAGCATCATGCGCGATGAGCTGCCCAAGGAAAAGATGGGGTCCGCCGTCGCCCTGATGAGCGCCACACTGGGTATCGGCAGCGCCCTGGGCCTCCCGCTCGCCGGGCTGCTCTACGAAAGCCTGGGCTGGGAATCCATTTTCTGGGTCTCCGCCGCAGCCGGCAGCCTGCTGCTCACCGCCGTCGTCCTGGTGGTCCCCGAATCCAAAGTGCGCACGCCGGGCCGGTTCGATTACCTCGGCGCCGTGATTCTTTCGGCGGCGCTGGCGGCACTGCTGCTGGCCATTTCCAAGGGCGGTTCGTGGGGCTGGGGTTCCGAGCCGGTACTGCTGCTGTTCCTTGCCGCGGCCGTTCTCCTGGCCGCCTGGCTCCCGTACGAACTGAAGGTCAGCCAGCCGATGGTGGACCTCCGCACCTCCGCCAGGCGCCCCGTCCTCCTGACCAACCTGGCGTCCCTGCTGGTGGGTTTCGCGATGTTCGCCAACATGCTACTGACCACCCAGCAGCTCCAGCTGCCCGCCTCCACCGGCTACGGTTTCCAGCTGAGCGTGATCACCGCGGGCCTCTGCATGGTTCCGTCCGGCCTGGCCATGGTGGTTTTCGCTCCCGTTTCCGGCGGCATCATTCGCCGGTTCGGCGGGAAGTCCGCGCTGATCGCGGGCGCGGCGGTCATGGTGGTGGGCTACGTGGGCCGCGTCTTCTTCTGGGACTCCATCGCCTCCGTGATCATCGGCTCCACGGTGGTCAGCATCGGTACGGCGATCGCCTACGCGGCGATGCCCACCCTGATCATGGGCGCCGTGCCCATCACCGAGACAGCCTCGGCCAACGGACTCAACAGCCTGGTGCGGTCCATCGGAACCTCGACCTCGAGTGCGGCCGTCGCCGCTGTCCTCACCTCCGTGACCCTCACCGTGGGGTCCGCCCGGCTGCCGTCCTTCGAGGCCTTCAAGGACGTCTTCTGGATGGCCGCCCTCGCATCCGCCGCCTCCATGGTGGCCGCGGTGTTCATTCCCCGGGCCGCGGCCGCCCCCACGGCAGCGCTCCCCGCACGGGCCGCCAACGAGCTTGTGGTGCAGGGACGCGTCCTGACGGCCGACCGCCGCCCCGTCACTCCCGCCGTCGTCACCGTCCTCCAGACCAGCGGCGAACCGGTGGACTGGAGCCGCGTGGACAGCGACGGCAACTACTCCGTGGCGCTGCCCGGAGCGGGCACGTACCTGATGGTGGCCAACGCCGCGGGCTGGGCGCCCATGGCGGAAGTGTTCGATTTTGACGGCCGCACGCTTCAGCAGAATTTCCACCTGGAGGACCGCCTGGAGCTGGCCGGAACCGCCACCGTGGGAGGTGCCGTCCTGCCCGATGCGGTGGTGACCCTCCTGCAGGCCTCCGGCGAACATGTGGCGACAACCCGGACCGATTCCGGGGGCAGGTACTCCCTGCCGCTGCCCCTGGCCGGCCGCTACATCGTGACCCTGCTGCACCCGGCGACCCACCAGGCCATGGCCCGGAAACTGGCCGTGGACAACCGCTCGGTGACGGCGGACCTGACGATCGATGCTCCGGCCGGACAGCTGGTGGACGCGTGAGCACCGCCGGGATTTCCAGCCGCGACGCCATCCTGGACGCCGCAGGGAGGCTGTTCGGCGAACGCGGCTACCGGGGCGTGACCGTCCGGGACATCGCCTCCGACGCCGGTGTTTCGGCAGCACTGGTGATGAAGCTGTACGGCTCCAAGGAAAAACTGTTTGCCGCCGCCAAGCCCGACGAGTCGCTGCTGTCCGACCTCGACGTCCCGGCGGCCGAGCTGGGCGCCACACTGGTGTTCCGGGTCCTGATGCGCCGGGAGCGCGGGCTGAAGGAACCGTGGGCCATGCTTCCGTTCACCATCCAGGACTCCCCCACGCCCGACGCCGCCCGGCTGGAAACACGCGAACGGTACCTCGCCAGCATGGCCGCCCTGCTGAAGGACACGACGCCGGACCGGCGCCACGCGTCCACGGTGGTGGCGCTGATGACCGGCTTTGGCGAGGCAGTGCGCACGCTCGGCATGTTCGAGGGCTGGGACTTCGATGAGCTGGTGGCCCACTACGGGGCGATCGTCCAGGCCCAGGTCGACGCCTGCCGCGCAGCCGCCACCTGAAACGCTCTCTCACTTACCGTGGGAAATTCCCGAACGCTCCATCACTTAACGCAGAAAAACACCATCGCTCTCTCCCTTTCCTGAAGAAAGGGAGAGAGCGATGGTGAAAACCCCGCAGGAAGTGAGAGAGCGTCCTGGTGGGAGGGCGGGGTCAGCGCAGGACGATGTCCACCGGGTTCGCCTCGGACCTCCACTGGCCCTCGGCACCGGCCCGCGGCCCGATCACCGGAGACGTGAGCACGCCGGAACGGTTGGTGCGCTTGTCCCGCAGGATTTCCGTGACGGAGCCGAGGTGCCTCGACAGGTCGATGACGTTTTCCGGGGCCGCGAGCAGGAGCTGGAAGCCGAACTCGTGCAGCGCCTTGATACCCGCACCCGCAAATTCCTCCGAGGCCAGGACGAAGGCCTCGTCCATCATCACGGTGCCGTAGGTGGTGAAGCCCTGTTCCGCGATGCCCAGCTGGTAGCTGAGGGCCGCTGCCATGATGAACGCCGTGAACCGCTGCCGCTCGCCGCCCGACATGGAGCCCGTGTCCGCGTGCATAAACACATCGGTCCGCTTGCCGCCACGAGGTCCAGATACTTCCCGGTGCTCCTTGCACTGGATAAACAGGTGCCCGCGCACGTCCAGCACTTCGGCCCGCCAGCGCCTGTCCTCCGGCGCCTGCGAACCCAAACGCTTCACGAGCGTTTCCAGCGACTTGTAGCGGTTGGTGAGCTCGGCGTCGTCGTCCGTTTCAGCTCCGGTAGCCGCCGCCCCCGCAGCGCGCGAGGGCCGGGTGTGCCGAATTTTCAGGGCGTTCTGGATGGCGTCCTTGAACTGCTTCGCGGTGGGCGGCAGGGTCTGCTTGATGTCCAGTTCCAGAAAGCTGCCCTCATGGAAATTGACCTCCGACAGGATTCCGTTGAGCGGAAGGATGCGGCTGGTGATAGACCGCCGCTCCTCATCCAGGAGGTGCAGCAGCGTGCTGAACGACTCATGGGTGCGCTGGTTGAAGAACTGCCGGAACTCGGCCATCTGCGCGGGAAGACCGTCGCTGACGATCGCGTGATAGCGGGCCTCGAACTCCCCGGCAGCGCCGATGGACGTGCCGTGGTCCGCGGAAATTGCGGTCCCCCAGTCACGCACGAACCCCTCGAAGATGCGGGTAAGGCGCTCCGAAGTGGCCTGGCCGCGGGACTCGGCGGCGTGCAGTTCGGCAAGCAGCCGGGTCCGCACCTGGTTGGCCAGGTTGTCCAGCTCGTGCATCTCCGTGACGTCGTCAACGCCGCCGAAGTACGGTTCCAGTGCGGCGACGGCGGAATCCGACGGCGGCGCCTGGCGCAGCCGGATCCGCGCGGCTTCCAGCAGCGAATCCGCGGCCGTGAGCTGCTGGTCCAGCGCCTTGTATTCGCTCTGCAGAACCGCAGCGGCTTCGGTGCTGGACTGGTGCTTGTGCCGGGCGGCTTCGATGTTGGCCCGCAGCGGTTCCAGGTCGGCCTGGGCAGCAAGGGCATCCTTGAGGCGCTGCTCGATCCTGCCGAGCTCGTCCTCCGCCACGGCCGCTGACACCTGTTCCCAGGTCCGGTGGTCCTCGGCGATCCGCCGCAGCGCCTCCAGCTGGCGGGTCATTCCCTGGTGCGACTCTTCGCGGCTTTGGGCGAGTTCGGCGGCCTTGGCCAGTTCCTGCTGGAGGTCCTCCACCTGCACGGCCACGAGCTCCAGCTTGGAAGCATTGTCGAAGCCGAGGACGTAATCCTGCCTGCTGGTGAAGCGGTCGTCCTTCTCCACGGTGTGCCGGTTGCGCTTGACCACGCCGCCCAGGCTCAGGCCCTTGTCCAGCGCAGCCAGGTCGTCCGGGTTCTCGACGCACGGGTAGGCGAAGTCGACGGCGATCCGCTCACGGATCCACTGGCCGGCGTCCGCCGCGGGACCGGTGGTGAGGATGTCCAGCTTGGTCAGGAGATCGCCGTCGGCCGCGTCCTCAACGGCCAGCGCGCCGCCGGCGAGCGGCTTGGACACGTCCACGGCGCGGAGTGCGCCGCGGACGGAGTGGTCGTTCAGGTAGCGGGTCACCGCCGCGAAGTGCTCGCCGGGAACCAGCAGCGTGGTGGCCAGGTTCCGTAGCGCGCGTTCGGCGGCAGGCCGCCACCGGTCCTCCCCGTCAGCGAGGTCGATCAGCTCGCCGCCGAACGGCATCCGTTCCTCCGGCACCCCGGTTGCCGCCGCGATGGCCGTGCGGTTTTCAATGCTCGACGGCGGGAGCAGGGACTTGCGCGTCTTCAGCGAGACGAGTTCCTGCTGGGCCGCGGCCAGCTCGCGTTTCTTCGTGGCGTGGCCGTCGAACGCCTCGAACCGCAGCTCCTTGAGCGCCTCGGAGTCGTCCCGGAGTTCGGCCGAACGATCGGCGGCATGCGTGTGGGCCTGCTCCCAGCCGTCGGACGTCCATTCGAGGTCCAGCCCGGCATCGGCCAGCGCCTGCCGCGCGGCTTCCTCTACCTGCTGGCGGAGCTTGAGTCCCACCCGGGCATTCTCCAGCGACTGCTCGATCGCCGAGATCGCGTTGCCGCCCTGGTTGTTGTAGTCGGCTTCGAGCTGCCGCAGATCCTTGGCCAGGCCGTCCCGGACCGCACGCTCCGCGCCGAGCTCCTTGGCTTTTGCGTGGGCGAGGTCCTTGAATCGGACCAGGGTCTTCTCGTGGACAGTCACCGCGAGCTGTTGCTTGTAGGCGTCAAACTCTTCGCCGGCCAGCTCCCGCAGGCGGTTCGCGTCCAGCAGGGACTGCGCGTACTCCTTGTTGAGTCCGGGTACCGGAGCCAGCTGGTCGCGCTGTTGCCGCACGTCCTCCAGCCGCTGCCGGATGGACATCAGGTTGCTGAATTCCTCGACGACGTCGTCCGCCGCGGCCAGCGTTGCGGGAGCGTCGAGCACCTGGTCCCGGAAGAAGGTGTTGACGCTGCCGCCGAGTCCCTTGCCGGCCTGGATCACCCGGAGCAGCGGAAGGGCCTGGTCCGAACTGATGCCCAGCAGCCGCCGGAACCGCTCCGCAAACGCCTTGTGCACGTCGAAAACCTGCGCGTCCGGGAAGAGGGTGTCCAGTGCAGCCTTGGTGAACCGCTTCTCCGCGATGCCCTCGATGGCGGCAAGGTCCAGCGGCTTGTTGTCGATCAGGTAGTACCGCCCGACGCTCGATTCCGTGCCGTTTTTCGGCAGGTCAAAGAGCGCTGACACCGTCACTTTCGTGCCGGCCGCGTTATCGAACGTCAGGGCGACGGCGGACCACGTGGCACCGGGGCGCTGGAAGGCACTGGCCGAGCCCTCGCCCACGGCCTTGTCGCCCACCTTGCCGCGCATGTACGTGAACGTGGTCCGCTTGTCCTCCACGGCACCGGAGCGCTGCGCGGCGGCCTCGTTGGACCGCGGCCGGGCGTCGAACACGCGCAGCATGGCGTCAAACAGCGTGGACTTGCCGACGCCCGAGTTGCCTGTCAGCAGGGTGCCGTTGCGGTCCACGTGCATCGTGTGGGCGCCATGGAACGTGCCCCAGTTGACCACCTGCACCAGCGCGAGCCGCATCTGGCCCGGGTTGGTGAGTTCGCCCATGGGCAGCATGGTGGGGATGCTCATGCTTCTGCCCCCTCGGTGGTTGTGTTCGCGGCGCTGGCGGCATCGCCGTCGTCGTCGTTCGGTTCCTCACCGGCGTCGTCGCCGAACTCCAGGAGCGGTTCTGTTCCTGATTGGTCGGTGGCGGCCGCCACCAGCGCTTCTATGTGGGCGGGGATGTCGCCGATGTTTTCGAAGGGGAGGGCCAGCGGGAGGGCGTTGGAGATGGTGTAGACGTCCTCGAGGCCGGTGGCGATGAGGAGCTGGCGGGCCAGGAGCTTGGTGATGGCGCGGTTGACCACATCGGAGTCGCGCAGGGCGTCCTGCTGGCCGGACGGCTGGTAGTGGGCAACCAGCTCGGCGATTTCCTCTTTCGTGATCGTGGGATCCGTCTGCGCCGTGACGTGGCGGTCCAGCAGGAGGCGCAGGCGCAGCAGCACGATGGTCTCCACCCGGCTGAGCGCACGCTGCTGGCGCAGGATGCTGGAGCGGGTGCTGCCGCCGATCGCTTCCGGGTCCACCGGGCGCAGCACGGCCACTTTCCGTTCGTGGTCGAGCTGCAGCGTCAGGAACAGCTCCGACAGGCGGCTCCGCAGGATCAGCTGGTGGTCCAGCAGGGTGGTCCAGAGTTTTTCGTCCCGGCCGCCGTCGATGTACGGCCCCTTCAGCAGCTTCACCAGTGCCTGGCGGACCTTCATGGGCAGCACACCGGTGTCCCCCGGGAACAGCGCGGCGCCGTCGACGAACGTATCCCTCGGGGTCACCCCACCGGTGGTTGAGCTTGTCGAAATCCCGGTCTCGACGGGCTCAACCACCGGGGCAGGTTCGACCGCCGGGGTTTCCGTCGTCGTCATCTCTTCAGTCATCGTCAATCCTTTGTGAGGGTGACCACCGGCAGGAATGCCTTGCGGGTGGTGCCGTCTATCTGTTCGAAGTCGATGGCGTCCCAGCCGGCGCGGTCGAAGCCGGCGCCGTCGTGCAGCGCGTGGGACAGCAGGGCGCGGATGGAGTTGATGTGGCGTTCCTCCGGCGGAAGCTGCTCCCACGCCTCCGGCAGGGTGGCGGCCCCGGCGAGCGCGGCGCGGATGGCCGCCGGCTTGGCCTTCCCGGTGCGCGGCGAGCGGACGCGGTCCGAGTCGCTGAAGGCGATGGGGTCGGCCAGCTTGGGCGGGGCCGCGAACTCGTCGGGGTCAAAGAGCTTGACCATGGACAGGGACTCGAAGCCGGCGTTGAAGAGTACCGGTCCGGGCACCAGCCCGGGGCGTTCCCGTTCGTACGGCAGCGAGCGAATGGCCTGCTCGGCTTCGCGCAGCACCTTCCGCAACCGGACGGACTGGCGGAAATCGTCGCTCTGGACGTAGGTGTTGAGGCTTTCGCTGAGCTTGCCGTAGATCCGCTGGATCTGGCTGTGCTGGGTGCGGAGTTCGGCCACCAGGTTCTTCAGCGTTTCGCGGTCCTCGTGGCTGAGGTCGTCCGCGAACTGGCGGCTGAGCACTTCTCCGATCGCGGAACGGAACCGCAGCTGCTGCTGGGGGTCCTCCAGGAACGCCGTGAAGGACCGGAACGTCCTTCCTTCAGGACTCTGCCGGAGCCGTTTGTCCGCCTCCAGCACCTGCGCCATGGTGGCACCCTTGCTGAGGGATTCCTCGATGATCTGGTTGCGGAGCTCGCCCACCAGTTCCTCGATCCGGTCACGCATCTTCTTATAGTCGGCCGGCAGGCTGGCCGCGAGGTCCAGGATGTTTCCGGCCGCCTCCACGGCCTCGTCATCGTCCAGCAGTCCGTCGAAGTCGCCGGAGCTGATGTCCTCGATGAGCTGCTGCCGCTCCTCGATCTCGTCCTCGAGGGACTCCAGCCGGGCGGTCTGGTCCGGGTTTGTCTCATTGGCCAGCTTTTCGACGTCGCCCAGCAGCGTCCCCAGCCGGGAACCGTTCAGGGTGGAGCGTTCGCTGGAGAGGCTGTCCAGGAAGGCGAGGACGCGGGCCGCGGGCTCCGTGACTTCGTAGACGATCTGCCCGGACTGGTTGCGGCGGGTCAGGAAATTCTTGCGGGTCCATTCATCGCCGAAGGACTTCCCGTTGGCTGCGCCGCCCAACCCCGGGTCCTGGCGGCGGAGCTGCTCAAGGAAGGCATCGACGTCGGCATGGAATTCTTCCAGCGGAAGCTGCGGACGGGTGCGGGTAAAGGAAGCCTGCAGGACTGCGATGACCCACGGGGCGGACCGGGTGAGCGCCCAGGCCGGTCCTTTGGTCAGGAGTTCAAGGTCCCGGAGCCGGGCATTGATCGCGTCCGCGGAGGACGGGGCGGATCGGGACACACACTCTCCTTCAGCTGCCACAGGACTTGTCGGGCAGCGGAAAACCCGAAAACTGCCAACTACAAGGTTAACGCAGTGTGCCCGGAAGCCGGCCCGGCGCCGTTTCACCCCGCAACCGGCACCCCTGCCGAACCCAAAGGGACCCCCGCGCCCCGCCGGCGCACCTCCCGGTACGTCCGCAACGGCCTGTTACGCGTGTTACGGGTGGGGTTACAGTGACCGCGCCGTGACCTACGGGCCGGTAGCATTTCGATCCCGTATCAACACCCGCGCCACGGCCGTGCGGCTCTGGTTGGCGGAGCCGTCCGCACCCTACGCTCGTGCTACTTGATCCAGCCAGGCAATGATGCAGGGGGAAACATGCAGTTCGATCTCAGCGCAGTAGAGACAGGCACTTTCGTGTTCATCGGAACGCTCGTGTTTGGCCTGCTGATTGTGGCTTTTATGATGACGGCCGGCTTCCTGGCCATGGTGCTCGTGGGGGTGGGCCGGTTCGCCTGGTTCATCATTGCCGGCACCCTGCTGGGCCTGGTGCACGGCATCAACCACCTCTGGGACCGGCTGGTGCACCACGCCTCCACGGTGGAGCTCCCCGGCGACTTCCAAGGGCAGCCTGCCCCTAGCACGGGAACCTACCCGCGGGTAGCATTGAGGGACAGCTGAAGGGTTCCCCACCCGAGGCGGACCCAGGGCTCGAGCCGGCCACCCCGGTTAGAGGAGATGCCCCGTGAGCTCTGCCACTGACAGTCCAGCCGCCGACGTTCCCGTCGCCCCCGACAAGATCGGGCCCGAGGCCACCGAAGCCGATGCCCGGGCCATCACCGAGGCCGCCCGGGAAACCACCTGGGACCGGCCCAGCTTCGCCAAGGGCCTGTACCTGGGCAGCTTCGATCTCTCGCTGATCCACCCCTGGCCCGAGGCCAGGACCGAGGACGTGGAACGCGGCGAAGAGTTCATGGACCGCCTCACCGCCTACTGCAGGACCATGTCCGGCCGCCTGATCGAGCGGGACGCCAGGATTCCGGACCAGTACCTCGCCGGCCTGGCCGAGCTGGGCGTGTTCGGCATGAAGATCCCGCGCGAGTACGGCGGCCTGGGCCTGTCGCTCGTGTACTACGGCCGGGCTCTTGCCCTGCTGGGTTCGGTGCACCCCAGCCTCGGGGCGCTGCTCTCCGCGCACCAGTCCATCGGCGTCCCCGAGCCCGTGAAAGTGTTCGGCACCGCAGAACAGAAACAGGAATACCTTCCCCGCTGCGCCGCTGGCGCCATCACGGCTTTCCTGCTCACCGAACCCGACGTCGGGAGCGACCCCGCCCGGATGGGCAGCACCGCCGTTCCCACGGACGACGGCGACGCTTACGTTTTGGACGGCGTCAAACTGTGGACCACCAATGGCGTGATCGCCGAACTGGTGGTGGTCATGGCGCTGGTGCCGCAACACACGGATTCCGATGGCACCATCCACAAGGGCGGCATCAGCGCCTTCGTGGTGGAAATGGACTCCCCCGGCATCACGGTGGAAAACCGCAACGCCTTCATGGGGCTGCGCGGCATCGAGAACGGTGTGACGCGCTTCCACCAGGTGAGGGTGCCTGCGGCAAACCGGCTCGGCCGCGAAGGCCAGGGCCTGAAGATCGCCCTCACCACCCTCAACACGGGCAGGCTCTCCATCCCGGCCCTTTGTGTGGCCTCCGGCCGGTGGAGCCTGAAGATCGCCCGTGAATGGTCCAACGCACGCACCCAGTGGGGCCGACCGGTGGGCAAACACGAAGCTGTGGGCAAGAAAATCGCCTTCATCGCCGCGAGCGCCTTCGCCCTGGACGCAGTCTTCGAACTGTCCGCCGAAATGGCCGACGCCGGCCAGAAGGACGTCCGGATCGAGGCCGCCCTCGCCAAGCTCTGGTCCACGGAGATCAGCTGCCGTATAGCCGACGAGCTGGTGCAGATCCGAGGCGGACGCGGCTTCGAGACGGCGGATTCGCTGGAGGCCCGCGGCGAGCGCGCCGTGCCGGCCGAACAGCAGCTCCGCGACCTCCGGATCAACCGCATCTTCGAGGGCTCCTCGGAAATCATGAAGCTCCTCATTGCCCGCGAGGCCGTGGATGCGCACCTCGCCGCCGCCGGGGACCTTGCCTCCGCGGATGCCAGCCTGTCCGACAAGGCGAGGGCCGCCGTCGGCGCTTCCGGGTTCTACGCGAAGTGGCTGCCCAAACTGGTGGCGGGCGCCGGCATGGATCCGCGGTCCTACACCGAGTTCGGCAGGCTCGCCAAGCAGCTGCGGTTTGTGGAGCGGTCCTCGCGGCGCCTCGCCCGGCAGACCTTCTACGGGATGGGCCGGTGGCAAGCCAAGCTCGAGCACAAACAGGCGTTCCTGGGCCGGATCGTGGACATCGGCGCCGAGCTGTTTGCCATGGCGGCGTGCTGCTCACGCGCCGAAGGGATGCTCCATACCAACCCGGAGCGGGCAGCCACCGCCTACGAACTCGCCGAGGCATACTGCGAGCAGGCGCGGGTCCGCGTGGACGAGTACTTCGACCAGCTGTGGCGGAACACGGACGACGCCGACCGCGACCTGACGGAAAAGGTGCTCGCCGGTGACTACAGCTGGCTGGAGGCCGGGGTCCTGGACCAGTCCGAAGGCACCGGACCGTGGATCGCCGACGCGTCTCCGCGGGCATCGGTGAAGGAGGACCTGCACCGAAAGTACCGCTGATTTTCGCCGATTTTCGACCCGCCGGAGATGCTAAGCACCCTTGCTACCGCCGGCATGCCGTGGTTAGGTGGACATAGGACCACCATGCACGTCTCCGCATAGCGGTGGCCGGCCCAAACAATGGGCGCGGTCCAATCGATGAAAGCGAGAACGCCTGATGAGCAGCACAGTAGGGCCCGAAGACAGACAGTCCCGCCGCGCCGCCCGCGGCGAGGGTGCCGACGGCATCGACGCCGGCAACCGTACGGACGGCAGCCGCGTCGAAGACAGGCTGGAGGGCCGGCGCAGCTACGCTGATCCTCCAGGCGCCAGCCGTAATTTCGACACCGGGACGGACTACGACGGCGATACCCGGGCCTACGCGGTGCCGCCCACGAGCGAGCACACTGTCGCTGCCGACCCGAACGCCGCGACCCGCGAGACCGTGATTGCCCGCGAGAAGGAGCAGTTCGGCGGGATCAAGATCGGCTCGGCGTTCTTTGGCTGGCTGGCCGCGACGGGAACGGCGGTCCTGCTCACCGCCCTGGTGGCTGCGGCAGGAACAGCAGTGGGGCTCGCTACCAGCACGGACGTCAACGAGGCCGTGAACCAGGCCGCCGCTGACCAGACTGTGGGCCTGGCAGGAATCATCGTGCTGCTGGTGATCCTGTTCGTGGCGTACTACTGCGGCGGTTACGTGGCCGGCCGGATGGCACGCTTCAACGGGGCCAAGCAGGGATTCATGGTGTGGGTCTGGGCCGTGATCTTCGCGGTGCTGATTGCGTTGCTGGCCATGATCGCCGGCGAGCGCTTCAACATCCTGGCCAGCCTGAACAGCTTCCCGCGGATCCCCGTCAACGAAGGCCAGCTGACCACCACCGGAATTATTGCCGCCGTCGTGGTGGCTGTGGTGGCGCTGATTGGCGCCGTAGTGGGCGGCCTGGCAGGCATGCGGTTCCACCGCAAGGTGGACCGGGCCGGGTTCACTCCGATTGAAGCCGACGCGGACCGTTAGGGCCTGGCCTCGTCAAGCCCCACATCGTCGAGCCCTACCTCGTTGAGGTAGTACCAGCGCCGGTCAACGCGCAGGAACCGGCTGGTTTCGTGGTGGACCCCCCGCTCGCCGTCGTGCCTGAAATAGGCCTTGAACTCGACGATCCCTTCCGAATCCAGGGGTCCGCCCCGGCGGGTGGAGACAATGTCCAGCCGGCGCCACTGCATGTCCGGATCCAGGTCGAGTTCCGCCGGCCTGGTATCCGGGTGCCAGGTGCGGAGCAAGTAGGCGGCATCCTGCACTACAAAGGCGCTGTACCGGGAGCGCATCAATTGTTCCGCCGTCGGGGCCTCGGCGTCGCCGCGGTGGAAGCGGCCGCAGCAGTCCGCGTACTGCTCACCGGACAGGCACGGGCAGTTTCCTGAGAGGGTCACAGGGGGTCCTTTTCGGGGGTGGCTGGAGGGCGCCAGGTGGCTGCCTCCGACTATATGCCGGGACCGGCCGGAAACTGCCTTGTCATATCCGATAACAGCTTCGACACAACCCCCGGGCGGACCTCACTGCGGGCGTGTTGCCCCGCAAAAGTCCGTATTGTTAAGGGGTGCTTATCGCCGGGTGGTTACAGCCGGCACACAGGCGCTGCAGGCCGTAAGGAGAGGTAAATGGAAGATCCCACCACCATTGCCCTGAACCTGACCTTTTTTGGCACGCTCGGTGTGGCGTTCGTCATGTTCATCGGCCTCTTCCTGGTTTTTGTGGCCACGCTGCTGCTGGCAGGGCTGGGCCGGCTGGTGGCCGTCACCGCTATGGCCCTGTTCGGCCGCCGTCCCGCTGCGTCGTCCGGTCCGGCTAAGTCAGCCCGTCCCGCCGGCTCATCTCGTCCTGTCAGGGCGCCTGCGAAAACCGCTGTCCCGCAGCCGAAGCTGCGCAGCTCATCCGAAAAGCACCCGCGCACAGGCAGCACCCCCCGCCGCGAAACTCCGGCCCTGGCCGAAGACTGGGCGGCCGCAGTGGCCCGCGCAGACGCCCGCGCGGCAGCCCGGGCCAAGGCCGCAGCGGCGCCCGAGGTGAAGGTGACCGTGCGCGACCTCCCCAGCCCGGACGCCCCGGTGGAAGAGGTCAGTGCGGTAGCGCCCCTGGTGGAGTCCGCCACGGACCAGCACGCCACCATCCGGCCCATACCCCGCTCCTTCGAGAAACCCCCGGGACCGGGACCAATGGCCATGCTGGACACCGGTTCCCTGGTTTCCCTGGCCGGCCATCCTGGCGCTTTGAAGGGCACCCTGCCGGCTGAGCACCGCCGCGCCGGCTGATTCACAATTCGTCATTGACGCCCGCTGCGTTACTCCGGACTACGCAACACTAAGAAGTGCTTCGCCGGAGGCCTCCGCCGGGCCGATTTTGTGTAGCCTCGTGACGATCCACAGCAATCAGCCGTGGGAGTCAGACGTGAGGAAACCGGGAATGAGCCTCAACCAGTTAAGGGTGTTCGGGCGCAGCGGGACCCTGATCAGCCCGCTCACCTTGGGCACCATGAACTTCGGCGAGGGCGCACCGGCGGACCCTGTTGGCGCCGGCGGCACCGGCCAGGGCTATGCGCCCACCGGCGCCGAGGAAAGCATCCGCATCATCAACGCCGCGCTGGATGCCGGCATCACCGCGGTGGACACAGCGGACGTGTATTCGCAGGGCCAGAGCGAACAAGTCGTGGGCCGCGCCCTCAAGGGCCGCCGGGACGACGTCTTCATCGCCACCAAATTCCACGGCCAGATGAGCGCCAACCCCGCCCACTCGGGCAACTCGAGGCGCTGGATCATGCAGGCCGTGGAGGGCAGCCTCCGCCGCCTCCAGACGGACCGGATCGACCTTTACCAGGCCCACCGTCCGGACTACAACACGGATGTCCTGGAAACCATCACGGCGCTGAACGACCTCATCCGGCAGGGCAAGATCCTCTACTACGGGACGTCCGTGTTCACCCCCGCGCAGCTCGTGGAGGCCCAGTGGTTGGCAACCACCAACCACCTCATCCCGCCGGTGGCCAACCAGGTGCCCTATTCGATGCTGGTCCGCGGCACCGAACGCGATGTCCTTCCGATCGCCCAGCAGTACGGCCTGGGTGTGCTGGCCTATGGTCCGCTGGCCGGCGGCTGGCTGTCCGGCAGTTTTGTCCTGGACGCCGGGAAACCGCCCACACGGGTCCACTCCCTTCCCGGCCGGTACGACATCTCCGGGCCGGCGAGCGAGCGCAAGCTGCTCGCCGCAGATTCCCTGGCGCGGCTGGCGGACAAGCTGGAACTGCCGCTGGTGGACCTCGCGGTCGGTTTCGCGCTGAACCATCCTGCCGTCAGCAGCGTGATCGTTGGCCCGCGGAGCGAGGAACACCTGCGCGCGTACCTGAAAGCCGCCGACACCGTACTCGACGAAGCCGTGCTGGATGCGATTGACGATCTGGTGCCGCCCGGCACGAACTTCGTGGAACGCGATGCAGGCGCTGTGGTCCCCTCATTGGAGTACGCGGAACTGCGCCGGCGGTAATCCGCAGGTCGGTGGCGGAAAGCCCTTACCCTGAGCAACCAAGTGGACTACGGTAAAAACCATGGAATTCAGATACCTCGGTAACAGCGGCTTCAAGATCTCCGAAATCACCTTCGGCAACTGGCTCACGCACGGCTCCCAGGTGGAGAACGAAGTGGCCACCCAGTGTGTGCGGGCGGCGCTGGACGCAGGAATCAGCAGCTTCGACACCGCCGACGTCTACGCCAACACGGCGGCGGAAAAAGTGCTGGGCGAGGCGTTGAAGGACGAGCGCCGCGAGTCCCTGGAGATTTTCACCAAGGTGTTCGGGCCCACGGGGCCCAAGGGCCACAATGATGTGGGGCTGTCCCGCAAGCACATCATGGAATCCATCAACGGTTCCCTGACGCGCCTCCAGACCGATTACGTGGACCTGTACCAGGCGCACCGCTACGACTATGAGACGCCGCTGGAAGAGACCATGCAGGCGTTCGCGGACATTGTCCGGCAGGGCAAGGCACTGTACATCGGCGTCAGTGAATGGACGGCGGACCAGATCCGGGACGCGCACGCGCTGTCCAAGGACCTGGGATTCCAGCTGATCTCCAACCAGCCGCAGTACTCCATGCTGTGGCGGGTCATCGAAGCGGAGGTGGTCCCGACGTCAGAAGAGCTTGGCCTGTCCCAGATTGTCTGGTCCCCCATCGCCCAGGGTGTGCTCAGCGGCAAGTACCGGCCCGGGAAGCCCGCCCCGGAGGGAAGCCGCGCCACGGATACCAAGGGCGGCGCCAGGATGATCGAACGCTGGATGTCCGACGAAGTCCTCACCGGCGTCCAGCACCTCAAGCCGATCGCTGCAGAAGCCGGGCTGACCATGGCCCAGCTGAGCATCGCGTGGGTGCTGCAGAACAAGAACGTTGCTTCCGCCATCATGGGCGCGTCCCGTCCGGAGCAGATTGCCGGCAACGTGGCGGCCGCCGGCGTGAAGCTGGACCAGGCCATCATGGACAAGATCGATGACGCCATCGGATCCCTGGCCGAACGCGACCCGGCCCAGACCAAGTCGCCTGCATCCCGGGAGGCCTAGCCATGGCTGACGGGGAACGCACCGCGGACCCGGGGACTGCCCGGCAGACGACCGACGCCCTGCCTGCCCTGGCCGTCACCGGTTCCACCGGCCAGCTCGGCGGACTCGTCGCCAGGATCCTCGCCGACGCCGGGCGGCCGCAGCGGCTGCTGGTGCGCGACGCCGCCCGGGCACCTGACCTTCCCGGCGCAGTTCCCGTGGTGTCCACCTATGCCGACCCCGTGCTGGCTTCGTCCTCGCTGGCGGGGGTGAAGACCCTGTTTATGGTGTCCGCGTCCGAGGCCGAGGACAGGCTCCAGACGCATTTCGCGTTCGTGGATGCTGCCGCCGGGGCCGGCGTGGAGCACATCGTCTACACGTCCTTTTTCGGGGCCTCTGCCGACTGCACGTTCACACTGGGCAGGGACCACTACGCCACTGAAGAGCGGATCAAGACGTCGGGGATGAACTACACGTTCCTGCGGGACAACTTCTATCTGGATTTCCTGCCCCTTCTCGCCGGCGAAGACGGCGTCATCCGCGGCCCGGCGAACGGCGGCGTGATGGCGGCCGTCACGCGCGGGGACGTCGCCCGGTGCGCCGCGGCCGTGCTGGCTGATCCGGCGGTCCACGCGGGCCGGACCTACGACCTGACCGGCCCCGAGGACATTTCCCTGGAGCGGGCCGCGGAACTCCTCACTGCAGGCACCGGACGGACCATCACTTTCCACCATGAAACCGTGGAGGAAGCCTACGCCTCCCGGGCGTCCTACGGCGCTCCCGCCTGGCAGCTCGATGCCTGGGTGAGCACCTACACGGCCATCGCCAACGGCGAACTGGCCGGCCCGACGTCGGACGTTCATGGCCTCACGGGCCGGGAACCCCAGGGGCTCGCGGACTTCCTCAAAGAGGCGCATCACCTGTAGGAGTCCTGCTTGACGGACCGGCGGCGGCGGCGTAGACCTGTGAACACGGGCACCGCCAGCCACGCGGAATCCGCCCGCCCCGAAGAAGCGGCCCACCCGAAGAAGAACAGTGCCATGACGAAGCAGATTTCCCGGCGCCGTCAGTCCGTGAAGCCCACGGCGCATGCAGGAGAACCTACGCACGGCCCGCTCACCGCAGAGGAACTGCAGCTGGCGGTCCGGAACCATTCGATGCCGCTGGAGGCCTTGCGGGAGGACACCACCCCGCCGGGCCTGCACTACGTGCTGACCCATTTCGACATCCCGTTCATCGACGCGGACTCCTGGCACCTGCGGATCGGCGGTGCCGTGCAGCGTGCCGTCGAGATCAGCCTGCGGGCGCTCCGCCGTGACCCGACCATCAGCATCCCGGTCACGCTGGAGTGCGCCGGCAACGGCCGTTCGCTCCTGCATCCGCGGCCGATGAGCCAGCCGTGGCGGCTTGAGGGCGTGGGCACCGCCGAGTGGACAGGGGTTCCGCTCGCGTACCTGCTGGCCCAGGCCGGAGTTGACGACGACGCCGTCGAAGTGGTGTTCACCGGCGCCGACACCGGAATCCAGGGCGGGGTCCGGCAGCAGTATGCACGGAGCCTGCCGATCAAGGAAGCGATGCGACCCGACGTCGTCCTGGCCTACGAGATGAACGGCCGGGAGCTGCCGCCACAGCACGGCTACCCGCTGCGTCTTGTGGTGCCGGGCTGGTACGGCATGGCCAGCGTGAAGTGGCTGCAGTCCATCCAGGTGGTGACCCACCCCTTCGAGGGATTCCAGCAGGCGGTGTCCTACCGCTACCAGCAGGACGCGGACGACGCCGGCACTCCGGTTTCGCGGATCCGGGTCCGTTCGCTGATGATCCCGCCGGGGATCCCGGACTTCTACACCCGCAGCAGGGTCCTGTCCCCGGGACCGGTGATGCTCCAGGGCAGGGCATGGTCCGGCGAAGGGTCCGTGGTCCGCGTGGAGGTAGGGATCGACGGGAAGTGGGTGCCTGCGCATCTCGGGCATCCGGCCGGCCCGTTTGCGTGGTGCGAATGGACGCTGCCGTGGGTGGCGGACCGGGGCGAGCATGAGCTCGCCTGCCGGGCCACCGACGCCACCGGGTCCATGCAGCCGCTGGAACAGGCCTGGAACTACCAGGGCATGGGGAACAACGTGGTGCAGCGCGTCAAGGTCAGCGTCGAATAGCTGCTGACCTTGACGTTCCCGGACTGCCGGGTCAGGCGGGCAGCCTGGTAGCGGACTGCCTGGTCAGGCGGACAGCCTGGTAGCGGACTGCCGGGTCAGCAGCCTTCGAAATCCATCAGGACCTTCACCTTGGACGCCGAGGCGGACGAGGGGTCGAAGGTGTAGCCCAGCCATTCCCGGGCCAGCCTGCGGGCAAGTTCCACACCCACCACACGCTGGCCCATGGTGAGCACCTGGCAGTCGTTGGAGAGCACCGAGCGTTCCACTGAGAACGAGTCGTGGGCCGTGGCTGCCCTGATGCCGTCCACCTTGTTCGCAGCGATGGCCACGCCGATTCCGGTGCCGCAGAACAGGATGGCCCGGTCCGCGCGGCCCTCCTTGATCATCTCCCCTGCCGCGATCCCCACATACGGGTACGGCCTGGTGAACTGCTCGAGGGCATCGCTGCGGTTGACGCCGATATCGATGATTTCGCTGACCCGGGGATCGTTGCGAAGGTCCTCCGCGATCCGGTCCTTGTAGTCCACGCCGGCTTCATCGGCGCCCAGGATGAGTCGAATGCCCATGGCCTGTCCTTCCCCTGCAGTTGCGGTATGTGTCATGACGGTGTTCCTGCGGGCTGGCGGGTTGCCGTGCCGTGGGCTGCCGGACCGGCCGCTTCGGCAGCAGCCGGTGCAGCAGCCGGCGCAGCGGCCGGTGCGGCCAGGTGCGGGCCCATGACCGTGAAGATCATGGCCAGGGACGTTGCCCCGGGGTCCGCGGTGCCTACGCTCTTTTCGGCGAGCGGCCGGGCGCGGCCCTTGAGCGGACGCAGCGAAGCGGTGGCTTCCGCCGCGGCGGTGGAAACGGCGGCCGCCTCGGCCCATGCCGCTGCTGCAGGCCGGTCGCCGTGCCGGGCGCCGTCAGCCAGCAGCCGGCTGAAGGTTTCCGCGAAGGGCAGCAGGGAGTCCACCATGGTCTTGTCCCCGATTTCCGCCTTGCCGAGGCCGGTGATCCTGGCAGCGAACGCGCTGACGGCCGCGGCCAGTTCCGAAGGTCCGGGAGACAGCTCGTTGCCGAGTGCTTCGCCGAAGGACCTCAGCCCGGCACCCCACAGCACGCCCGAGGTCCCGCCGGCTTTATCCGCCCACGCATCCCCTGCGGCGGCCAGGACAGCTCCCGCGCCGGCGCCGCGGGCAGCGGCGTCCTCCGCCGCAGCGGTGGCCGCGTCGATACCGCGGACCATGCCGCGGCCGTGGTCTCCGTCGCCCGCCACGGCATCCATGTCCCCCAGACGCGCTTCGGCGCCGTGCAGGGAATCCCGGGCGGCAGCGAGGGCCGCGAGGCAGTTTGCGGCGTAGCCGCGCGACTCTTCGGTTGCGTCGAAAGCATCAGGTGCGGCGGCGCCGTCGGGCTCTTCCTCTGCCGAGGCAGCACCGGCCTGCAGGGCGGCATTGCCCCTGCGGTAGGCGGGCGTTTCCGCCGGGGCGGTCCAGAGCGGCTCCAGTTCGTCGTCCAGCCAGGTGATGGTCAGGGAGACGCCGGACATGTCCAGGCTGGTGACCAGTTCGCCCACTTCCGGCATCACCAGCGTGTAGCCGGCGGCGCGGAGCAGCGGGGCAATGGTGAGCCAGAGGACAAAGAGTTCCTCGTGCTTGGTGGAACCGAGGCCGTTAAGGATGACGGCGATGCGGTCGCCAGCTCCGTGCGGGGTCTCGGCCAGCAGCCGGGCAACGAATTCCTGGCCCAGCTCTTTGGCGGGAGGAAGTTCGGTGTCGAACAGGCCGGGCTCGCCGTGGATGCCCAGGCCCAGGCCCATCTGCCGGTCCTTGAGGGTGAACAGCGGGGTTTCGGCGCCCGGGAAGGTGCAGCCGTGGAAGGCGCTGCCGATGGTGCGGGTCAGGCTGTTGGCTTTGCGGCCAAGACGCACGACGTCGGCCAGGTCCGCACCGGCTTCGGCCGCCGCACCCATGATCTTGAAGACGGTGAAGTCACCCGCGATGCCGCGGCGTTTCTCCGATTCCGACGGCGGGGCGCTGGCGACGTCGTCCGTCACCAGGACGTTTTCCACCTGGATCCCCTCCGAAGCGAGCCGCTCGCTGGCCATGCCGAAATTCAGCACATCCCCGGCGTAGTTGCCGTAGGTGAACACGACTCCGGCGCCCGACTCCGCGGCCTTGGCCACGGCATAGGCCTGCTGTGCGGATGGCGAGGTGAAGATGTTGCCCACCACGGCGCCGTCGGCCAGTCCGGTGCCGATCAGGCCGGCGAAAGCCGGGTAGTGGCCTGAACCGCCGCCCGCGAGGACCGCCACTTTGGGCTTGGCAGGGCGGCGCCGGCGCACGGCCCCGCCGGTCACCTGGCGGACCAGGTCGGCGTGGACGTCGCAGAACCCGGCAAGGGCTTCCTCTGCGAAGTCGGAGGGATCGTTGAAAATTCTGGTCATGGTGGGCTCTCTAGCTTCGGCGGGGACGGCTACTAGTGGATGTGGCTTCCGCCGTTGATGTCGATGGTGGTACCGGTCAGGTAGGCCGATTCCTCGGAGGACAGGAAGGTGATGACGGCGGCGATTTCCTCGGTGGTGGCGTTCCGGCCCAGGGGGATGCCGGCGTTGATGGCGGCTTCCTGTTCCTCGGTGCTGCCCACGCGGATGTTGGTGTCCACGGCGCCCGGGGTGATGGCGTTGACGGTGACGCCGGTGGCGCCGATTTCACGGGCCAGGGCCTTGGTGAAGCCCAGGATGGCTGCCTTGGCGGCGGAGTAGGGGACCTTGCCGAACACGCCGCCGCCGCGCTGCGCGGAAACGGAGGACATGTTGACGATCCGGCCCCAGCCGGCCTCGATCATGTCCGGCAGGAACGCCTTGGTGACGAGGTAGGTGCCGGTGGCGTTCACGTCCATGACTTTGTGCCAGAGCTCCAGGGTGGTTTCCAGGAACGGCACCGGGGAGGTGATGCCGGCGATGTTGGCCAGTGCGCCCACCGGGGGAAGATTGCCGGCGCCCACTTCTGCCTTGACGGCTGCGTAGGCGGCGTTGACGGAGCCCTCATTGGCGACGTCGACCTCGTGGCCGTAGGCCGGGACGTTGAATTCGTTGCCGATTTCGGCGGCGACCTTGGCGGACTTCTCGCCGTCGAGGTCCAGGATCACCACTCCCCAGCCCTGGCTGGCGTAGCGGCGTGCGGTGGTGATGCCGATGCCGCGGTCCGAGGTGGCCCCGGTGAGGACGGCGGTGCGCTGGATGGTGGTAGTCATGATGCTCCTTGGTTGGTGTGTTGTGCCTGGTGATGGGATCGGTTGCTCCATAAGCGCCGTTTTGAGGGGTCAAAAGGGCCGTTACGGAGCAATCGACGGGTCAGATGAGGTCAGTGATGAAGCTGGCCGCTTTGGCGGCGGCGGCGGGTCGTTCGTCGTGCGTGACGTCCCGGGTTTCCAGTTCGAGCGAGAAGTGGCCGGTGTAGCGACGGCCTGCCAGTGCGCGGAGCCCGGCGGCGAAGTCCGCCTGGCCGTTGCCGATGCTGAGGTTGATGTTTCCCGGCACGGCGTCCCTGAGGTGGACGTGGGCAATCCGGCCGTCGTGCCGGTCAAGGTATTCGAGCGGGTCCTCGCCGGCGGCGACGATGTGGCTGAAGTCCATGACAATTCCGACGCCGGAACCTGCCAGCCGCTGTGCCAGCAGTTCCGCGCGCTCCAGGTTCCAGCAGAACCGCAGGAAGTGCAGGGATTCGGTCCAGAGTTCGACGCCGAATTCGGCGGCGCGCTGCCCGGCGTGGATGAGCTGGGCGGCGATCGTGTCCAGGTCTTCGTCCACGCTCCGGACGGGGTCGTGGCCCAGGGCGCCGCACGGAAGGACCAGCGCCTTGGCGCCGGTGTTGGCCGTGAGGGTGAGCAGGGCTTCCAGGTGCCGTTCGCGCGAGGCCTGCCGGCCGGCGTCGAGCACTGCGTTGAGGTCCCCGATATCGCCGTTGACCGAGCGGACCCGCAGCCCTGAGGCCAGAACGTCAGCGGTAACTGCCTCGACGGCGTCCCCGTCAAGTTCATAGGGGACGTGGTCGCAGACGCCGGGGAGGGCACCCAGGTCGATTTCGTCGAAGCCCAGGGAGCTGATGGTCCGCAGGGCAGTGCTGAGGTCCTGATGGCGGAAGCTGATGGACGAGCAGCCGAGGCGGGAATTGAACATCGTCGTTGATCCTCTGGAAGAGCGGGGGTGATGTGTATCACTGTAAGGCGCTTCATTGTCAACAGTCAACCTCCAACATTGACTGTTGACATTGAAGCATGACCGGGGTCACACTGGCATATCATTTGTTAACAGTCGACAGCGGCGGTGCGGAAGCGTTGCCCGCTCTTCGAAAGGGATTCAGCAATGAGCAACGAAGCTCTGAAAATGCGCGGCCATGTGCATGGCACCAAGGACGCGAAGCGCGTCGCCATCGGGTCCGGCGTCGGCGCCGTCATCGAGACGTATGACTTCATCGGCTTCGGCACCGCCGCTGCCCTGTACTTCGGAACGGCCTTCTTCCCCACCGGCGACCCCGTCACCGGAACGCTGGCAGCCTTCGCCACTCTCGGCGTCGGCTTCGCAGCCCGCCCCATCGGCGGCATCATCGGCGGCCACCTCGGCGACAAGGTGGGCCGCAAGCCCGTCTTGGTGGCGTCCCTGATCCTCATGGGCGTGGCCACGTTCCTCATCGGCCTGCTGCCCACGTACGAGCAGGTTGGCCTCCTGGCACCCGCGCTGCTGGTCTTCGTCCGCGTTGTCCAGGGCCTCGCCTTCGGTGCTGAATGGGGCGGCGCCATCCTGATGAGCTACGAACACGCACCCTGGAAGTCCAAGGGCAAGTACACCGGCATCGTCCAGGCCGGCTTCCCCGTGGGCCTGCTGCTGGCCAACCTCGTCTTCCTGGTCAGCGTGAACCTGGGCGGCGAACTCGCCTGGCGCGTTCCGTTCCTTGCCAGCATCGTGCTGGTCGCCGTCGGCCTGATCATCCGCTCCAAGGTTCCGGAATCCCCCGTTTTCGACGAGGTCAAGGAGAGCGGCTCCATCGTCAAGTCCCCGATCATCGAGGTCATCAAGACGGACTGGCGCAGCATCGTCCGGGGCATCGGCCTCCGCATCGCCGAGACCGCGGGCTACGCCGTATCGATCACCTACATGATCTCCTACCTGCACACCCAGCAACTGGCGGACAAGACCCAAACGCTCGTTGCCCTCTGCATCGCCTCCGCCATCGGCATATTTGCCACCATGGCCTGGGCGCGGCTCACCGACAGGATCGGCCGCCGGCCCCTCTACGTCTGGTCCACAGCCTTCGCACTCCTGTTCGGCATCCCCATGTTCCTGCTGGTCAACACCGGAATGTTCATCTTCATCATCGCCACCATCGTCATCTCCTACGCGGTCTGCCAGAACTCGCTGGCCGGCGCGCAGGGTCCGTGGTTCCCCGAACTGTTCCAGGCCAAGACGCGCTCCTCCGGAGCCTCACTGGCCTACCAGATCTCCGCCATGGTCTCCGGATTCACGCCCTTCGTCACCACCCTGCTGTTCGTGGCCCTCGGCTGGATGGGCCCCGCCCTCCTCTTCAGCTTCTACGCCGCCATCGGCCTCTGGGCCGCCCTCGTCACCCGGGAAACCTGGGGCAAGCGCGAACGTCAGCTGGCAGATGAGGCCACCAAAAGCACCCCCCAGGCAGTGAACGCCTGATGACCGCCACGGAAGAAGCCCGCATGACCGCCACGCAGGAAACCGTGGCCACCGCCGCGGAACGCATCCACAACGTTTCAGCCGCGGCCTACCGGATCCGCCACCACGCCCTGAACATGGGCGAGGTCCAGGGCCAGGGCTACGTGGGCCAGGCCCTCGGCGCAGCGGATATGCTGGCCGCCGTCTACGCGGACCAGCTCCGCTTCCAGGCCGCCGACCCCGAATGGGAAGGCCGGGACAGGTTCCTGCTCTCCACCGGGCACTACGCGATCGGACACTACGCCGCCCTGGCCGAAGCCGGGATCGTCCCGGTGGAGGAACTCGAGACGTACGGCTCGGACGACTCCCGGCTGCCGATGTCCGGAATGTCCACCTACACCCCGGGCATGGAAATCTCCGGCGGTTCCCTGGGCCACGGCCTCACCATCGCGGTGGGCATGGCCCTCGGACTCCGCTACCAGGGCTCCACGGCGAGGGTGTACAACTTCCTCTCCGACGGCGAACTGGACGAAGGCTCCACCTGGGAGGCCGCCATGGGCGCGCACCACCACCAGCTGGGCAACCTGACCGCCATGGTGGACATCAACGCCCTGCAGGCTGACGGGAAAACGGATACCGTGCTCCGCACCGAGCCCGTGACGGAAAAATGGGAATCCTTCGGCTGGTACACCCAGCGGGTGGACGGCAACAACATGGCAGAACTCCTGCAGGCGTTCGACAACGCCGCCGCCCAGGCCGCCGCCGTCGGACGTCCTTCGGTGATCCTGTGCGACACGAAGGTGGGCCGCGGAGTGCCGCTGCTGGAAGAGCGCGAAAAGGCGCACTTCATGCGCATCGAGGAACACGAATGGCAGCAATGCCGCGAACAACTGACCGCAGGATATGAAGGAAGGGCAAGCCGATGAGCACCGCCACCGCTTCGAAGGGCACGGCTTCAACGGGTACCGCCCCCAAGCTGAAGACCTCGGCCATGATCGCGTCCTTCGCCGATCCCGGCCAGAAAACCGCCTCCGCACCGTTCGGCCACGCCCTGGTGAAGGCCGCGCAGGAGAACGACAGGATCGTTGGCCTCACCGCGGACCTGGGCAAATACACGGACATGCACATCTTCGCGCAGGCCTTCCCGGAACGGTTCTTCCAGATGGGCATGGCCGAACAGCTGCTCTTCGGTGCGGCCGCGGGCCTGGCCGAAACCGGCCTGGTGCCGTTTGCGTCCACGTACTCGGTGTTCGCGGCACGGCGGGCCTACGACTTCCTCTGCCTGGACAGCGCCGAACCGAACCTGAACGTGAACATCGTGGGCGGCCTGCCCGGCCTGACCACCGGCTACGGCCCCAGCCACCAGGCCACCGAGGACATGGCGATCTTCCGCGGCATGCCCAACCTGACCATCGTTGACCCCTGCGACTCGATCGACATCGAACAGGCCGTCCCCCAGCTCGCGGCCAGCGACGGCCCCACGTACCTGCGGCTGCTGCGCGGCAATGTGCCCACGGTCCTGGACGAATACGGCTACACCTTCGAGCTCGGCAAGGCGAAGGTCCTGCGCGGCGGGAACGACGTCGTCTTCATCTCCAGCGGACTCATGACCATGCGTGCACTGCAGGCCGCCAAGGCACTGGCGGAGCACAACGTGGACGTCGCCGTCGTGCACACCCCCACCATCAAGCCCTTCGACGCAGCCACCGTCCTCGCCGAAATCAACACGGACCGCCTGGCAGTGACGCTGGAAAACCACAGCGTGATCGGAGGCCTGTTCGAAACCGTGGCCTCCGCCGTCGTCACCGCCGGGCTGGGCAAGAAAGTGGTTCCCGTCGCGTTGCCGGACGAGTTCCTCGACGCAGGCGCCCTGCCCACCCTCCACGAACGCTACGGCCTGTCCGTCCAGCGGATCGTGGCGAACGTCCTCGCGGAACTGGGCTAGCGCAGGACGGTCGCCAGACCGACGGCGGAAGCGCGGACCGGACACGAGACGGTTCCGCGCTTCTGCCGTAACATCAACAGTTAACACATCGACTGTAAACAGTCGACCACTGACATTCAGTCGACACTGACATTGAGGACGTACCACGATGGCCGGAGCAACAGCACCCCTGCTGGGACTGCAAAAGCGGAGCCTCCGCGAGCAGGCCCTTTCCGCGCTGCGCACCGCCATCACCAGCGGCGAGCTGGAACCCGGGCGGCACCTGGTGGAAACCGAACTCTCGGACATGCTCCAGATCAGCCGGGGGACTCTCCGGGAAGCGCTGCGGCAGCTGGAGCAGGAAGGGCTGCTGTCAGCGGGCCCGCGCGGCCGGCTGTCCGTCCGGCACCTCGATGCCAAGGAGATCCGGGACATCTACTCCGTGCGCGCCGCGCTGGAATCACTGGCTGCCCGCACCCTGTGTGAACTTCCGGACCGCCAGCACGTCATCGGTTCGCTGCGCGCGGCCATCGGCGCCATGGATGCCGCCACCAAGGGAACCCTCGAGGAGCGGATCGAATCCGACCTCGAATTCCACCGCACCCTGTGCCGCCTCACCGGCAACGAGACACTGCTCCACTCCTGGGAATCACTCGAAGGCTCCATCAGGATGTCCATCATGTTCGCCGGGCTGGAAAAAGGCGTGTCGAACATGAGCGTGGACCGGCACCACGACATTGTGGCCGCCATCGAAACCGGGGATGCCTCCCTGGCACGCAAGACGATCCGCGAACACATGGACACCGCCGCGGATAACCTGGTGGCCTAGGAGCCGTTGGCCTGGCGGACCGGGACGGCGCGGCAAGGCCTCAGTAGTCCACGATCGCGCCACAGGAAATGTTCACGGTGGCGTCGGTGATGGCGCCCGCCCGGTCCGAGGCGATAAAGACCGCCACGTTGCCCACGTCCTCCAGCGTCGCCGTCCGGTTCAGGTGCGCTGTCCGGGTGATTTCCTCCACAATCTCTTCCCGGCCCTCTGCTTGCCAGGGAATGGTTTCCACGATCCCGCCCGTCACCATCGTGACCACCCGGATGCCGTCCTTGCCGAGTTCCAGCGCCCACTGCCGGCGCTGCCCCTCCATGGCGTCCAGCGCGATCTTGAACCCGCCCAGCCCGTGCAGGGTCTGCGGGCCGGAGCCGCCGAACATCAACACGACGCCGGAACGCTGCTTGACCATGTGACGCGCCGCCGCCCGGGTGGTGAGGAAGTGCGTCCGGGTAGCCGCGGTGATGGGCTGGCTGAAGTCGTCCGCGGAGATGTCCATCAGCGGCTGCTGGACGTCCCCGTACGAGATGAGGTTGAAGGAGATGTCGATCCGCCGGGTCTTTTTTGCGGCCTGGTCCACGAAGGCGTTCACTTGGCTTTCGTCCAGGGCGTCGACGACGGCGGTGTCCGCGCTGCCGCCTGCCTCACGGATGTCCCGGGCTACTTTGAGGAGGCGGGATTCCGTCCGGCCGGCCAGGAAGACGTCCGCGCCTTCCGCTGCGAAGGCCCGGGCGACAGCGCCTCCGATGGGACCGCCGGCGCCGTAGACGAGGGCTGTTCGGCCCTGCAGGAGACCGGTTGGCCCGGTAGCGTTTTCCAGCGGCATTGCGGGCCTCCTGCCCGGAAGTGGACGATTCCTCCCACTATCTGCCTGTGGGCGGCAGGTGGCAAGGGCATCGCGTTTCCGTGTGCCTTGACAGCAGGGCTGGCCGGGAGCAGATTCGGACCATGGTGCAGTCAGGATTCCCCATTCTTGTCACGCCCGATCTGGACCGGTTGCTCGCCTTCTACCGGGACCTGCTGGGCGGGAAAATATCGTACTCATTCCCTGCGGAGGGCCCGCCCGTGTACGTCGGCCTGCAGCTTGGCTCGATGGCCCTGGGCATCGGCGTGGACAGCGCCACGAAGACCGGGCCGGACGGGCAGCGGATCTCGTTGTGGTTCTACGTCGACGACTGCGACGCCACCGTGGAGTCGCTGCGCAGCGGCGGAGCCACCATCACCAAGGATCCGCAGGACCAGCCGTGGGGCGAACGCGTGGCATACCTGCAGGACCCGGACGGAAACCTGGTGGTGGTCGCAACCGGCTCCTAGGGCTGGCGGGTTTCTAGGGCTGGCGGGGTTCGCCCGGCGGTTCGGTGCGCGGCGGTTCGGTGCGCGGCGGCTCGGTGCGCGGCGGCTCGGTGCGCGGGGACTCCGGAGTGGCCGGAGGCATTCCCGTTTGGGATGCGGGGACCGGCGGCGGCAGGTAGCCGGCTGGCGGGGCGTCGGCCGGATCCATCGGGCCCATGTCGAGGCGGAACGGCGGGTATTCGTCACGCATCAGGGCCACGTAGGCAATGACGCGGTGCGTCCAGCGGTTCAGGCCGATCAGCAGGTCAAAGAGCCTCCGGCCGAAGCGCCCTGTGAAGAGCAGGCTGAAGCCGGCCACGATCACCAGCAGTCCGATCAGCGAGATCCCGCCGCCGCCCTGGTACCCCACCCAGGTTCCATCAACCCAGGTGCCGTCCACCCACCTGCCATCCACCCACGTGCGCCGGCTGCCCCAGGTGCTCGCCGCGCCGGAGAAGGCCGAGACAATGAGGAGTTGCGGAAGTGCCAACAGCCACCATTTGATCAGCACCAGTCCCCGGGACAGTTGCTCGGGGTACTCGACGTCGAAATCCGCCGGGTAGTCGGTCCGCGCCAGCGTGAAGGGCGGGTAGCGGTCCGTCCCGATGGCTGCGTAGGCGTAGAAGGCCACGCGCCAGTTCCACCGCAGGACGCCCACGTTGAAGTTGAACAGCGAGCGCGGGTACCGGCCGGTGAACAGGATGGCGAAGCCGGCCACGATGGTGGTCACGAAGAACGCGAACCAGAGGAAGAACAGCACGATGTAGTGCGGGATCGCCAGGAACCACTTGATCAGCCACATTCCACGGGAAAGCCCTGGATCGAGGTAGCCGTTGAGCCGGACCGGGTATCTGGAGGTATCCGAGGGCTGCGGGTCCGTGGGGAGCGGCGTGCGGACTCCTGCCGGCGGGACCGCCGCGGCCGCTGTGGGATACGGCGCTGCGGGGTACGGTGCGGCGGCGGATGGACCTGGTGGGTACGGCGTTGCGGCGTACGGTGCGGCGGCCCCCGGCGCCGGGGCTTCCGGGCCTCCGGGCATGCCCGCCGGTTCCATGTGTCCGGCGGCCGGGTAATGCGGCGGCGGACCGTGCCTGCCCAGTCCGGCGGCGCCGGCAACGATGAGCGGCACGCCCACGGCCAGCAGCGCGATGCCGCCGATCAGCAGCCCGATAAAGACCGGCCACAACAGATCGGACCGAACGCCGGCCTGCAGGTCAACGGAAACAGGAGCGGCGCCGTCGGCGTTCATGACCACCACAGCCCAGCGGCCGCTGCGGAGGTCCCACTCAATCTGCTGGGTCCCGGTTCCCTGGGCAGACGTGGACCAGAATGGCTGCGCCCCGGGCGCAGCGGGCTCGGCGCTGCCGGGGACCTCACGGTACTCCACGCGGAACGGGTAGGAATCCAACTTGGTGATCTCGGAATGCCGGACGTTGTCGAGGTACCGGGCCACGTCGTCCTGGGGTCCGATGCCGATAAAGATCTGCTTTCCGGACGCCGCCGTGCCGCGCAACAGCAGGCGGCCGGCGCTGTCCGCCGGCAGGACGTCCGGCAGTTCCTCGTCCACCAGGATGTCCAGGCCGGGCGAGGTGATGGCCCGGGTGGCCACGTCGTAGCGTTCGGTGGGCGTGGTCAAATACCCGTTGTCGCGCTGCTGGAAGTTGACCCATCCGACAAAGCCGGCACCAGTCAGCAGCCCAAGCCCCATCAGGGCGGCGAGGGTGCCGAGCACCAGCATGACTATCCGGCCTGGTTTCATGGCCGCAGTCCTTTCTTGCCTCTTGCCTGGCCCCCCGGCGGCTATCCACCCACTCTTTTGAGCAGGTCCGCGCCCCATGCGGCCGCTTTGTCGAGTTCGCCGCTGCGGAGCGGGCCCTCGCTGCCTTTGACGTAAAAGGGCATGGGCTTGGAGATGATCTCCGCGCCGCCGGCCTTCAGCGATTCGGTCATCTTCCGGGCCGCGTCGCCATGGATGAACAGCCGCACTCGGGTGTCGAAGGCTGCCGCTTTGACGCCCGCAAGCCGGCCGTCGCCGAGGCTGGACAGCAGCTCGGTGATCTTCGGCGTCGGCCGCCAGCCGTTGATGGGGCTTCCGACCACGAGCAGGTCTCCCTCTGTGAGCGCGGTGGCCTGGAAGTCCGTCACGGAAACAGCCTGGGCCTGAGGCCCGAGGCCAGCCACGATGGCCTCGGCCACCTGCCTGGTGTTTCCGTAGGCGGAGTCGTAGACCACCAGGGCTTTCACGCCTTGATCACCACTTTGAGCGCCTTGGTTTCCGCGGCGCGGGCGAAGGTGTCGTAGGCGTCCATGAACTGGTCAAACGTGAAGTGGTGGGTGCCGAATTTCTCCGCTGGCACCTTCTTCTGGGCCACGAGCTTCAGGAGCATCGGTGTGGTGTTGGCATTGACCAGGCCCATGCTGATGTTGATGTTCTGGATCCAGAGGTTCTCCACATGCAGTTCCACGGACTTGCCGTGCACACCCACGTTGGCCACGTTCCCGCCGGGACGGACGATGTCCGCGCACATGGTGAAGGTCGCCGGAATGCCCACCGCTTCGATGGCCACATCCACCCCCTGCCCGTCCGTGAGCGCCAGCACCTGTTCCTTCCAGTCGGCGTCGCCGGAGAGGACAACGTTGGTGGCGCCGAACTCGCGGGACTTTTCCAGCCGGTTGGCGTCCAGGTCGATGGCGATGATGGTCGCCGCGCCGTACAGCCCGGCGGTGGCGATGGCTGCCAACCCGACCGGGCCCGCGCCCACAACTGCCACGGTGTCCCCCGGCTTGACGCGTCCGTACTGCACACCGATTTCAAAGCCGGTGGGCAGGATGTCGGAGAGCATCACGGCCTGGTCGTCGCTGACCCCTTCAGGGAGGAGGTGCAGCGAGTTCTCCGCGTACGGCACGCGCACGTATTCGGCCTGCGTGCCATCGATCAGGTGTCCGAAGACCCAGCCGATGCCCGCCGCCCCTTCCTCGCCCATGCAGTGCGAGTACAGGCCGGTCTTGCAGTTGGCACAGTGGCCGCAGGATTTGATGCAGGAGATGATGACCCTGTCCCCCACCTTCAGGCTCGTAACTGAAGAACCCACCTCGGTGATGGTTCCTACGCCTTCGTGGCCCAGGATCCGGCCTTTCTGCACCGCCGGCACGTCTCCCTTGAGAATGTGCAGGTCCGTTCCACAGATAGTGGTGGTGTCCACTTTGACGATCACGTCACTGGGATTCTGGATCGTGGGATCCGGGACGTCGGTCCACGACTTTTCGCCGGGGCCTCCGTACACGAGCGCTTTCATGCGTACTCCTTCACTCTGTGGATGAAGCCGGGATCCACGATTTTCACGCGGCACGGCACAACCGAGCTGTCCACGCCTGTGGCCAGCCGGGATAGGCGCGCACATTCATGGAGCTGCTCGAGGACCGTGTCGGTAACCCGTGCACGGGAAAGATCGATGGTTAGCTCCTTGCCGTGCAGCAGCGACGTTGTTCGCCGCGCCACCACATACAGCGCACGGAGGCTGGCCCCTGTCACCACACCGCGGACTTCCAAGCTGGCGGCCTCCAGGTCCGCTTCAATGCGAACCACGATCTTCAGCCGGTGCTCTGAATGTTCGTAATGAGTGGTGGATGGGGCTCCATGACGGGAATGGACGGCGGGTCGGGTACCCAGGACAGTTCGTGCGTGCTGATTCATGAAGCCGGGTCTCCTGCTATGTCCGGGAGGCGCACTGCGCCAGCCCTTCCCCAATTTTTTAGCGAGACCGGTTGCTGATCGGCGAAGCATTTCCCCTCCCCAAGGTGCGTGCGTGAGTAACGCAGACGTGAGATGCCCCACATCAAGGATGGCGGCTCAGCCCAGCAACTGTAAGGGACGAAAGTCCCTGATGCGTTGCCCTTGACAGGAGACTTTGCCAGGTCAAATATGGGCCCTGCCCGGCAAATCCCGCCGTCCGAAGTTTCACCTGAGGAGCAGAAATGGCTACCAATGCCTACGGAGTTGTGCATTTTTTCGCTGGGGGCACGCAGGACCAGTACGACGCATCAATTGCCGCGGTTCATCCGGGCGAGGGGCTCCTGCCGGACGGCCAGCTTTTCCATGCAGCAGGCCCGTCCGAAGGTGGGTGGACCATCATGGCCGTCCACGAATCAAAGGAGAGTTGGGAGGCGTTCCGGGACGGCATCCTCATGCCGCGCATGCAGGCGGGCATCGAGGGCGGCTTCGCAGCACCGCCCGAAGAGACAACGGTCGATCTCTACAAAATCCTGCCGTAGCAGTCGTGATTCGCCTCCCGGCGGATGCTGCACGGGATCAGGAGCCGCGCGGAGGCGAACTCCTAGTAGCCTGTCCGCATGCCTGTCACCGCCGCACCTGAACTCGTCCTGGCCTCCGTCCGGCAGCCCCTTGAGACCGACTGTTCGGACATTCACATCGCCAATGGGGTTGTTACCCGGATTACGGCCGCGGAGCAGCGGCCGGACGGCGGCAGGCCAGCGGCTGCCGGGACCGGTGGTGCCAGCCTGACTGGTGCCCGCATCGTTGACTGCGGCGGCCGGAACGTCATTCCGGGCCTGTGGGACGAACATGTGCACATGACCCAGTGGGCCATGGCCGCCAACCGGATCGACCTGTCGCACGCCACATCGGCGCGGGACGCGGTCGACGTCGTTCGTTCAAGGATCGAAGAAGGCCCGGGCGGCGATCGCCGCAAGGATGAGAACGACGGCGGGGCGGGGCCCACGCTGGTGGGCGTCGGCTTCCGCGACGCCGTCTGGGCGGACGTGCCCAGCCTGGCGATGCTCGATGCCGCGACTCACGCAGTGCCGGCAGCGCTGATCAGCCACGACCTCCACTGCGTCTGGCTGAACAGTGCCGCCGCCCGGCGCTACGGGGTGGAGGTCGACGCCGGCGGCCTGCTGCGGGAGGACGCTGCGTTTGCGCTGACCCGTGAGCTGGGCCGGCTGCCGGACTCCGTGGTTGACGCCTGGGTGGGCGATGCCGCCCGTAAGGCCGCCGCCCGCGGCGTGGTGGGGATCGTGGACTTCGAGATGACATGGAACCGCGACGTGTGGCTCCGGCGTATCACTGGCGGCTTCGGTTCCCTCCGGGTGGAGGCGGGCGTCTATCCGGAGCATCTTGACCGCGCGCGGCTCGAGGCCATGCGGACAGGGCAGGACATTCCGGGCGGGAACGGCCTGCTCCGGGTGGGCCCGCTCAAGGTGCTGATCGACGGCTCGCTGAACACCCGGACCGCCTACTGCGTGGATCCATACCCGCACGGCGGACGGGGCCTGCTCACGGTCCGCGAGCCCGAACTGCTGGCGCTGCTGGCCCGGGCCGGGGAGGCCGGCTTCGTTCCTGCGGTCCACGCGATCGGCGATGCCGCCAACCAGGTGGCGCTGAACGCTTTCGAGGCGGCCCGCATCACCGGACGGATCGAACATGCCCAGTTTGTGCGGCAGGAGGACTTCGCGCGTTTTGGCCGGCTCGGCCTGACCGCCAGCGTCCAGCCGGCACACGCCCTCGATGACCGCGACGCCGCCGACGCCAACTGGGGTGACCGCACCGACAGGGCATTTCCGTTGCGGTCCCTGCTGGCCGCCGGGGCCACGCTGGCCCTGGGTTCGGACGCCCCGGTGGCACCGCTGGATCCGTGGACCGCGATGTCGGCAGCGACCACCAGGTCAGGCCTCGACGGACGCGCACCGTGGCACCCGGAACAGGCAATCACGCGGAAGGAGGCCCTGGTGGCGTCTGCCCGCGGGCGCAGCCGGATCAGGGTGGACGACCCGGCTGACATCGCGGTGCTCGACGGCGATCCGCTCGGCGTCCCGGACGAAGTGTTCGCCTCGATGCCGGTGGCGGCAACGCTCATTGCTGGCCGGTTCACGTTCGCGGACGGCTTGACGTTCGATGGCGGAGGGACGGTTGCGTCCGGATCCTGACCAAGCGCGAACGGACACCTACGGCCCCTACGGACCGCCCGCCGTCGTGCCACAACAGCGCGAACGGACACCTACGGCCCTTGCGTAAGCCCGGCGCTTATCCCTTGACCCGGGCTTGGACCAGGTTGGCGAACGGCAGGCGGCCGAATTCCTCACGGAAGGCTGCGTGATATACGGCCTCCGCCTGGTTCAGCCCGCCGGCGGGCAACTCTTTCCAGGCTATGAGCAGGGACTTGGTGTTTGCGAGTTGCCAGATGAGCCGCCCGTCCCAGTGTCCGGGAGGCTTGCCGTTGCCAAAGTCCAGGAATTCCTGGATCTGCCGGCGGAGGCCGCGGTTGCCTTTGCTTCCCGGCCCGGCCTTTCCGAGGTAGAGGACCTCCGCGCCGTCGACCCATTCGGCCGCGAGCTTTTCGGCGGTGAGCGAGGGGTCCTTTTTCTTGAACACCCCGGCGGTGCTCTTGGCAAGGAACTGGACCTGGAATCCTTCAGGCTGGATAACGGCGAAGACCCCGGGCGCCTGCGGGATCCGGTTGATGTCGACTTCCGCGAAGGTCCTGAAGCCGGCGAAACCGTCCTCCCGGAGCGCCCTTTTGTTGACCAGCATGATGGGGTCCTTGGCTCGTGTAAACGTGGGAACGGCGTCGGCCGCCAAGGAAACTCTAGCCGGATGAGCGCGGCGGCCGTTCGTTGTGCGCGCATCATCTCCGTGCCTGCTTCAATGTCGGTGATCGCGGAGACACTTGATGTATGGACGGCGGGCAGGAGCCGGAACGAGCTTCGAAAACAGCGGACGGGGTGTCGATCACCGAAATGATCGCCGCCCTGGCTAGGCCAGCGCCGCTGCCAAGCCAGCGCCATGAACAGGCCCGCGCGGGAGTCCCCGCCGAAGAACTCGGCACGGGCGTCGCTGCGCAGATCGCCCTCGCCCGGCGGGAATCGCCAGCGCGCCAAACACAAAGAACCGCTTAAACAACAAAGACCTGCAGGTACCTTCGCGATCTCGCTATGGAGACGGCCCGGACATTCACATGTCCCGAACGGCCCGCGTTATCTGAACGGTTACCTGCAGGCGCTTTAAGCGTACGCCCGCTCGGTCCGCCTGAAAATAGGCCGGGAGCCTCTTGCCGCGGAGCCCGGGTGGGGCGCCATAACTTCTGCTTTTGGAAATCCGCAGAACATCAACCCCGGCCAAAAGCGTAGAGTGGAACCAGACGCCTGATTCTGGACGCCGTGTGCTGAGGGAGAAATCGTGACGATTGACTGGGACGAAAAAAAGGCCCTGCTGCAGGAACCGAACATCGCTGCTGTAACCCAGCTTTGCGACGAACTGATGGAAAAGAAGCCGGGCTCCGTTGTCCCGTACATCGACCCCGTCCATGACGAGGACGAATGCAGGATCGTCAGTCTCCACGTCAGCCCCGGCAAGGGCACCGAATCGGGCTTCGTGTCCCACTTCAACGACGACGAAGCAGCCCGGAGGGCCACCTCGATTTACGAAATCGTGGAACTGGACCCCCGCTACGTCATGCCGTGGAACGCCTACCCCTGGGTACGCGACCCCGATCTGCCCTCCGCCCTTAACGTCCAGGAAAAGACGGACGGCCTGCGTCCCTTCCGCCAGTTCCTGAAGATCAACAAGCGTGTCTCGGCCATCATCGCGCATGGCACGGATGCCCAGACCTTCCTGACCCTCTTCGAAAAGACCTATCACCAGTCCCTGAAGAACTCCGGCATCAAGATCTACAAGGCCAGCGCCCTCGGTGGCCGGGCGTTCGCTGTCTCGGCGAACAAGCAGGAAGAGCTGCTGAGCAAGAGCGTGGAAATCTACAAGGACGCGATGCAGCGCGCAGGCATCCAGCACCTCTAGCCGCCGCTTCCCCTACACTTCGAGCAGCCTGCGCCGGTGCTTGAGCTCCTTGAGCCATGACCTGGTGACCATCGCCGAAAACGGTGAGGCGCCGTCGTCGTTCGTTCCGGCAAAAGCAGTGCCCCGCTCCAGGTCCGCCACCAGCGGACCTGACGCCTTCAACCCCAGCTCCAGCACCTGAACAGCGGCGCGCTCGGCCAGCCCCAGGCCGGTTGCCCAGCCGAGAAAATGCTTCCGCGAGATTCCTGTCCGCTTGCCGTCCAGCGTGAGGGCGAGCGTTTTGTCCCCGTAAACCACGGTGGAGGGGATGTCGTAGACCGGGGCGATGGACCACTCCCCCGACGGCTGCTGCACCATGGACACGTTCTTCGCGTGCAGATCGCCGTTCCCGCTCAACCATGCAAAGGCAGCCTGGATGGCCAGGTTCCGCAACGCCGGCAAGGGCGCCGCGCAGTACTCTGCCAGGGCGTGGCACACCCGCCCGTACGCCACGTTGTACTTGTCCGCCGGATACAGCGCCAGCACCTGTGCACCGTCCTCGACGGCGAGCCGCTGCACCGCACCGTGCGCACCGCCGGCCAACGGGATCCGGTCAAACCGCTCCACCAGGAGCCCCGGCCGGCCCTCGACGTCCCGGATCAGCCGCACCCTGCTCAGTGGAATCCGCAGCTTGGCCGCGTAACGGAACATCACCAGCTCGTTTTCCACCACATGCGGGAACTCGGGCGCATTGAGCTTGAGGATGTAGCGCCGGCCCGCGCTGGCAACGGGCATGGAGATCATCCCGGCGGACAGTTTGTCCTGCACGCCGGCCAGCGCCACGGGATCGATCAGGCCGGAATCGCCCAGCAGCGCGTCGAAATCGACCGGCGCCTTCGGGTTCAGCTCGACGGCGTGCTCATCCGGGTCCAGCGGCTCGCCGTGGCCGACAATCTGCACATCACCCACCGGGTTGGCGCCGGCCGCGATCAGGAGCGACAGCTCATCGTCAACGCTCGTTTTCACCGAGCGCCGCAGCGCATTCAGCCGCCGGCCCTCCGGCAGGAGCCCCGTGAAGTACGGGGGTGCCGCCCCCGCCGCGGACAGCACCGGCTCGGTACTCAACGGCAGGGAACTGGCGACGGCGGGACCTCCCGCCGCGAGGTAGGCCGGCAGGTAGCTGAACTTGGTGCCGCCGTCGTGCCGTTCCAGCCGGGCGGCCAGCACCCCGGCCTTGTAGACATCCGCGACGCGGTGCCTCACGGCCGGGCCTCCGGCAGCTGCCCGTCGATGGCGCGCGCCGCTGCCCGTGTCCGGGTGCCCAGCTGAAGCTCCAGGCCGAGCGTTTCAAGCAGCGCCAGGAGTGAATCCAGTTGCACGCTGCGCTTTCCCTGTTCCACAAAGCGGACAAACCGCTCCGAGACTCCCGCAAGCTGGGCAAGGTCGTGCTGGGTCAGCCGCAGGGTGGTCCGGCGGGCCCGGACCTCCGCTGCGAGCCTGTCGGTGAACGCTTCGGTCATCCCGGACCCCTCTCGACAGGCACGAACGTACCGTTTCTTGCTGGATTACCAGTCTAGGAGCGCACGCCCGCCAGCGTAAAGGGAAAATCGGAACGAACGTGCCGAGGGCTTGAATCCGGCCTGGAGTCACAGGTTGACACCCCATGTGACCCGTGCCATATTTGAAGCGTGAACCTGTCAGACAGCCGGACAGCCGGACGACGTGACCCGCAGCCCCTGGCCCGCCTCAGCGCGGCTGAGGCCGTCTTCAACGTCCTCCGCGCGGACATCGAGTCCGGCAAACTCGAGGTCGGCGCCAAACTCAGCTCCGAAGCCACCCTCGCCCAGCAGTACGGGGTGAGCCGCTCCGTGGTCCGCGAGGCGCTGCGCTCCTGCAACGCCCTCGGCCTCACCACCACCAAAACCGGCCGCGGCACATTTGTCGTGGCCAGCCGGGTTGCCAAAGATCTGGTGCTCGGCCAGTACTCCGCGCTGGACCTCACCGAGGCCCGCCCGCACATCGAGGTTCCGGCAGCCGGCCTGGCCGCCCAACGCCGGACCGCCGAGGAACTGGAAGGGCTGCGGGAGATCGTGGCCGCCATGGCCGCGGAGGACGACCCCGAAGCCTGGGTGGCCCTCGACTCCAGCTTCCACGCAGCCATTGCCCGCGCCAGCCACAACCAGGTGTTCGAAAACGTGGTGGCGGACATCCGCGACGCCCTGGCGCACCAGTCCGAAACCCTCAACATGGTGGCAGACCGCCAGCACGCCTCTGACCTGGAACACCAGCGGATCCTGGCCGCCATCGAATCCGGAAACGCCGCCGAGGCCAGCGCCGCAATGCAGGAGCACCTGCAGGCCGTAGGCGCCGCCCTCGACTCCATCCTCGGCCAATAGCCGCAACCCACGCGCACCTCACAACCGACGCCCGCACGTAACCCGAACCACGTAACCCCAAGGACTCCATGCTTTCCCCTGCCTTGCCCGTCCATGCCCACGCTCCGGCCCCGGACCTGACAGCCCTGCCGCTGCACGCCCCGCTTGCCGTGCAGACCCGCGACGGGCTCGTGGAAAGCGTCCACTACGGCTCAGTAATCGCCACCGCCCCGGACGAATCCGCCGACGGCGGCGTCCGCACGCTGGTGTCCGCCGGCGATCCGTTGGCTCCCTTCTACCCGCGGTCATCGCTCAAGCCGCTGCAGGCCGTGGCCATGGTCCGCGCCGGTTTAGACCTCCCCGCCAATCTCCTTGCCCTCACCGCAGCCAGCCATTCCGGGGCGGCAATCCACCGCGACGGCACCCTCCGCATCCTCGAAATGCACGGGCTGACTGCAGCCGCCCTGGAAAACAGCACCGACCTCCCGTACGGCCCGGACGAACGCGAAGAATGGCTCCGTCACGGCGGGACAGCCACCCAAGTTACCCAGAACTGCTCCGGCAAACACGCCGCGATGGCCGCAACATGCGTCATCAACGGCTGGCCGGTCCGCGGTTACCTCAGCCCGGAGCACCCCCTGCAGCAGCTCGTGGCGGCCACCGTCCGTGACCTCACCGGCGAAGTGCCCGAGCGCACCAGCACCGACGGCTGCGGCACGCCGCTGTTCGCCCTCACCCTCCGCGGCATGGCCCGCGCGTTCGGCCGCCTCGCCGCCGCTGCGGTGACTGACCCCGGAAGCCCGGAAGCCGCCGTCGGCCGCGCCATGATGCAGCACCCCGACATGGTGGCGGGCGAGGGCCGCGACGTCACCGAACTGATGCGCCTGCTCCCCGGAGCGGTGGCCAAGGACGGCTTCGAAGGCGTGCAGCTCGTGGGACTCCCGGACGGCCGCGCCGTGGCCGTCAAAATTTCCGACGGCGGGGACCGCGCCCGCATGCCGGTCACCGTCCGCGCACTGGAAGCGCTCGACGTCGACACCGCACCGCTGGCGGGCATCGCCGCCGGTGCCGTCCTGGGCGGCGGCCGTCCCGTCGGCACGCTCACCGCAACCGACTTCGTCCCGGCAACCTAGCCGCCCCTACCAGCCCGTCTCCCCAGCTACGTCCCAAGGATATCCATGACCACAACCGCAACCCCCGCCGACTTCCGCTCCGAACATGACCTGCTGGGTGACCGCGACGTCCCTGCCGCCGCGTACTGGGGTGTGCACACGCTCCGCGCCGTGGAGAACTTCCCCATCACCGGCCAGCCGCTGTCCTCCAACATGTACCTGGTCCGCGGCCT